>NC_019729.1:2073916-2374199 GCF_000317475.1 Oscillatoria nigro-viridis PCC 7112
TGTTTTCCAGTTGTTTTGTACCTTGCTGCTGTCGGTTAGCTAAGCTGGCGATCGCTTGAGCGTCCGCCGGAAAAGTTTCCATGAGATTTTGGTATGATATTTATCCCTGAGTGTACTGACTTTGATGCTAATTTTGGCTGCGAACCGACGATCAATTCCTGCTGGGGCAAACTGTACGTTACCAGGAGCAAGCGGGCAAGTTAGGCAGATCGACCCCGCACGATCGATCGCATAGCTTTAACATTAAGAAACAATAACAGGTGCTTGAGAAAAGAATGAGTCAGGACATGAAGCGGGAATTTGCCAGCCGCGACGAATTAATTGCCTACGTGCGCCAACAGTTCCCCGAAGCCGCCGCCCGGGACAGCAGCGTACCCCCAACCCCAGGCGGGCGGAAAGCAGCCGAGACAGCCCTGCAACAAATTGACCCCGGCAAGTACGCCTCAACCCGCAATTTCCTCAACGGTGCGGTAACGCGCTTGTCGCCCTATTTGCGCTACGGCGTTTTGAGTCTTGCCGAAGTCCGGGATGCCGTACTGGAGAAGGTGCGGAATCCAGAAGAGGCAGTGAAACTTGTCAACGAGTTGGGTTGGCGGGATTATTGGCAGCGACTGTACGCCGAATTGGGCAACGGGATTTGGCAAGACCGGGAAGCCTACAAAACTGGTTACACTGCTAAAGATTACAGCGAAACTCTGCCGCAGGATGTCGTCGAGGGCACGACTGGTTTGGTTTGCATCGACAGTTTCAGCCGCGAGTTGCGAGAAACTGGTTATTTGCACAATCACCAGCGGATGTGGACTGCCGCTTATCTGGTACACTGGCGCCGCGTGCGCTGGCAAGCCGGAGCTCGCTGGTTTTTGCAACATTTGCTAGATGGAGATCCGGCGAGCAATAATCTTTCTTGGCAGTGGGTAGCAAGCACTTTTAGTCACAAACCTTATTTTTTTAATCGGGAAAATTTGGAGCGTTACACTAAGGCGGTTTATTGTCGCGATTGTCCTCTGTACGGGCAATGCGATTTTGAGGGAACTTACGAATATTTGGAAGGGAAGTTGTTTCCTCATGGAGAAAAGGTCGATCGCAGCGGCGGTTCTAAAAGTTGGGAACGCCCTAAAAAAGGTCGCAGAAATTAAAAAGTTATTGGCAAAACAGGCCAAACAGGGCATGGGACATTGGTTATTAGTTATTAGTTATTGATTGAGCTGGCGTGCATCTAATTTGTCTAGTAATTTTTATTAAAAGTTTTGTGGGGTGGGCGTCCCGCCCGTCCTAAAAATCTAATTTAGATGCGCGACAGCTTATTATATCTCTTGCAAAATAGTTTTATGATATCATGAAATTTTTTGCTGAGAGTTGATTGAATCCCAACTCCTGACTTATTTGCACTCTTGTCTTGCTAGAAACAGGATAAGATGCTAGAAAGTTCTGTTGGTCGTTACAAAATAAGTAAATCATGAAAAATCAATTTTACCTAAATTTGAAACCCGATCAATTTCAACGTAGATTTGGTATCAAGATTCAAACCCTAAAAGCAATGGTTAATGCCAAGCGTAAACTTGGCTGTAGAAAATCCTAAAGACAGAAGAGGAGGTCGCACCATCCGGCGCTCTCGAAGAACAGGTCTTAGTCGCCGATTAATATTGGCGAGAATATCGCACATATTTTCATATTGGGACAAGTTGGGGAGTATTTGAATCAACCCAGCAGCCGAATTGTAACTGATATCGAATCAACTTTAATGAAAACGGGAAAGTTCCGTATTCCTGGGAAAAAGGCATTACTCAAAAACTCTGATTATCCAGAGGTCGTGGTGATGGATGTCACAGAAACAGCGATTGAACGACCCAAAAAAAACAGAAAAGATATTACTCATGCCAGAAAAAATGTCAGACTCTAAAAACTCAATTGGTAATTAATCAAGAGACCAGAGAAATTATTTGCACTGCTTTTGGACCGGGCATTGCCATGACTTTAACTTATTTTAAAAAAGTAAAATTCATTTTCATCCCGAAACAAATAGCTGACAAGATAGTGGCTATCAAGGGATCGAGGACGATCGCCCTAATAGTTATATCCCTAGAAAAAAACCAAAAAAGGGGAAACTTTCTCGAATAGAAAAAGACTACAATCGATTTATAACACAGGAGCGAATTATGATTGAACACGTCAATCGGAGTCTCAAAATTTTTAAAATATTGTCGAGTCGTTATCGAAATCGGGAGCATCTCATATTTGTAAAAACACTGATTCTGGCTCCTGACTTCTGACTTCTGACTCTTTTCTCCTGGCTTCTGACTCCTGACTCCTAACTCCTATTTCTAGCGGAGGGCTGCTTTCATTGAGATGCTCCCTCGAAATCGCCGTCGCCGTTACGGTCTGCGTTGTAATTTGTTTTCAGAAATTTACAATTATGAGTTAGCTCTAGGGGGCTAAATTTAAAACTTCTGATTATAACATATATCTTTTTTGCAAGAGGTCTATTATACTCGATCGCCCTTTGACCCGATCGCCCTTGCTAACCTGAGCTTTCCTTGATGCCACATAGCGGTACAATAGGACGATCGCACTCTCCGACTCTAAGTGCGATCGATCTCTACACCCTGCCCCAAGTCGGCAACATCAGATAGAATGCAGTAAAAAAATATAAAATGGAAGCAATACAACTGTCTTTATTCTCAAATGAGTCAGAAACAATTCCTGTCAAAAAGCAGAAGAAAGCAAAATTAGGGCGTTACGAACGCATCCAACGCGAACTAGAAGCAAATGACTGCGACCCCTACAAGATATTCATTGATGTTAAATCTCAGTCAGTGCCAAAATCAGACTATACATTTGTCGATCTTTTTTGCGGTGCGGGCGGCATGACCCAAGGTTTATTGCAAGCAGGTTTTCGACCAGTAGCAAGCGTTGAAATTAATCCCATCGCCTCGGCAACTCATACAAAAAACTTTCCCGCTTGCCATCACTTGTGCGACGATATAAAAAACTTAAATCCCCAAAAGTTGCTCGCTGAAATTGGTTCGCCAGAAGTTCATGTTGTTGTAGGCGGGCCGCCGTGTCAAGGCTTCTCAGTTGCAGGAAAACGCGACCCCAACGACCCTCGAAATCGCCTCTTTAGAGAGTTTGTCCGCGTTGTCTCTGAAATACGTCCTTGGTATGTTGTCATCGAAAACGTACCCGGAATATTGACTATACAAAAAGGAGCTGTTAAGCAAGCGATTTGCGAGGCTTTTCAGGAAATTGGCTATCCCGATATGTCCGTTGCTGTTCTGGAATCCGCCGCCTATGGAGTCGCGCAAATCCGCCCGCGAGCTATTTTTATTGCCAATAGATTTGGGATGCAAAATCCCTATCCGAAGGCGCAATTGTTGCCCGAACAATACAAAGCGATTGAGTCAGCAATTGATGATTTACCAGAGTATACTCCCATACCAGAAATTAACCACGAATGGACTCGTCATTCTGTTGAGTACATGGCAAGACTTGCTAAAGTTCCACCAGGCGGTTCTTTGTATGAAAGCTACGCCGATGCTTTCAAGCGACAGTATCCGGGAAAACCGAGTATGACTGTTAAAGAAAATCACGGTGGCACTCATATTCATCCTTATCTCAACCGCGTGATTTCAGCTCGCGAAATGGCTAGATTGCAAACTTTCCCGGATTCATTTATTTTTGAAGGTTCAATGAAAAAGGCAATGTGGCAAATTGGAAATGCGGTGCCGCCCCGCTTAGCAGAGTGTATCGGCTTTGCACTTATTCCATATTTGACTGATATTGCTTTGAACAAATTTAAGCAGCCTGAAATAATCCTTCTAGCTTCTTAGTTGCTGGTAATGGTTTACCTTCAGCTTGGTAACTCTCGATTAGTAACTCTAGCACCTCTCGCGCATTGTAGATAGCTTCTTCATAAGAATCTCCGTGAGTTACCGGCTGCATGACATCCTCAAATTCCGGCAAAAACACGACAAAGCACCGATCTTCTTCAGACCATTGGATAACAATTGTATATTTCATGGTTAGTTAACTTATCGCATCTTTTGTTCTACTTCCTCTAAGGGCAAATCGAGAGCTTGGGCAATTTGTTCTGCCGTTAATCCAATTTTTACCAATCGCGGTATCGTTTCTAGTTTAGCTAGCTTTCGCTCAGTTTCAATATTGTCATCCTTGCTAGTAAGATGTGTGGAAGTTTCTCTACTGATAAATTCAAAATTTTCTGATTTAGATTTTTCTTTTACTTCTGAAGGATTAGAGCAGGGATTAATATTACCACCAATAACATAATGACCAATAATTTGACTTTTATAATGAGATTTGTCAACTCCTAATCTTTCAATAGAAGCACGAAAATTTGACTTATTCAAATCTTCTCCCAACGCTTCAGAAAGAATCTGCCAAAGTGCGTAAGCTTCATCTTTTGCATGACCTCGCGTACATTGATATTCTTTCGCAATATCGGCGTATTTCTGACTGTTGAGAACGCCTTTAAGAATTGCTATTTGCAGACTATCGAGGTGTTTACCTGTTTGAGCGACAACCTGTTCGTCTAAATATTTCAACACCTTTGTTACGTCCATAGTCTGTTAAAAATCTTACTCTATCCGTCATTATCCGCTAAAATCCGCCCCTTGTAAATATTCTTAATAAAACTCCCGTCTTTTTCCGCCATTTTCCGCCACTCAAAAATGCTGATACCTTTGAGATTCGGGAAATAATAAAGTATAAAAAATGACTCCATCTTATATTACGGGTCAGTCTTAACTAAGGCGATCGGGGTGGGTTATTAATTATTAGACCTCATTCAAGGATAAAACAATGAAGTTGAAGATTCTTGGCTCCGCGGCCATCGCAACCATAACTGGAGTATTTATGTCCTCTCTAGGTTTAGTGTTTACTGCTCCAGCGCGTGCAGATTTTGTTGTATGTAATAGGGCGGCTAAGAAAGCTTTTGTAGCAGTGTCGTGGACCGATCCACAAGGACAAACGTGGTCTAGAGGATGGTTACAGCTTCAACCAGGAGCTTGTGGTTCAGCTTTAAAGACAAGAGTTAGCAATGCAGAAATTGGAGTTTATGCAGAAACTTTGAGTGGAGGGATCGTAGCAGGCAATACTCGTAGATGCGTAATCTGGGTGCAGGTTGAACCTTCATGGAATATACGGGAGGCTGGTAATCCCACTCGCTGTCAAGGAAAAGGAAGAGAAATGAAGGCTTTCGAGATGATCCGGACTGGTAGCAGCCCTGACTATACGTATGAAGTGTTTGATTAGTAAAGTAGGGTGCGTTATTAGCAGAGTACGGCATCTTCAAAAATACTGGGCTCGCTCCTCACTTACTTCACTAACAAAGGAGGCGATCGCACTTATTTTACCAGTCATCCAACTAACTCAAGGGACGCGATCGCTCAGTAAAAATGAAATAGTATGCGTTTGGATTGATAATCCTTGGTATTAACAACTTTACGCAATCTGCAATCGTTTTCCCAAAGTCTGGGGTTCTGGTAGAGGTTTGCCATCTTCTTGATAGAGTTCAATCAATGTTTCTAACAATTCTTGTCCGTGTTTTGCCGCTTCCTCGTAAGTGTGTCCGTGAGTGCAAGGCTGCATGACATCGGTAAACTCCGGCAAGCTGACAACAAAAAGTCGATCTTCTTCTGACCACTCGATGATGAGACTGTAATGGCTATTCATCTTGTAGATCCTTTTATTGCTGGTAAATTCTTAGGCGAACTCTGTTAGCGAATCCCGGTACTCTATTGTTATTTTCTAGTTTTTCAAGAAGTTCTGCAACTGTATGAGGTGGTGGTTTGAGATATTCAAACTGCTGCTGAATTATCTCAACCATTGACTCTGGATATTTATCGAAAAGTTCAGTTAGAAATATATCGGGGTGCTGCGCCTCAATGCCGTAAGTTTCTAAAGCCTCTTTTGGGAAATGTTTGAGGTTATCTGTAACTATGACCTTAGCATTGGCTACGATCGCAGCAGCTACAACATGACGATCGCCCGGATGATTTGTCATTGCTTCCACCAAACTTGCAGGCACTTCGACAGTTGCTTCAGGAAAGGTGTTTTTTATCATCGCCTGAAAACGTGCTGCTTTGACCTCTGTCATTCTGCCTTTTTTTACAAGATTGCGGGTAGCACCATCTAGAATTTCTTGTGAAAAGTGAACGCAGTACAACTCAGCCTCAGCAGCACGCAGCAGCGTATCGCATAAAGGCATAGGGAAAATAACGCAGGAATCTAAAACAACCGAAGGAACTTCCATACTACTTAACTCGCATCCGATACAGATTCTTCGTAAAAACCTTCATCTTGAAGAAATTGAGTTAGTTCCTTAAGTCCTTGGCGGCGCTGAATTTTCCGCTGTTCCTTGTAGGTCATTAAATCTTGGAAAAGTATGCGTCGGTGCGAACCAACTTTGATGTAGGGAATTTCGCCTTTTTCCAGTAACTTGACGAGAAAGGGTCGCGATACATTCAGGATATCCGCAGCTTCTTGCGTGGTGATTTCGCGATTGTGAGGCACTAGGGAAATAGCTTGACCGGATGCCATTGCGCGCACAACTTGACCGAGTAAATTGTAAACCGATCGCGGAATTATAATTTCTTCTCCGTTACTTCCGACTAATTTTGGCTGTGCTGATTCGAGACTGAGAATCTGATCTAATTTTGCTATTGCTTCTTGTTCTTGTTCGGGAATTAAAACTGACTTAGGGGACGCTTTTTGCTTCAACATAGCAACTTTATTTTTTGATGTGTTTTTCTCTGAGTTACGGTGAGTTGATGTAATGCTGAGCAGGCTAAAAGTACGATCGCGCAAAACCCTTACAGCACCAGAAAGGGTTTGTCAGCATTCGTCCGGTGCATACTCGATCGTTTTCTTCACGGTAACACTTGCCGCACATAAACGCAATATCCGCAACACGCGAAATATTCAAAGCGCCTACTGTGACAGTTCGATCGCCTCTGCTTCGATCGCTCCAAATTCCCCCTCCCGACTCAAGACGGATGCCTCGCAGATGTACAATAGGACGATCGCATTCCCCAACTCCCACCGTGATAGAGCGCTACACCTTGCCCGAAATGGGCAACATCTGGACTGAAACCGCCAAACTGAAAACCTGGCTGCAAGTAGAAATCGCTGTCTGCGAAGCTCAAGCCGAACTCGGCTACATCCCCGCCGCCGCAGTCGAAGAAATCAAAGCTAAGGCTAATTTTGACCCCAAACGAGTCCTCGAAATAGAAGCGGAAGTCCGCCACGACATGATCGCCTTCTTGACAAATGTCAACGAATATGTAGGCGATGCCGGCCGCTACATTCACCTCGGCTTAACCAGTTCCGACGTGCTCGATACCGCTTTGGCGCTGCAATTAGTCGCTAGCGTCAATATCTTGTTAGAACGTGTCGAAGAATTGAGTCAAGCTATTCGCTATCAGGCTCAACAGCATCGCAATACCGTCATGGTCGGCCGATCGCACGGAATTCACGCCGAACCCATCACCTTTGGCTTTAAACTAGCAGGATGGCTGGCCGAAGTTTTTCGCAACCGCGCCCGATTGGTGAATTTGCGATCGTCCATCGCAGTCGGCAAAATCTCCGGCGCAGTCGGAACCTATGCTAATATCGATCCGCGAATTGAAGCGATCGCCTGCCAAAACCTCGGACTCGAACCCGATTGTGCATCCACTCAAGTCATTTCCCGCGATCGACACGCCGAATACGTCCAAACCTTAGCACTCTTAGCAGCATCGATCGAGCGTTTTGCAGTAGAAATCCGCAACCTGCAACGCACCGACGTTCTCGAAGTCGAAGAATTCTTTTCCAAAGGGCAAAAAGGCTCATCCGCCATGCCCCACAAACGCAACCCGATTCGATCGGAAAGACTCACAGGGATGGCGAGAATTGTTCGCGCCAACGCCGTCGCCGCCTTAGAAAACGTGGCACTTTGGCACGAAAGAGACATCTCTCACAGTTCCGTAGAACGGATGATTTTGCCCGACAGTTCTACAGTAACTCACTTCATGTTAGTAGAAACCACAGACTTAGTAAAACACCTGCTAGTCTATCCCGAAAACATGAAACAAAACATGAACCTTTACGGCGGAGTCATCTTCAGCCAGCGCGTGATGTTAGCTTTAGTAGAAAAAGGCACGAGTCGCGAAGAAGCCTACAAAATTGTGCAATCTTGTGCTCACGAAGCTTGGAACAAACCGGGCGGCAATTTCTACTATTTAATTGCTAAGGACGATCGGGTAACAGCTAAGATGACCACCAAAGAAATTGATGATTGTTTCGATCCGCAGTATCAATTGAGGCACTTAGATTTAGTGTATCAGCGCTTGGGAATTTGAGGAGAATTAACAATTAAAAATTAGTTCGAGAAGTGATTTATCATTCTCGCGCTTGTCCCACTGTCCGCCGGGGGTTAAAACCCCCGTCTCATAGCTAAAGTCGGTTAAAACCGACTGAAAGACTCATAAAATAAAAGTTTTAGAGAAATATATTCAGTCCTCTTCAGAGGACTTTAGCTATGAGACAGGGGTTTCAACCCTTGTCGGTCTGGCGGGCTGGCAGACAAGACGAAAAACGCGAAAATCCCCGAAGATATGAATTGTGAAAGCCCATATAAAACCTCAAATTAACAAAGTTATGAAACTTAGTCGATTTACAAGATATCTAATTCTATTCATCCTAATATTACTATCTACAACCACACAGAATTATACAACATTTGTCCGCGCCCAGGAGCCGCCACAAGTGCAAATTACCCAACCAGAACCAAACCCAGTAGTACCTGAAAGTATTTTCATGAGTCAACTTCCCAGTGCGGCGCGACTGGTTGACATCCGCACCGTAAATCCCAACATTCGCCTCGATATCCGGTACGCCACTACTAACAATTTCTTGAAACGAAAACTTTACCCTATATCGAAATGCGCCTTGAGAAGTTCTGTTGCTCAAAAGTTAGCGCTAGTTCAAACAGATTTGGAAAAAATTGGATTGGGTTTGAAAGTTTACGATTGCTACAGGCCTTTCTCTGTGACTAAGGAAATGTGGCAAGCTTGGCCAGATCCGCGCTATGTTGCTAATCCTGCTAGGGGTTCGCGGCACAATCGCGGTGCTGCTATTGATTTGACTTTAGTCGATCGCGCTGGCAAAGAATTAGAAATGCCAACACCTTACGATGATTTTACCGAAAAAGCTCACGGAGATTATCAAGGCGGCAGCGCGGAATCTCGGAAAAACCGTCAAGTGCTTAAGGATGCGATGAAAAAACAGGGATTTATCGGTATCACAACAGAATGGTGGCACTTTGATTCGGAAGATTGGCAGAAATTTGCGATTCTTGATATATCACTTGCCGAGATTCCTTAATTATACTATTTATTAAAAGTCGCAGCTCCGGGTAGGCACGGCAGTGCCCTGTTCCTACAGATGTCAGGAAAATTATCGCAATTTAACCGAAAATTCGTATTCGTATCCCCGGAAATTAGAGTCTAATTGTAATGTGTAATTCCCTGTTACAGGAACTTTTCCAGTCCACTCTGTTTCATTGCCTTGATAAGGATCTCCTGCTAAAAGTTTGCCACGAGGAGTTATAATTTGCGGGAAAACATCTTTCCGATTCCTAACAGTCATAGTTTGACCTTTTCGGGCGCGAATTATGTAAGAATGACTGCCGCCGCCGATGATTCGACCTTTAACGATCGCCTCATCTCCTCCCGGCAGAAAATTAATCTGCTGGTTGACTTTAGAACAACTGCTTTCGGTGCGTCTTTTCGCAACCCAACCGGGAACTGGATCGGTAATTCGCAGCCAACCGTTTTGTTCTTCGGCGACTGAAACAAAGGTATTATTTTTAAGTTTTCCTACTATTTGGCTGCCGCTTACTTGCGGGATCGATCGCACATTTAGCGGTGGATTCGGATCGCTGACTACAGCTTGGCTGATTTTGCAACCCGAAGTTGGCGGTGTGACAACTACTGGCTCAACTTTTGCCCCAGAGACTCCTGCAACTCGCGAGGGTTGAAGTGCTGGGCTTTTGGCTGGTTGAGATTGAGATGGGGGAGATTCCCTAGCCTGGGTTTGTGCTTGCAGAGGTTCTGGTTGCCGAGATTCAGGGTTGTTCGCCGGCCCTGCAATCTGGTTTCTGGTGGATGCCGGCGATTCTGCAAGGGGAAGATGGGATTGTTTCATCGCACCCGACTGTATAGTTGCAACAGCCACTCCCACCGCTGTTGCCACTCCTGCTAAGCTTACTGTGATGATTTGACCCTTCGTAAATGACATAAAAAACCCTCTCTGTATCTATACTAATAATTTTTATTTGGGAGTTGGGGCGATCGCCAGTTAATTTATAGTGGAAATACCTAGTGCTACCCACAGGGTCAGGATTTTTGTATAAAATTTCAGATCCATAATTGTCGCAATAATTTGAGTCAATAATATATACTGGACGCCTGTACTGATGGTAATCTTGCTCTGGGGTATTTGCGCGCAAATTTGCGAAAGTAAGCGTTCAGCGCGAGGTACATAAAATGTCAAAATTGATTCCTCTGAGATTACAACCGCCTCGCGATCGATTGTTGGAGGAGGTGAAGCAGGAAGTCCAAGCAGGACGGTTGCAGTCTTTGCACGCTGCTGTGCTAGCTAACCTCAGCCAAGACTCGCCGCCAACGGGGGTTAACCGCTGTTGGGATGTGGAAGTGAAAGCCGGCAACCGTCCGAGTTTTCGGCTTCCTCCCAAAGCCAGCATTGCCAAAGTGTTCGATCGCACTGGTGGCAAATTGGTAATTTTGGGAGCGACGGGTGCAGGCAAAACTACGACGCTGCTAGAATTAGCTCGGGTGTTAGTTTCCCGCGCCCAAAAAGATGCTAGTTTGCCCGTACCAGTGCTGTTTGAACTCGGATCGTGGAAAGCAGAATCCGGGCCGATCGCCGATTGGTTAATTGCTCAACTTCAGTTCAAATACGGCATCTCTCCTGCTGTCGGCAAAAAATGGCTTGCCGAACAAAAATTGCTGCCTCTCCTAGATGGCTTGGACGAAGTGGAAACCCACCGCCAAAATATCTGCATTCAAGCAATCAATCACTTTGTTGAAAGCGAATTTAAACCCAAACATTTAGTAGCTTGCAGCAGTTTTGAAGCTTACAAAAACTGCCATACTAGATTTCGCCTGCAAGCAGCGGTTTTATTGAAACCTTTAACAGAAACTAAAATTCAAAATTATCTGCTAGAAGCCAGAAGCCGCGAACTTTGGTACAGCATTGAGCATGAACCGGAATTGTTGAAATTGGCAAAAGTTCCCTTGCTTCTGAGCATGATGGCTTTGGCTTACGACGATATTTTAATTGAAGCTTGGAAGCGCATAACTTCCGCAGAAGAACAGCGCAAATATCTGTTAACTGCCTATATTCGCCACCAAATGACCGGGCAAGTCAAGCAGTATCCCAGAGGTAAGGAACTGCGGCCCGAACAAATTCGCCACTGGCTGGGATGGTTGGCCAGAAGGATGGAACAGCAAGGAATTCAAGAATTTTACCTCGATCGCATACCGTCTAGCTGGCTGCAAACAGAGGAGGAACGGCGCAAGTATCAGTTGGGAGTTAAGCTGGTTGGCGGGCTGATTTGGGTGATTTTGGGATTAATTGCCAGCCTAGTCTCCGGGTCAATTTGGGGAATAATTGCGGGTGCTGTTGCTGCGGTAATTAGTGCTTTTTTGCCGGGAATTCCGGGGATTGAAAGTTTTATCTTGCGCGTGGTGCTGTGGTCTAGCGGCTACATTCCTTGGGATTACAGGCGTTTTCTCGATGCTGCGGGCGATCGCCTGCTGCTGCAAAAAACTGGCGATCGGCGCTACCGATTTATTCACGATTTATTGCAAAAACATTTTGCTGAAATATAAATTATCGAGCGCCCCTACCTGAAACAAAATAGCGATCGATCGAATTACTGACTGCCATTAGTTCAAATTGTCTGGATCTACTCCCAACTCTCGCAATCTTTGAGCTAATTGTTGGGCGCGCCGATCTAATTGTTGGGCGCGCTGCTCTAACTGTTCGGCGCGCTGCTCTAACTGTTCGGCGCGCTGCGCTTCCTGCTTCACTTGTTCTTCAGGTGTCAAATAGCGTTTGCCATCGGCATCGTACCAATACAACCACTCCCTTGTCACCCCAGAATAATTTCCCCTTTCACAACCAATTCCCAAACTTATTTCTGGCATCCAAACAGGATTTCCTGACTGCAGTTCATACTTGCCATTGACTAACTTGTGTACTTCCAAACGCGGTTTGCGACGGCGGCGGGAAGAATAAATCACGTAATAAAGTACGCCTAAAGCTTGATATTCTTCCAATTTCGTGCTGTATTCCTTGCGATAATTTTGGGAAACAACTTCTAGCACGAACAGCGGCATGACATTTTCATCCCACACCACGTAACTGGGACGCAATTCTTCGTCGTAAAACCGTTCTACTCCTAAACTCAAGAAAGCATCTGGGACAATAGCTGGCTTGTCAGGGTGATAGTAAATACCCATATCTATCCCAAAAAACCAGTCCATGCGTTCTGACCAAAGTATCAGCAAGATTGCTTTTAACAACCCCGGTATTAGTTCTTGCAGTTCGTTATCCACAGGCGTTTCATCCGAGTCTGGCAGTTCGTCGGCTGAGGGCAAGTTCCTCGGCAAGTTGTACTGTAACATTGCTGCTTTCCTCAAAACTAATTCATATTATATAAACGCAAATTACTCTTGAACAAAAGAATAGTTTTTCAATGATTTGACAAAAATAGCCAAACATGATAATGGCATTGCCAATTCTGCACGCTTTAAGTACAAAATGTTCGATCGACTCCTAGATCGACACCCCCAAAAGGTTAAGATTCTAATCTGACCCTCCTGCAATCATTGCTTCACCTCCTATGGCAGAAACCTTACTTTTCAACGCCCTCCGCGAGGCGTTAGACGAAGAAATGGCCCGCGACTCCGCCGTATTCGTACTCGGCGAAGACGTAGGTCAATACGGCGGTTCCTACAAAGTAACCAAAGACCTCTATAACAAATACGGCGAACTTAGAGTGCTCGACACCCCGATCGCCGAAAATAGCTTTACAGGCATGGCAGTAGGCGCAGCAATGACGGGACTGCGGCCGGTCATCGAAGGCATGAACATGGGCTTTTTGCTGCTGGCCTTCAACCAAATTTCCAACAATGCCGGAATGCTGCGCTACACCTCCGGCGGCAACTTCAAAATGCCAATGGTAATTCGCGGGCCCGGCGGCGTGGGGCGGCAACTCGGCGCGGAACACTCCCAGCGCTTAGAAGCATATTTCCAAGCAGTACCGGGTTTGAAAATAGTCGCCTGTTCGACTCCCTACAACGCCAAAGGACTCTTAAAATCAGCCATCCGCGACGATAACCCCGTTCTGTTTTTCGAGCACGTTCTTCTTTACAATCTCAAAGAAAATTTGCCAGAAACAGAATATTTAGTGCCGCTGGACAAAGCAGAAATCGTGCGATCGGGCAAAGATGTCACAATCGTGACATATTCCAGGATGCGACACCACGTCATGCAAGCCGTGCCCGCCCTGCTAAAAGAAGGTTACGATCCAGAAGTAATCGACCTAATTTCTCTCAAACCCCTGGACATGGAGACCATCGGCGCATCCATTCGCAAAACTCACAAAGTAATTATTGTAGAGGAGTGCATGAAAACAGGAGGCATCGGTGCCGAACTAATTGCTTCGATTAGCGATCGATTTTTTGACGAACTCGACGCACCGGTTTTGCGCCTGTCTTCACAAGATATTCCCACACCTTACAACGGGAATTTGGAAAGACTGACCATTGTCCAGCCCACTCAAATTGTCGAAGCAGTCCAAAAAATGGTAGCTTTGCGAGTATAAATAGTGATTAGTCAATAGTCATTGGTTGACTGTTGACTGTTGACTGATGACTGTTGACGGATGACTGATGACTGTTGACTAAAATCTGCCAACCGCCAACTGCCAACTGACAACTGCCAACTGACCAATGACTAATAATTAAATATGCAAAAACAACGTTCCATATTAGCCCTAATTTTTGTTTTAATCATCGCCGCCATTACTGTAATAGTAACAATTCCGACGCGGCTGGGATTAGACTTGCAAGGAGGGTCGCAACTCACAATTCAAGTAAAAACTACCCCCACAATTCCCAAAATTGACCAGGGAATGTTAGAAGCAGTGCGGCGGATTGTCGAAAACCGCGTCAACGGTTTGGGCGTTTCCGAAGCATTAGTCCAAACAGTAGGAGAAGACCAAATTCTCGTGCAGTTGCCCGGAGTAAATGACCCGCAGCAAGCAGAACGAGTTTTGGGCGGCACGGCAAAGCTAGAATTTCTGGAACAACTGCCCGGAACAGAAACACAATTAGCCATTGAAAGGCAGTTGCAGCAGGAATTGCTGGTCAAACAAACAGCATTGAAAACTAGCAATAATGAGGCAGCAATTAAAGAAAATCAGGCTGCTTTGAAAAGAAGCAATGAGGCGATCGCCAAACTCTTCAAAAGCAGCGGCCTCGGTGGCGAAAACCTCAAAGACGCTCAACCTCAACCCTTGGCGGCTGGGAAGAACTGGAACGTTGCTCTTGTTTTCGATACCAAAGGAGGCGAACTCTTTGCCCAACTCACTAAAAATTTAGCCGGCACCGGACGCAGTATCGGTATTTTCCTAGACGAAAGAATGATCAGTTCTCCAGTCGTCGGCGTTGAATTTGCTCAGACAGGAATTACTGGTGGGAGTGCCGTAATTCAAGGCAACTTTACAACGCAAGAAGCCAACGATTTAGCAGTGCAATTGCGGGGCGGCGCTTTGCCCGTGCCGGTCGAAATTGTAGAAAACCGCACTGTCGGCGCCAGCTTGGGTAAAGACAGCATTCAAAGCAGTATTAACGCAGGTATCGGCGGCTTAATTTTGGTCTTGATTTTCATGGTTGCCTACTATCGACTCCCCGGCGTAATTGCTAATATTGCGCTGTTAATTTATGCTCTATTAACTTGGGCAGCTTTCGTGCTGTTGGGAGTGACATTAACGCTGCCGGGAATTGCCGGTTTCGTGCTCAGCATCGGGATGGCCGTGGATGCTAACGTGCTGATTTTTGAGCGCACGCGGGAAGAGTTGCGGGCGGGGAAATCGCTTTATCGATCGGTCGAATCGGGTTTTTACCGCGCTTTTTCCAGCATTTTAGACGGTAACGTCACAACAGTTATTGCTTGTGCTGCTTTGTTTTGGTTGGGCGCTGGTTTAGTTAAAGGGTTTGCTGTAACTCTGGCATTGGGGGTGGGAGTGAGTATGTTTACTGCGCTCACTTGCAGCCGCACTCTGCTGTTCGTAGTATTGAGCTTTCCAGGATTGCGGAAACCTCAGTGGTTCTGTCCCGGTTTGTCGAAAACTGCTAATAGTTAACTGTTGACTGTTGACTGTTGACTGTTGGTGATTTGTTAACTAACTTCTTCCTTCCTTCTTCCATCCGTTACATCCCGTATATTGCTCGTTGCCGAACTTCCCTCTTCTTTTAAATTATGCAATTCAGTGTAATCAAACAGCGATCGATCTGGTGGAGTATTTCCGCCGCTATAATCCTCGCAGGTATAGTGTCGATGGCGATTTCTTGGACTCGTCCCGACATTCGCGCACCGCTGCGCCCCAGTTTAGATTTTATCGGCGGCACTCGCCTGCAATTTGAACTTGACTGCACGAAACCGGAAAATTGTAAACCCATCGATATTGCTGCTGTCCGCCAAGTCCTGGACGCCCAAGGTTTGGCAGGCAGCAGCATTCAAGTTATCGGCAAAGAACAGCGAGGTTTGTCGCTACGAACGAAAACTTTGGATGTCGAACAACGCACTAAGTTGCAAACAGCATTGAAGGATAAAATAGGCGCTTTTGCCCCGAAATCTACTCAAATTGATACGGTTGGGCCTACCCTCGGCAAACAATTATTTACTTCTGGATTGTTAGCTGTATTGCTTTCCTTTGTTGGCATTACTATTTATCTGACATTTCGATTTCAGTTAGATTATGCCTTTTTTGCTTTTGTAGCTCTGTTTCACGACGTGTTCATTACTGTTGGTATTTTCTCAATTTTAGGTTTAGTTCTAGGTGTGGAAGTTGACAGTTTATTTGTCGTGGCAATCTTGACAATCATCGGTTTTTCTGTTAACGATACTGTGGTAATTTACGATCGCGTGCGCGAAGTAATCAAGCTAAATCCGGGACAGTCGATCGATCAAATTGTCGATGATGCGGTCATGCAGACGCTGGGAAGGTCAATTAACACGACGATGACAACGCTGCTGACTTTGTTTTCAATCTTTTTGTTTGGCGGCGAAACCCTCAAATACTTTGCTTTAGCTTTGATTGTCGGCTTTATTGCGGGTGCGTATTCGAGTATTTTCATTGCCAGTACGCTGCTAGCTTGGTGGCGCAGTCGCACCGGCCACTCTATCCCCGTCCCCGCAGAAGGAATCAACCAGTCAGAGGAAGTTTAATTGGCGGTTGACGGTTAACTGTTGACGGTTAACCGTTGACGGTTAACGGTTGACTGACTCATAATAAATCCTCAATAATCAATAACTAATGACAAATGACAAATGACAAATGACAAATGACAAATAACAAATAACAAATGACTACTGACGAAACTTTTCAAATTGAAGTCCAAAGGCTTCACAAACTAACAGTTTACGGCCGCTGGTTAACAGTGATATTGCTGTGGATTACCGTCGGTTCTTTGAGCATTTGGGGTTTGCGCCGCGAAATCGCTTTGTGGTTAGAACACTTCACTTGGGCGGCGGTGCGCTACGGTTTATCTTTTCATCGCTGGCCGACTCTCGGTTTGGGTTTGTGCTTGGGAATGACTTTAGCAGTGCTAACTTGGCAAAGTCGCAATATGGTGCGAGGATTGCCCCTGCGGGAAAAACAGGGTTTGGAACAACAAGTTCGCCGCATTCGCCAACAGGGGCCGAGTCATCCTTTGTGGAAGTGGGTTTGCAAAGGTTTGCGGTAGCTGACGGGCTTTATTCTTTAGTCTCGAGCGAGAGGGACGAAAGTTTGACTCTTAAGCGGTTTCAACGGCCGAGTCCCTAACTTTTATTGCTTCTTCCTTCTGCCTTCTGCCTTCTTCCTCCTTCCTTCTTTCTCATTCCTTCTGCCTTCTTCCTTCTTCCTTCTTGACATCTGTTAAATCCTCAGAAAGCGAATCTGTTGCCGAACTTCCTTCTGCTATATCACGCAAAGCGAGGCAAAATCTGTGCTAGGGAAGACTGTTGAAGCGGAATTTCGATCGCAAATTCTGCTCCTTTTCCCGGTTCCGAAAAGCACTTCAATGCGCCGCCGTGTTGGTTGACAACAATTTCATAGCTAATCGACAGTCCCAAACCCGTTCCTTGGCCGACCGGCTTAGTAGTAAAGAAAGGGTCAAACAACCGCTTCCGAACATCTTCTGTCATCCCCGGGCCGTTGTCAGAAATTTTAATTATTACCTTTTTTTTCTCAATTAACTCGGTGCGAATCCAAATCGCAGGAATCAGGCGGGTAGAGTTAGAAAGTGATAATTGAGTCTTTATACAAGACTGCTTTTGCTCGCATGATTGCGACTTATTCGGGCTTTTTTTATCGACTTTTTCGTGTTTATTAGACTCAACAAGAGCGTAAATTGCATTAAGTAAAATATTCATAAATACCTGATTGAGCTGTCCGGGATAGCACTGCACCAGCGGCAAGTCGCTGTATTCTTTGTAAATTTCTATCGCCTCCTGCCCCGGTTTCCCTTTAAGCTGGCTTTGCAACAGCATAATCGTGTTGTTGATACCGTCGTGAATGTTGACCTGCTTCATTTCAGCTTCGTCTAACCTGCAAAAATTCCGCAGCGACAAAACGATGTCGCGCACTCTTTCTGCACCTTGCTGCATAGAATTTAAGACTTTCGGCAAGTCTTCTAGCAAATAATCGAATTCGATTTTTTCTGCTTCCGCTTCAACTGCTGCGATGGGTTCGGGACAGTGCTGTCGGTAGATGTCGAGCATCCGCATTAAACTTTGCGTGTACTCTTTAGCGTGGTGCAAATTGCTGTAAATAAAGCCGATGGGATTGTTGATTTCGTGAGCTACTCCTGCTACTAACTGCCCCAAAGAAGACATTTTCTCTGTTTGAATTAGTTGAGTTTGAGTGCGCTGAAGTTCCAGCAGGGCAAGTTCGAGCTGTTGGGCTTGATGTCTCAATTGCGCTTGCGACTCGCGCATCGCCACGGTTGATAACTCGTGAATTTGCAACTGAGAAAGCAGCAGTTGGTGTACGTCTAAAAGTTTGTAAGTTTCCGGTTCTACTTGTACTACAATTGGTTCGTGGATTAGTTCGGGCGATCGCTCCAAAGACTGCCGCACTGCCGTCATAATTGAGGTTTCGCGATCGAGAACCAACATATCAGTTTTAGTAAAGCGGTAGAGTATGAACAAAGGCTGTTGAGAAAATAACTCCAAGCTGTAGGGGCGGCTCATGTGTTCAAAATAACGCCGCCGCGAAATCATCCCTATAAACTTTCCTTGCTGAGTGATGATGATGCCCGGAACTAAAGGGTTTGCTTGAAAAATTTTAGCAACTTCGGCCCCCGGACACTCAGATTCTAGGAGAAAGTCGTACAGGGTTAATTCCTGTAGAGTCGATCGCAAACCAAGCGGCGATTTTAGGGGACTCAACCCGTCAGTTTCATACACTGCTCCCTCCTTTGGTAATTGGCAGTTGCGGTTGGCTGCTGGAGTCTTGCCTACTATTTAGACGGCCTTTTCAACTCTTTTTATAGCTTAGTTATCAACTTCCCTCTGCTCCCTGGAATCCAGTTAATTCAGCAGGATTTTTTTGCCTTAAATCGTGCTGGTGTCCCCCGAAACGATATTGCAGGTTAGATTGATTTAACAGCAGACACCCCTTTGAAACCTGACTATGTAGGAAATTTTATATATCCAAGATTGTACTAATCCGAATATAACAGTCATAACTATTTTTAATGTTTGATGACATTAATTTGGTTCAGATGGATAGACATCTGCGACCTGTGGCAGTACATTTCGTATTACCCCTTGCGTAAAATTATATTACAATAAGACAAGAATAGCGACAAATCAGCAGCCGATCGCCCGATTTGAAAATTCAGGCAAAACTGGTTTCCGGCAATTGCCAATAAATCTCAATTGTCAGTTTTTTTTGCACAAATGCCGATCGCACTCAAGCCGAAGATTGTATTGTAGGTAGTCTCCGAGCCAGGGACTGCCGATTGCGAGCAATTTGTCAAGTTCGGCAGCTTATACTTTAGCAGCATCGAGACTCCAAAGCTTCACCGACGAATTTTTTCCCGGCAGATGCTAAAGTTGTGCGATCGCAACTAAAACTCACATTCCCCACATCCGCTTCATGTACCTTAAAAGTTTCCACACAAGTACCGTCAGCCCACGAACTCGATCTTCAAATTCTCTCGCTGGCAAATCCGCCACTGAGAATCAAGAGGAAGCAGAAATAAATAATTCTATTTTACCCGACTTTTCCCCAACTTCAACTTCAATTTGACGAAGTTGGTTTGGTGACGATAATATTTCGATCGTGATTATTTCTCCTCCCCCTTGATTTTAGGCAATTCTCATTAGAAACTCCAAGATGTTGATTTGAGGAACCTCGGGGGGTCGGGTTTGATTTGGCGATCGCACTGAGCTAAATTGAAATGACATTTGAGGAAAGTAAGCGACGGTTTCCATGTGCGGTTTCCCGAACTAGAGGTGGTAACTCTATACACGGCGGGACGATCGTACTTTCAGTACAATGTCAGTATTTCAACCTGTACACCTGTTGAGTCTGAGTCTGTGAGAGTGTGAAAGTCGCTCTCATCCTTTGCCTGTCTGAATTGGAGGTTTTTCAAGGGTGGGGCGGTGCGAGGGCCAGAAGCAGACAGTTAACCAAACGGCACAAGGGAACTCGGTCGCTAACGCCCACCGAGGAAGGATTTTAGCCTCTCACCGTCAAAGATCGATAGAGAAAAGCACCATAGCACCCACAGCAATATCACCCAAAAGAATGATTGATCGAAAAAAAGTTGCGTGTTATGTTTCTATATAATTCTATACAAAAATACTTTTACCTAAAAGGAGAACAAAAAATGGACACACCTACAGATCGCGAACAAGAACCAGTCGGGACAAGAGAACTCGAATCAATACCTGTATCTGAAAAAGTTTCTGCCCAAAAAGTTACTGAGGTTAATTTTGAAACGACTCCTTTAGAAACCCCTGCTTATACTCAGCAAAAAGTGAGCGTCGAGGAGGTAAAAATTAACGGCGACGATTTGGTTGCTAAAGTTAAAGAACTGATTCACGAAGGAAATATCCGCCGCATCATTATCAAAAATGAAGAGGGACGGATCTTAGTAGAAGTTCCTCTGACGGTGGGAGTAGTCGGTGGAGTCATCGGTGCGGCATTGTTTCCAGTCATTGCAGCAGTAGGAGCGATAGGTGCATTAGTCGCTCACATGACCATCATCATTGAAAGAACAGAATAAAAAAAATTCAGTTGTTAGTAATGCTCCTGTCCGGTTAATTTCCCGTAATAAAGCTTGTTGGTAGTGAGTACGACTATCCTCTGTTGATGGATGAGAAAAAACTTGCCTTTATTACTAAAAACTTAATTGTGGTTATCTAACCGGACTTCAACAAATTTCAAGCATAAACTGGCTTTATAAATATAGCAATCCTAAATGAGTCGTATTTTTTTTACGACTCGTTTAGGATTGCTATATGCTTGCACAGCAAGCATTATAAATCACTCATTTAGCGAGTAAGCTGTCGCGCATTTAAATTGTATATTCAGGGCGGGCGGGACGCCCACCCCACATGACTTTAATTTTTTTTGAAATACTCTTTAAATACAGAACAGCTTATTCTTTGTTGAAGTCCGGCTAACCCTATTCCTTTGGGGACTCGGACAATCACTCTGGGGGTAGAGCCTGCTTAATACCTTGGCCAGTTAGATTCGATACAGATGAAGGAAAAGCCAAAAGTTCTCTAAACTCCCTAAGCAGAAAGCTGTTAAACATTTAAACTGGGTATGACCAAAACGCCAAATGCTTACACATGAATCTTGCCTGAATCTTGACAGTGAATCGAAGTAAGTGATTTAAATGCTGAACAGCTTAGCTCAAGTTTTCCAACCAGAGCATCTCCTACAGACAAATATTTTTTGAAGAGTTGTGGCGAAGATAATTATGAAACCTAACGAACAAAATAGCTCTAGCCGTGAAATTCATCAAGAAGTTCACACAGATGCAACTAACGGTCACGTCAGTACAACGCGAACCACTACAAATGTTCCGAGTACAACTGCGAATGCTTCTAAAGAAGCAGCTCATCACCAAGGTTACGTACAGGGTCAAATGGCGGAAAACCACCGCCAACTTGGAGTCCAAGAAGCCCGCGATAATGAGAATGCTGGTCGCGGGTTGCTGTTAGGGATTCTTCTTACTTCTTTGGTAGGCTTAGTTCTGGGTACTGTATATTACTTCAATCGGGCTCAGGAGGCTCCTACTCCTACTTCTGATACTGTGATTGTTGTACCCAAAGCGAATCAGCCTTCAGCAACACCAGCTCCGACTCGGACTGTAGAGAAAGAAAAAACGATCATTCAAAAGATTGTTCCGGTTCCGGTTCAACCATCTCCAGTTCAAAAGGCTACACCTGCTCCTCAACCAAGTCCAGCTCAACAGGCAACACCTGCTCCTCAAGCAAATCCGGCTCCCAATATCAATATTACGGTTCCAAATTCACAGCAGCAAGATGCACCCGCTCAGCAAGCAGCGCCGTCTCCATCTTCGCCGTCAAATAATACCAATACTACGGTTCCGAATCCGCAGGATGAGCCAGCTTCCACTCCGCCAACTCCAGCACCTGAGAGTTCAGCTAGTCCATCTCCAACTCAAGATGATGGTGCTTCTGGAGCAGGTACGAGCGGCTCAACTAATAGGGAAAGCCAGAGCGATTCTAATCCTACGGATACGGTTGTACCTAATAGCAACTCCGGCGCAGAGGGTGCGACTGCTTCACCGCAATAGAAGTTGGATGTCGAATTAGTCCGCCAGGGGTTCAAACCCCAGACTCACAGCTAAAGTCCTTTAAAGCCGATATCTGGCACCATTCTCGCTCGGACAGGCTTTCGGGGCTGTGCGAGCGAGAATAGTGCAACATCTCACACTAACCGGACATTTTGGCTGAACTTAATAAACCTGGTTTCTGCGATGGAAAACGTTTTAAGATTGTGCCAACCTATCCTAAGAAACAGTTTGGTGAACTAATTTAACTTTCCCTAAAGCCGTCTTCCTGCTGTCAAAAAGTTTCATCACGCCGGAGGAGATGGTCTCGATGACATCGGGAGAACAGTAAGACAAAAACTCTTCCGACGAAATATGACCGGCAAAAAAATCTTGAGCTTTCTTCAAAAAGTTTTCAGTTTCAGCAAAGCCGATAGATTTGATAATAAACGTAGAAACCGGGGAGTTTTTAATATCATAGCGCGATTCTTGATTGCGTCCTATTTCTAGCAGGTCTAACACTTCTCTTTGCAACTGACTTTCTAATGGGTAGGCGATCTGTTTGTTGGGCAAGTAATCCTCCAAAACCGAGGTTTTAAATCCTGGTGCGCGCAATTCTCCCATCATAGTTGAAAGCGGAATATCGCGCCCCAAGCGGTAGGAAAGAGCTTCTAAAATGGCGATGGTAATTAGCTTGACCCCCAGATAAAGTTTAGCAACTTCGATATTTTTGCGAGTTCGGGCAATCAGGTTAGCGTAGGTTTCATCGTCCGGCTCTTGCATAAACTGCTGGAAAACCAGTTCGGGTTTGAGGCAGTTCAAAAATCCTTCCATTTTTTGCAGAGACTTGCGATATCCGGCAACAGTATAGGAATTAACATTGGTCAATTCGTGGTTGGTTTCTGGCATCAAATTCCAGGTATTGTCTAAGAAATTAGAGGAATTTGGAGATGCAAAATTCTCGACATCTCTATTTGCTAACCTGACAGAACGCTTGACAATTTCTACAATTTCTGCATGGCTCCATCCCAAGTGAAAATCGCGATTTATAGTTATCAAACGCTGGTGCAAAAGTTCGATCGCGCTCAAACCGCTGGGCGCAACCGGACGAAAAGGGATAGTAGCTTCGATGCAAGCTGTTATCTCAGCGATCGTACTCGGTGGCAAAAAAGGCTCCAAAGATTTGGCAGCAATAACGGCACTCAAAAATTCGTTTTGGCCGCCAAACGGAGAGAGAGTCTTGCCGGGAATAAACCCAAATACTGAGGCCACTAGCTGATACATGGCATCGTCGGGCAGTTCGGTTTCATCTCTAATAACTAACTGCGATCGCACTTCTTTGACAAAAGGACAAAGGGCGCTGCTAATATTGAAACTAACGCCCTGATCGACTTGCACGTACACTAGGTCGTGAAATAGGGCCGCTAACACCTCGATCGGATCGACTGACCCCCCGACCTCAAAAATGTGTTCCGACGTGTGAAAGGAGCGCCAAGGCCCTCTCATCGCTTGAATGATTAGCTCAGCTATCTGCTCCAGCTTTGGAATATCTACTCGACCTCCTAATTGCTCGATCGAGCTTACCAAGCAATCCAAGCACCGTTTTTGTTCTGCGAAAAGCTCCATTTACACACCTCCAGTGCATTCCCTGATTGTCTTGCGCTTGATTGCATGGTATCAAAACGCGCTGCGATCCTGCCATGATTTGTCACTCAAAAATTTCAAATTTTATTGTGAAACAGGGAGAGAGGGCGAGGGAAAGAGCAAGAAGGAGGAAGAGGGAGGGAGAAGGAGGGAGAGGGAGAGCGAGAAATTAAATATTAAAAATTTGGCCGTTGTGGAGATTCCCGCAACTTGGGCGATCGGTATCATAAATTACAGTAAAACTTACAAAAATTGAGTAAAAACTTGATGAATTTTTGATGAAATTATGAGGGATTTTTGACAAAAGCTGTGGGTGGGTGGCACTGACACCAGCTTCAAGCTGCAGTGGTATAAATACTGCGTGTGGCCTCAGAATAAGATTCGCAGACGTGGTGATAAAACTCTCGATATTTGCGCTGATACACTTCAGTTACTCAGCTTTCGGGCAGTTGGTCTAAAGCTTCTTCGATCGCCACTGTAACTGCTGCCTAGGTTTGCTGTAGCCTCGCCCAATCTAACACTAACAGAACTTACACAACTGTCAATCGATTTTAGATTTTAGATTTTAGATTTTAGATTTTAGATTTTAGATTGACTTGCGCGAGATAAATTCGGGGACTCCTTTATCGGATACAGGTTTTTGATTTATCCACGGATGAATCACGTGGCGGGTATCCTGGATGCTTTCGGTCACAAGTGATACTACTGTCAATCGATTGCGCGATTTGAGATTTTAGATTAAAGAATTGAAGCATTGACTTGCGCGAGATAAATACGTTCGGCAAGTTTCTCGGATACAGGTTTTTGATTTATCCACGGATGAATCACGTGGCGGGTATCCTGGATGCTTTCGGTCACAAGTGATACTGGCGCCATGCCGCACAATATCCGACAATAAATATGGGAAAATCGGGGCGTTTCAGTGGCTCAATTAAATAATTAGACAACATCAATCTAGCTTAAATACCCCCTTAATCCCTTACTCCCCCTCTGCTGGGAATTCGTATGTTTAGAAGCGATTTCAATCGCCGAATCCACTGTTAAATACCCAACTTCTTTAAGTAGTTGAGGATCGGGGTATTGTGTGTTTTGAGCCGTTGCTGACAAGCGAATTTCAAAGGTGGTACCCGCCACGCGATCGATCCGTGGAATCAATCCAAAATCGAAAATCCTCAAGAAAGAGCATTTATCCGTGGGGTCGCCTCTAAAATCTAAAATCGAAAATCGCGCAATCGATTGACTTAGGAATGAAAAATTAATAACTTGCACAATTAAACCCCAGAAGCCTTGATCCAAGGTAAACTATTGCTCTATTAGTCACCTTATTTATTTTTCATTCCTTACTGCATCCGATCGATCGTCCGATACTGCACCGCCTCCCCCACATGATTCGTTTTCAAGCTTTCATCCCCCGACAAATCAGCAATAGTTCTAGCAACCTTCAAAATGCGATCGCTAGCCCTCGCCGACAGCCCCAATTTCCGAATCGCCATCTCCAATAAATTCCGAGAAGCATCATCCAACTGACACCATTTGTTAATGTGACTGCTTTGCATCTGGGCATTGCAGCGCAAACTAGATTCCGACTGAAAACGGCGAGTTGCGAGCTCTCGCGCCCGCTGCACCCTCACCCGCACCGGTTCCGACTCTTCCCCCGTCGGCTGTCGCGTAATTTCCTCGGGTTTCAAACGATTAACGGCCACTTGTAAATCGATCCGATCCATCAAAGGCCCCGAAAGTTTTGCCCAATATTGCTCCCTCTTTTGCGGCGAACAAGTACACTGTTGGATCGAATCGCCGTAATAACCGCAAGCGCAAGGATTCGTACTTGCAACTAAAGTGAATTGCGCCGGAAACATCACCGATTGTCTAGTGCGAGAAATCGTCACATAACCATCTTCCAGCGGTTGTCGCAAAAACTCCAAAACATCTCTTTTAAACTCAGTTAATTCATCCAGAAAAAGTATGCCGCGATGTGCTAAAGAAATTTCACCCGGACGCGGAAAACTGCCGCCACCTACCAAAGAAGGGCCGGATGCCGAATGGTGAGGACTGCGGAAAGGTCGATCGCCCACCAAGCTTCCCTTATCCTTCAACAACCCCGCCACTGAATGAATTTGAGTCACATCCAAAGCTTCATCAAAGGTCAGCGGCGGCAAAATACCCGGCAAACGCCTCGCCAACATCGTCTTACCGCTCCCTGGCGGCCCCACAAAAATTAAATTGTGTCCCCCCGCCGCCGCAATTTCCAAAGCCCGCCGAGCGTGAATTTGCCCCTTTACATCCTTTAAATCTAGACCCAAAAACCGCGTTTTTGCTAACTCTTCTCTACCGTTTACTTCTACAGGCGAATACACTTCAGGATTGTTCAAAAAATCAGTAACTGCAAAAATATTCTCAAAACCATAAACAGATATTCCGTGTACCAAAGCCGCTTCTTGCGCGTTACCAGCCGGTACAACTAATCCTGAAATACCCATTTTTTGAGCAGCAGCGGCGATCGGCAAAACCCCAGCCACAGGCCGCAAACTCCCATCTAAAGAAAGTTCCCCTAAAAACAAATAATCTCCCAAAAGTTGACCGCTGACTTGTTCGGATGCTGCTAAAATGCCAATGGCGATCGGCAAATCAAAACTCGGCCCTTCCTTCCGCAAATCCGCCGGAGTCAAATTAATCACAATACTCCGCATCGGAAAAGCATATCCCGAATTTTTTAGCGTAGCCTTAACCCTTTCTTTAGCTTCTTGCACCGCAGAATCTGGCAATCCCACAACCACAATTTTCGGTAGCCCCCCTGACACATCAGCCTCAACACCCACCTTTACCGCGTCAATTCCAACGATCGATGCACTCCAAACCCTAGCAAGCATTTTTCTTTATCCTTAATTTGCCTGTCCTTGATTCATCATCTATTATGATTAACAATGACTAATGAATATCGGGAGAGGCAAGAAAAACTTTTCCTTGCCTCTTCTTTTTCTCCTCTTCCCTCTCTCCTGCTGGGTCTTCCCTCTTCCCACTTCCCCTTCCCTCTTCCCACTTCCGCCTTCTTCCCACTTCCTTCTTCCCTCTTCCGTCAAAATCCATCCGTTAAATCCGTTACATCTTGTACACTGCTTCGTTGCCGAACTTCGTTAACACCCATGACAACTCAAGAAACGCTTTTCAGCAAAATCATCCGCAAAGAGATTCCGGCAGACATCGTTTATGAAGACGACTTGGCCCTCGCGTTCAGAGATATCCATCCGCAAGCGCCCGTCCACATCCTCGTCATTCCCAAACAGCCTATTGCCAAATTAGCCGATGCCGAGTCGGGAGATCGTGCTCTCATGGGACACTTGCTGCTGACTGTCAAACGGGTAGCAGAACAACTCGGACTTAGCAACGGCTATCGCGTCGTCATTAATAGCGGCAGCGACGGCGGCCAAACTGTAGACCACCTGCACCTTCACGTTCTCGGCGGTCGGGAGATGAACTGGCCCCCAGGCTAAAGGCTAATTTGTACGCATAAATTGCGGACTCATCCTCAGAAGCCCGGTTGATTTCTATTGCCAAGCGCCTCAGAAACCGGGTTTCTTTTTTCGTCAAGAAACCCGGTTGATTGGAGATTATTGAGAATGCAGCCCGATCGCACTCAAAACTAGCTTTTCACTATTCTCCCGATAAAAAGTTCCCGTCGCAGAATTCAACGATGAGATGTAAATAAATATTAAAAATTATATTTTCAATACTTAATTAACAAATATTTAGATAGAAAGAGAATCGAGCTGAACAACAAATAATTTGCCAGAATTGCTGGATCTAGCTACAGCCAATATATTCAGTTCTTCAGGTCGCTATATTTAACCTGTTAGGTATGTAATATAACTTTGTAAAAAACTATAAATATTTACCAAGAAGCAAGTTTTTGTAAATGTTTGTAAAATCTTTAAATTGTCAGCCGTAATCCCTTGGCAAACTTTAGTGAATGGTGTTACTAATATAAACGTGGGGCATCCCCACAACGAACCTTGAAAATTCAATTAAGCCATCATAAACCAAATGACAACAACCGTACAGCGTCGCGAAAGCGGCAACGTTTGGGAACGGTTCTGCGAGTGGGTAACTAGCACCGAAAACCGCATTTATGTGGGTTGGTTCGGCGTCTTGATGATTCCCACCTTGCTCAGCGCCACCATCTGCTACGTCATCGCCTTCATCGCTGCCCCACCAGTGGACATCGACGGCATCCGCGAACCAGTAGCAGGTTCCTTAATGTACGGCAACAACATCATCACAGGTGCTGTTGTGCCTTCATCGAATGCGATCGGGCTTCACTTCTATCCAATCTGGGAAGCTGCTTCCCTCGATGAGTGGTTGTACAACGGCGGCCCCTACCAATTGGTAGTATTTCACTTCCTGATCGGCATTTTCTGCTACATGGGTCGCGAATGGGAACTGTCCTACCGCTTGGGAATGCGTCCTTGGATCTGCGTCGCTTACTCTGCACCAGTAGCAGCAGCCACCGCAGTATTCTTGATCTACCCGATCGGACAAGGCAGCTTTTCTGACGGTATGCCCTTGGGTATCTCCGGCACATTCAACTTCATGATCGTGTTCCAAGCCGAGCACAACATCCTGATGCACCCCTTCCACATGTTGGGAGTTGCGGGTGTCTTCGGCGGTGCTCTGTTCTCCGCCATGCACGGTTCTCTTGTTACCTCCAGCTTGGTTCGCGAAACAACCGAAACTGAATCTTTGAACTACGGTTACAAATTCGGTCAAGAAGAAGAAACCTACAACATCGTTGCAGCCCACGGCTACTTCGGTCGTTTGATTTTCCAATACGCGAGCTTTAACAACAGCCGTTCTTTGCACTTCTTGTTAGGTGCATGGCCAGTAGTCGGCATCTGGTTTACCGCTTTGGGTATCTCCACGATGGCGTTCAACTTGAACGGTTTCAACTTCAACCAATCGATTATCGACTCTCAAGGTCGCGTCATCAATACTTGGGCTGATGTCATCAACCGCGCTAACTTGGGTATGGAAGTAATGCACGAGCGCAACGCTCACAACTTCCCGCTCGACTTGGCCGCCGGTGAAGTCACCCCAGTAGCAATGGTTGCTCCTTCCATCAACGGCTAAATTTAGCTTTTGATTAACAAAAAGCGCTCCTAGAAATAGGGGCGCTTTTTGTTTTGGCAAGTAGAATTTGAGAGATTTTTTTCTGTTAAATCCGTTAAATCCGTTAAATCCCATACACTGCGCCTTGCCGAACTTCCCGATCGATCTGATATATTGATTAAGAATTATTATTTTTGGCAATCATCAAAGTGGCGATATTTAACAGGCACAAATTTGAAAAACTCGCGGTTCATAAATCCAAAACATTAGCCTGGGCGATCGCACTTTTCAGCGGCATTTTGATGGCATTGGCAACCGCACCAGTAAATGCTTGGCTATTGGCTTGGGTAGCATTAGCTCCCCTGTGGATTTTGGTTGTTAGTTATGAAAAGCCAAAAATAGAAGAACAAAAACAAAAATTTCTCTTTCTTCCTTCTTTCCTCAACATCCATCCGTTACATCTTGTACAGTGCTCGTGGCCGAACTTCCTTCTTCCTTTACTCTGGGGAATTGGCTATCACGGATTAGCTTTATCTTGGATTATTGGAATTCACCCGATGACTTGGTTGGGAGTTCCTTGGTGGCCGAGTTTGGCGATCGCACTTTTTTGCTGGGCATTCATCACCCTCTGGGGAGCAGCCTTAGTCGCCCTTTGGGCGTGGCTATTTGTAATTCTCAACTCCTTCAGTTTCCCAGGAAAAAATTCAATTCTTATTCTTAACTCCCCCCCTTTACAAGGGGGGGTTGGGGGGGGTAGCTCCGATCTTGTTCTTCTTAACTCTCCCCCTTTACAACGGGTGGTTGGCGGGAGCAGCTCTAAATTCTCAGCGTTAACTCGCGTTTTAATTGGCACAGCTTTGTGGTGCGCCTTAGAAAGTATTTGGAGTACAGGTTCGCTGTGGTGGACATCACTATCATATACGCAAAGCCCGCACAATTTAGCAATATTGCACCTCGGTCAACTCTCCGGGCCCAGCGCAGTAACAGCCGCTATTGTAGCAGTAAATGGCTTAATCGCAGAAGCTTGGCTCGAAGGAAGAAGGAAGAAAGAAGAAGTCAGAAGGAAGAATTGGATTCCTTATATTTTGCCTGCGAGTTTGTGTTTAGTTTTGCATATTGCAGGATGGAGTTTATACAACCGTCCTTTGAATCAAGAAGCTGCAACCGCTTTAAAAATTGGCGTTATTCAAGGCAATATTCCTAACGAGATTAAGTTTGACTCAGCGGGTTGGAAGCGCGCTTTGGAAGGTTACACCACTGGATACAAACAGCTAGCAGACAGAAAAGTCGATGCTGTGTTAATTCCAGAGACGGCTTTGCCTTTTATCTGGACAAACGAGTATCAGCGTTCTACTCTTTCTTTTTACCAAGCTATACTCGAACGCGGCGTTGTGGCTTGGGTGGGAGGATTCGGACAGCAAGAGAATAGTATCACTAACAGCTTATTGGCGATCGATCGCAGTGGAGAAATTGTCGGCCGCTACGATAAACTAAAGCTAGTGCCTTTAGGCGAATATATCCCTTTTTACGAAATCTTAGGCGGGATTATTAATCGGCTTTCTCCCTTAGATGCTCATTTAGTACCCGGTAATTCTAAACAATTGTTTGATACGCCGTTTGGCCGCGCCATTGTCGGAATTTGTTACGATTCTGCCTTTGCTGAAATCTTCCGATATCAGGCGGCGAATGGAGGCGAATTTATGATCGCAGCTTCCAACAATGCCCATTACAAACCGCCCATGCTGGCTCAACATCACGCTCTCGATGTAATGCGGGCAATTGAAACTGATAGATGGGCAGTTATCGCAACTAATACGGGTTACTCTGCTTTTGTAAATCCTCGCGGCGAGACGGTTTGGAAGTCGAGAATTAATACTTATGAAGTCCGAGATACTACTATTTATCGGCGGCAAACTCGGACTTTATACGTGCGGTGGGGAGATTGGCTGACGCCTTTATTGTTAGTATTGGCGGGGTTAATGCTGTTTATTGTTAGAAATTAACTACTAGGTTATACGATTTTAGATTTTCGATACCAATCTAAAATCTAAAATCTAAAATCTAAAATCTAAAATCTAAAATTGTTAGTATGGGCTGGATTAATGCTGTTTATTGTTAAAAGTTAACCAGAAGATTTTAGATTTTACAGCCTATTCCAGGTTTGTGAAATACACCCGATCGACCTGGTTTATTTACAGCGATCGCATCATTACTGATTCAGTTGCTCGAAACCCGGTCGATCGCGATCTACATCTACATGGAATATGCTGTATATACCAATCTAAAATCTAAAATCTAAAATCTAAAATCGACTGACTCTACTTATCTTTCACGTGTTCGTGAACGCTAGGAGATAAAGAAATCAAATCGTCGATATTGCGCTGCATGGCAGCACAAATATTGTCCAAAGGCAAATCATTGGCATCGAGCCCGAAGGGATTTTCTATTTCAATGCCGATTTCTTCGATGCCGAACAAAGTAAAACTAATTAAAGCCACAACAGGACCGGTTCCCCAACCCAAATCCTTCACCATTTGAAAGGGCAGTGCCAAACAGTAAAGCAACAATAGTTGTTTCAGGTGAATCGCGTAAGCCAAAGGGATAGGCGTCTTCAAAATCCGCTCGCAGCCGCCTAATACATCTATCATAGAATTGAGCAACTCATTCATACCTGTTAATTGATAGACATCCAGGCAATTGCGCTCGTACTGCTCGTGCATATAATCCTCAATCCAAAAGGCAATTTCTAGCGGCGGATTGTTCATTGATTTGAGCTTTTGGTACTGCGCTGGGGACATTAACGGTTCCAATTCTGGATTTACAGATTCTTGCCGCAAGTGCAGTTTCATCGCCACTGCAAAGGCAGGTAACAGGCGCAGGGCTGACTTTTTGAGTTCGATATCCTGCGGATCTTTTTCCTCAATGGCTACCCAGATTTGGCGCGCCAAATTGCGGACGTTGTTGACCAAAGTTCCCCAAAATTTTCGACCGTCCCAAAATCTTTCGTAGGCTGTATTTGTCCGAAAAACTAACAGTAGACCCAGGACAATACTGGGTACAATACTCGACAAAATTGGCAAGGAAACCGGCAACTTTAAAAAGTGCAGCAGGGAAATAAAAACTCCAAAGCCGCCGCACAGCAAAACCCGGGGCAAAATTGAGGGAATGACAGACCCTCGAACCTGTAATGCAATTTTAAACCAAGGTGGTCGATCGCCACTCATGCAAGTCTCCTGATTAAATTAAATGAACCCCGCCCTAGCGCGGGCAGCGCAAATGCCTGGTAAACTTAGTTCTTCAGCTCCCGTCGCCAGTCGATTTGAGATTCGAGATTTTAGATTGACTCCACAGATAAATCTGGGGGGTTTGAACTTTTGTCTAAAATTTTTGGGTCTCCACGACTGCTGTGAGGGCTTCTATCCCTATTTGGGTGCGGTGAGAGGTTCCGAAAAAAGCTTTCCTACAAACAACCTTTGGATTTTACCCAAAAAACTCATCTTTACGCTCAATCTAAAATCTCAAATCTACAATCTACAATTGATTGACGGAGGGAATTAATTCGGTAAGATTAACTATGTATCTTTAAACCTCAGCTTCCGTGCAAGAGCAACCGACATCTGTGCCCCCGCATTTTCACCGATTGCCAAACCAACGGTGGCAAATTTATTCGCCTCAACGACAGCAAGCCGAAGAGTTTGCCGCCGAAATCGGTTTGTCGCCCTTGCTGGCACAGGTACTGATTAACCGGGGCATCGATTCGGTTAAAGAAGTGCAAGGGTTTATCGAACCGGAATCTCTGGTTTTGCCGGCGCCAACCGATGAGTTTCCAGATTTGGCTGCGAGTGTCAAATTGTTGCGGGAGGCGATTTCGGGAGGGCAAAAAATTGCGATTTGCGGCGACTACGATGCTGACGGGATGACGAGCACGGCTTTGTTGCTGCGAGCTCTCAGGGTTCTGGGGGCGAATGTGGATTATGCTATTCCCAGCCGGATGCGAGAAGGTTATGGGATTAACGATCGCATTGTAGAAGAATTTCACTCGGAAGGTGTCGCTCTCATTCTCACGGTTGACAACGGAATTGCAGCCTACGGCCCGGTTGCCAGAGCGCGAGAACTCGGTGTCAAAGTTATTATTACAGACCACCACGATTTGCCGCCAAAACTGCCCCCGGCCGATGCTATTCTCAACCCGAAATTAATTGCAGAATCTTCGCCTTATCGCGGTTTGGCTGGCGTAGGCGTTGCTTATGTTTTGGCGATTACTTTGGCTCAGGATATGAAAAAAGTGGGGGGATTGGTGAATCCGCTGCTGGAGTTATTTACGTTGGGAACTATTGCGGATTTAGCACCTTTGACTGGAGTTAACCGCCGCTGGGTGAAGCGTGGTTTGCGGCTGTTACCTCACTCGACATTGGCGGGTATTCAGGCTTTGATTCACGTGGCGGGAGTGCAGCCGGGAAGCGCCGAAAATCCCTCAATTCTCAACTCAAAAATCAAGGGCGGGCACGGGGGCACCGCCCCTACAACTCAAAATTCGTTGAAGCCTGAAGATATTGGTTTTCGACTTGGGCCCCGGATAAATGCTGTGGGGCGGCTGGCTGACCCTCAAATTGTGATAGAGTTGCTGACTGCAGACGATCGCGAATTGGCTCTTAAAAACGCGATGCAGTGCGAACAAATCAATCAGCGCAGGCAGGAGTTGTGCCAGGAAATTGAGCAGGAAGCCATTGCTTGGTGCGAGGAAAGGGCGATAGACTTGCAGCAAGAACGAGTTTTAGTTGTGGTGCAACCGGGTTGGCACCACGGGGTGATCGGGATTGTAGCTTCTCGGTTGGTGGAACGCTACGGCGTACCTGTATTTATTGGTACTTTTGAGGATGAGGCTGTAGGGGCGGTGCCCCCGTGCCCGCCCGCTAAAATTGTGCGGGGTTCGGCGAGGGGAATTCCTGAGTTTAATGTATTTGACGGGCTGAATTTTTGCGCGGATTTATTAACTAAATTTGGCGGACACAAAGCGGCGGGCGGTTTTTCTATGCCGGCCCAGAATCTCGAACAATTCCGCAATCAACTCTCAATTTTTGCCAATCAATGTTTGCAGCCGGAACACCTAAAACCGCTGGTTTCAGTAGATGTGCGAGCGGATTTGGCTGAGATTAATCTCGACCTTTACCGACAAATTGATGCTCTGGAACCTTGCGGGATTGAAAATAAGGCTCCTGTATTTTGGACGCCTAATGTTTGCATAACTGAACAGAAAATTGTGGGTAAAGGAGGTCACGTTAAACTAACTGCAACTCAAGAAGGAAATGTATCGGCTAGTGTGAAGGCGATTGCTTGGCGTTGGGGCGAATATTTTCCTTTGCCTCGGCGGGTTGATATTGCTTACCGATTGCGGGAAAATAGTTTTAATGGCAAGACATCGGTTGAGTTAGAATTGTTGGGTGTCCGGCTACCGGCAAATGCTGCTACCTCGAAGCCGCCGAGGTTCGGAAAAGTTGAGTTTGATTATTGCGATCGCACTTATTCTTGCAGTCTGTCTCCTGCAGGCTCGATCGAGGAATTGAGAATTCGCAACTCTCAAGGACAAGTTTTGGCTGTTGCACCCGGACAAAACATCGGTTTGTTGGGCAACTCCCGCAAAGATGCTAGAGAAGTCGATGTATCTCTACCTTTTTTTGAGAATTTGATTCAAACTGCTAAACACGCCCTCGGTATTTGATAACTCGGTATTCGATCACAAAGCTCGTGCAGCAGGGAAAATTGGCGATCGAGCGTTGTGAATTTTGCATAATTTAAAACTCAAAACTCCCAAGTCTCGATCGCCCCGGAGCGTGCTATAATTACAGGTCGCCGCCTTTAGCTGCCAAGAGAAAAATCACGATCGGGCCAGAAAGCACGACGGCTGCGAGCAAAGCTACCTGAACAATGAGTTGGTAGTCTACACCACCCAGACCACTGAAAAGATCGGTTATAAAGTCCATTTGTCCTCCTGACTGTAGTGATTAAGTCTAGATTGTTGCATTAGAAAATCCGCTTCTGATTTTACCGGGCGATCGACCATATTTTTTAAGGAACTTTACAAAATTCAACAAAATGTAAACTACGATCGACCTCTCAGTCACAGGAAACCAGGGACTTGACGCCCCTTCCCGAAAAGTCCCCCCAATCTAAAATCTAAAATCTAAAATAGAACCGCCCCTTGGATATCTCCGTCTCCGGCGCTGGCAATTGATATACTTGAAGAGCTCCAGTCTCCTAAAGTTTGGCATTTTCCACATAATGCTCCGAATCTAAAATCTAAAATCTAAAATCTAAAATCTAAAATCTAACTATGGCTACTTGGCGTTGCGTAAAGCAGTGTGGTGCTTGTTGTTACCTCGATCCAACAGAGCGCCCTAACTTAGACGAGTATTTATCTGAAGAGGAATTAGCGCTCTACTTGAGCTTAGTCGGAGACGACGGTTGGTGTATAAATTTTGACAAAGAGACGCGAGAATGCGGAATTTACGCCGATCGACCGCGCTTTTGTCGGGTAGACTCAGAGGTGTTTCAGGATATGTACGGCGTTGAGCCGGCCCAATTGAACGATTTCGCGATCGAGTGCTGCTTGGAACACATTGAAGATCTGTATGGCGATCGATCTTTGGAAATGATCCGCTTTAACTCTGAAGTCGGAATTCTCGCCTTACCTGACGGTGTTGCATAATTGCGAGATGATTTTGATTGTTTTGGGGGATGGGCCCCTGAGCTCGAAGGCGTGTCTTTTCACAGCAGGCGGGACACCCCACAAGCATCCTCCTCAAATTGTGCAACACCTGACAACTAACAATCTCCCGGTTTCTCACCGGGAGAGTGTCAAAATAAACAAATCAAGGAAATATCGCGCAGTTGAGTTGAGCTATGAGTAATCGAGAGGGTTTTACAGGGGGATTTATTGCCGGAGCAGCCGTTGGCGGCTTGGTGGGTGCAGTTTTGGGCGCGGTGCTGTCGCGGCGCGCTGCTGAAGCTTTGCTGAGTGAACCTTCAGACACAAAAACCAGAAAAATCCGCCAGAGGAAAGCCAGCCAACTCGAAGCCGAAGGGATGGAAGTAGCAAGGCTGAGTTTAGAAGATAAAATTGCCCAGCTAAATCAGGCAATAGATGACGTGCGGCTGCAACTCGGCGACGTAAACGGCAACGCACCGGCGCCGGGCAGCGAGGGTTCGATCGCCCCAGACTCCTGAATCCATTTAAAATTTTAGATTAGTCTGGCAGCTCAATGGGGGCTACTAACATCTGGCGCCATTCTCCACAACTGGCTTCCCTAGCCTGTTCCACACAGAGTGAATTTTATTGTGAGGAGTCGGGGTTGGGTATCCTATCATGCCCGCCCGTAAAAAGCCTGATGCTCCCCCTCTCCCACCTCTCCCTCCTCTCTCACTCCCCCAGCTATGCTAAACTCACATTTAAAGTGTCTGTAAACTTTACTCAAACTACAAGCAAAATTTATGAGTTCTTCAATAGGCCTTTTGGCAACCACGCTAGCGACATTTCTGCAAATCTATCTAGTCCTGATGATTTTTCGGGTGCTGTTAAGCTGGTTCCCCAATATCAATTGGTACGACCCCCCGTTTTCGATTTTGAGTCAGTTAACCGATCCTTACCTCAATCTATTCCGCTCGATTATCCCCCCCTTGGGAGGGATTGACTTTTCGCCGCTGATTGCGTTTTTTGTACTGCAGTTCGGCTCGGAATTCTTGATCGGTCTTTTGACTAGCTTGCAAACATCCTTGTAGTTTGAAAAGCTGAAGTTTTTCAGCATCAAGCGTAAATTGTTTGCCAGCCCTCGCTGTCGGCAACTAAATTTTAGATTTGACATTTTGAGATCAACTCCCCGGTTGAAAAGCTGGGGAGTTCATCGTACATTAGAAATGAGAAATTGCGGGCCACTCAACAATCTCCTATCAATTCCGGTGTTACCGGAATGATAGGGAGTTGGGAAATGTGGAATTATTGAGCTTGACTTTATCATTCCCATCCAATCGGAAACGATATCAAATCTCAAATCTCAAACTGCATTGCGGTTTCACGGGCAGCCAACCCAAAATCTCTTTCTCAGCAATCTAAAATGTCCAAGAGTTTCGTTAGCGGCGAACCACGCCAGTAAAACCTGTAGCTTTAAATTGCTTGAGCTTCAAAGGTGTTCTCTGATTTGCTGCAACCGAAATTCTGAGCTGAAAATCGCTAACTCCGGGAGGAACTTCTTCTATAGAACCCAAGCGAGTGCGGTTTTGCATCACCGGATTGTCGTCGGCATCATAAATGCGACCGAAAATATCGGCATTGACAACTGGTTTGCCCGTGCTATTTTCAGCTTTCCCAGTAATCAAAAAGCAGTTAGCTTCCATAGAACTGCCGCTGGTGACTGTTCCTTCTCCCATTTCTGCCGGACATTCGCGATAAGAAAGGTCGGAAAGTTTAATCTGCGTCAGAGCCCAAGCAGGTGGAGTGAATACCAAACTAAAAATTCCGATTAGGCAAGTAGCAAAAAAAAGGCTGATAGCTCGAAATTTCATAAATGGCAAGGCCAGTATATTTTAATTCTCAGCTTAGCGCGAATTCAGCCTCAAATTCCTACTTATAGGAATTCTGAAAACTACAGCTAGTTTTTTAAGAAATGCCATTAGTCTAGACCTAAATGCTGACGTAAGGCTTGGCGCATCACATCGACTGGGACGGATTCTTTGTTCAGCCAAATTTTTAAGGCGGCTGCTCCTTGTTGAACTAGCATTTCGAGTCCGTCAATAGCTCGCGCTCCCCGAAGCTGTGCATCTTTGAGAAACTGGGTAGGATTAGGGGTGTAAATTAAATCGTAGACGATCGCACCTGCTGGAATTCGATCGATCTCACCAGCCGCAACCGGCGACTTTTCCCCCTGCGGGTACATCCCCACAGGCGTCGTGTTCACCAGCAAATCTGCCTGGGAGATTAACCTTGACAAATTATCCCAAGTATGCACCTGCAAATTCTGCACGGGCATCGGAGAATTGACCCAACTCTGCTGAAATTCCCCTAAATTTTGTTCGTTGCGACCGACAACGTGAATCTCTGCACATCCCAATTGAGCGCACCCAGCCACAACAGCCCTCGCCGCCCCGCCATTCCCCAAAATTACCGCTACTTTCTGGCTCCAATCGGAACCCCCCCTAGCCCCAGAAGGGGGGGGACAGGATTCGACAGCCGTATTGCCCCTTTCTAAGGCAGAAATCGCGTCTTTAGCCCCCCCTTGGTAAGGGGGGGTTGGGGGAGTTTGCAGCGGCGCGAGAAAGCCTTCAACGTCAGTATTTGTACCGCACCAACCTCGATCGGTCATGTATACGGTATTGACTGCGCCGATCGATCGGGCGATCGGAGAAACTTCCGACAGCAGCGGTAAGATTGCTTGTTTGTGCGGAATCGTGATGCTAAATCCCCGAACGCCGATCGCCGCAAATCCTGCAAGAGCAGCTTTTAAATCCCCTGGTTTTACCGGAAACGGCAGGTAAACAAAATCGACTCCCAAATGGGAAATAGCAGCATTGTGCATCGCCGGCGACAGAGAATGTTCGACGGGATGACCAATTACTCCCAACAGTTTAGTAGTGCCTTTAATCATTTTTGTTCGTTGACTGTTGACTGTTTCTGATTTGGCGATTTCAATCGCCGAGTGACGGAGATCACTCTCAACCATCAACCATCAACTCTCAACCATCAACCATCCACTGTCAACTCTCAACTCTCAACTGTTTCCCGAAACTCTTTAGCGTCAGCCAAAATCGGATTGACATCAAACCAGTAATCCTCGCCGTAACGGTATTCAAACACCCAGAGACTACGCAGCAAGATTTGGTATTTAGTTTCCCCACTCACAGTTTTGGTAGCGGATACTTGGCGCAGCAATTCCCACTCATCAGGTTCGATCGCCAAAGTAAGCTGGTGGCGGCGCTGGACGATCACATTTTCCAAAGTTTCCCGCGACAGAGGAGGGTCTTGTTTCTGCAGACAGCTATACAGCAGTTGCAGCAAATTGCGGACATGACCGCCGCTGACTCGACACAGGCGATCGAGAGTTTCCGCAGAGTCGAAAACTTTGCCAACCAAAGCATAGCGCTGCGAAGGCTGCACCGTCGGAAAAGCCCGCGCCAGAACCATCTGCAGCAGCAATTCCACACCCTCAGAACACTCAGAACCGTCGCTCAACTGCACCGGCACCATCGGCAAAACCTTCGGATCTACCCCAAATCGATTGGTCAACTGGCCCAAATCGTTAGAGAAAATCAGCACCAAAGGAATTGTATACACGACGTGGCAATTTAGTCTTGCCAATTGTTCGCCGCGATCGACAAACAGGTATTCCGGCTGCAGCCGCCCCGTCGGTTTCGCGCACAGGTGTATGCGATCGAGATTGTCGATAATTACTACAAGCCCTTGTTTCCCTTGGCGTTTGAGTTCTTGGTTAGCCGGTTCTAGCAACTCCTTATTAAGCGCATCTAAAATTACGTTAGTTCGCGGCTCCAAATATTGCCTCAACTCCGATCGCAGATTCGGAGCATCTTTCGCCTTAGCAGTAATTTTGCCAATTCCCAACGCCAGAGAAAATTCTCCCTCCGTGCTGGCATTTATTTCCCCAAAACCAGGGACAGTAGCTTCAGCCCTCAAGTCAATTTGAGTTTGAAAAACATCAGCAACCCCTTTGAGTAAAGCTTTAAAACCCGTCGGTTGCAGCTTAATTTTCCTTTTCTCGATGCTTTCGCTCACCTGACGAGCAACGCTCAACAAAATGTCAGTGATATCTACATCTGCCATGTCTAAGTCTTTACTCGACTCAAAGTAAACAACATGAAATCCTTGTTGCTGCAATTGAGCTTGCAGCCGCAGCAATTCTGTTGATTTACCAGAGCCGATGTGACCGGTGAATAATTGACAGGTAGGTGCATCGGGGGACAGACGGCTGATGGTGCGCTCCAATTGTTCTACAATTGTGCCGCCCCGCACTGATGAGAAATCGATATAGTATTGTCGGTCTTCTTGATTTGCTACTGCCAGGGTGTAGCTGGGATTGCAGGCGCTATAAAATTTCTGTAAATTTAATTCCATACCCTGTTCCATCTTTCACAACATTATGCCCTAATCGCTTATTCGTTTCGCTCTGGTAATAATCAGCACAAGTTAGCAACTTATTCTGATGTTTTATGGGGATTTCAATATCTTGATGGCTCGCTAAATCAGCACTCCCAAATTATACCTAATTTTTTCGTACAGGGAATGAATGCAATTCACTAATACCCCATAAATAAGTAATTTATCCTCGTACAGCGAGCGCGACTTAATTGGCATCACAGACGAAATTTTGCCAGAAATGTTCTCGAATAAAAGTGGCTATTGGAGTACGGTTAACCGAATAACAAATAGGTAGTAATTAGGTATCCAGAAACCAGGTTTTTTTATAATACCTTCGCCATTTTTACAGCACGTAGAGCCCTTGTGAAGCGAAACCAACAACAGATTTGAGATTTGAGATTTGAGATTTTTGCTCCAATCTCAAATCTCAAATCTCAAATCCAAAATCTAAAATTGATGGCGTTGGGTACGAGTGCCTCAAGCCAACCTACTTTCTTAAAGCATTTTGACTTAGACGCGAAGGTGTTGTTTAAAAAACCGGGTTTCTCGGTGTGATATTTTTTGGGGATCTACTTATTTTGGAGCAATTCTACCATTTTGTGACCGACACCTGCTGCCGAAGCGGGATTTTGGCCTGTGACGAGCCTCTCGCTCGCGACAACATGAGCCTGAAAATTAGGAACTTTCGTAAAATTAGCGCCGCGTTCAATTAATTTTGACTCCAGCAAAAACGGCACTATGTCAGTCAATCCCACAGCGGCTTCCTCTTCATTAGTAAAAGCAGCCACAGTCTTATTTGCAACCAGGTACTCACCATCAGACAACTTAAGATTGACTAACGCCGCCGGCCCGTGACAGACAGCACCCACAATGCCACCTGCTTCGTAAATAGCAGCAGCAATCCCAGTCAGTTCCTGGTTATCAGGAAAATCCCACATTGTACCGTGTCCCCCAGCGTAGAAAATAGCGCCATATTCTGCGGGGTCAATTTGTGCAGGATTGAGCGTATTTTCCACTCGCGCAACCTGTTGCAAATCCTCTAAAAAAGCCTTATTTAGCCCGTCTTCTAAATCAACCCCAACCATTGGAGCTTTGCCGCCTTTTGGACTCACAAAATCTACCGTTAATCCGGCTTTAGTAAATGCGTCCAAGGGATGCGTCACCTCTGGGAGATAAAAACCAGTTTCTTTACCAGTGTCGCCGAGAGTATCGTGGCTGGTTAAAACAATCAGAACTTTTTGGCTAGTCATAGTCTATTCCTTTTGCGGGTGTCTTTGTGCTTGTTATTTTCATCCTAGACCGAATTGATCTAGAATACAAATTATGAAAGTTTCGTGTAACTATAAATCTACTTATAGCAAATGCCAATGCTCGACAGTTAATTCGTGTATCCGTGTCAAAATCTCTTAGAGCGCTTTCCTGATGATTAGCTTTGAATGGTATCGCAGTTTTATCGAGGTTTACCGCGTGGGAACTGTATCGGGGCAGCGCAAGTTCTCCACCTCACGCAACCGGCTGTTAGCCAACACGTCGCAGCAAGAGAGTCAGCTTTGGGAAATTCCTTGTTTCAAAGGACTCCGAGACGGATGGTTCCCACAGAAGCGGGAAAAAGACTCTATACTCAAGTTGCAGGTGCGATCGAGAAACTCGAATCAATTCCCCACAAAAACTCAACCGCCGAAACTCCGCAAACCATCAGAATCGGTCGGCCCCAATAATTTTGCACAGAACGAATTCTCAGTCAATTACCGCAGGACGATCGCACTTTTTACACCGTACAATTTGGGTTAACAGCAGAGTTAATCCAACAACTCAAAGCAGGAAAGCTACACATTGTAATTGCTACACAAAAAATTACTTTGTCTGATATCGAATATGAATTACTATTTGAGGAAAATTTCTGGCTAGTCGGGCCGCCAAATATTGCGATTCCGATTGCGGAAGGAATCAGTCAAGCAGATTTAAACCCGCTGTCTCAATGGCTGTTAACTCTACCTTGGATTGCTTGCAGTGAAGAATTGCCGATCGCCCGCCGCTTTTGGCGCGCGGTGTTTGGCAGAAGAATCGACGTTCATCCCAAACTAATTATTCCCGATTTAAGAGCGATCGGACAAGCGGTTGTATTGGGATTTGGCTTGAGCGTGCTTCCCGACTACTTGTGTGCAGATTTGGTAACAGAAAATTGCTTGACACTCGTCCTCAAACCTATGCAGGCTGTTACTAATCGGATTTGGCTGGCTTTTCGGAAATCTGAAAGACCGTTGCCAAAAATCAAACGGATGTTAGAATTTTGCAAATTTCAATAAGTCTATAAAGTTTTAATCCCCTCGCGGGGAAAAGTGAATTGCGACTTTATTTTCACATTTTTGCTCAATCCTCGATTGCCTCAATACCAAGTTGCTTAAGTCGCTCAAGATTCTCCTTCATGGCTTTGAGCTGTTCTGGGGTGTGCCCCTGCCAATCTGTAACCTCACCAGAGACCCGTAGCGGATTCCGAGAACGGTATGACTTTGTTGGGTTTCCAGGGAACTTCTTGTCCGTCAAATTGGGGTCATCTTCAATCGGACCAGTCGGCTCTACTATATAAATTCTGTCTGGTCCTTCGCCCAAGGCAAGTTCAGCTCCCCAAATAGCAGCATCCAAGGTGGCGGTTAGATAGACATAGGATGCCTTCTTCCTCTTACCGTAGTTTGAATTAAAGCCGGGTTCAATCAGGTCTCCCTGCTTCAGATTTGCCTTAGTGCCATGATAGAACCTTTGTGAACTTAGGTCTATTGACTTGTCCTCACTTTTGTTTGTTATCATTGTCGTTATATTTTTGTGAATGTCAGTTTAGGCCTCTTCTTTTTCCTCATAGAAATAGTCGCCTTGCGTTAAATCCATGCGAGAAGGTGAAAACTCGAAGTAGCCATCGAATAGTCGGACTTTGGAGAAGTCGTCTCGGTTGAGTGTTTCCTCACTCACCGGGGCGCATTCGCATAATTTATTATCAAGATGCCAAATCCATGTATATCTTAGTCCGCGCACCATCCGGACTTTGTTTTTGTAGAAGCGATTTCAATCGCCGACTCAAAATTAGGGTAACATCACCAAAAATCCCCCGCTACAGCCTAACTATAGCGAGGGATTTTTGTCAACCTACAAAATCAACTTTCTTGCAGTTTGTTGTTAGCTTCTGTCGATCGCAGCCACAGGCTCAAAACTCGGAACCACAATTTCACCGTTCTGCTTAGTCAACTGGTTGTACAGTCTTTCAGTATTCGGGAAATTAGCAGCCGGTAGAGTTGGGAAGCGGCGGTAAGGAACAGTATCCTCACCAAAAGCCTCAGCATATTCAACGCTGTTCAACATCGCGTTGATAAAGCCCTTAATCCCTTTACTTGCCAAGATTTGGTTGTAACTCCGAATCTCCGCCTGATTGCGAGGAGCGCGGCCCAAGAAGTGCTTTGTACCCAACTCAATCACCTTAGTATTTGGATAAGGTGCATAGAACTGTTTGACGTACAGCGAGGAACAACCTAAACCTTCAATGAACTCCTTCAGATTGATTTCATTGTTGCCAAGTTTGCTTTCTAGCGCCGTGAATTCATTCTTCACAACGTAGGGATTCAAGTCGCGTTCAAAAACTTGACGGTAAGCAGCTTGAATTAAAGTTTTCAAACCTACTTTGTCCGAAGTATTCGTCAGCTTGAAAACCTTAGTTTGTTCGCGCCGCTTGCTGACACCTTGAGCAATCCGAGTTTGCAACTCGATACCGCCCCGATCGCCTGCTGCACCGAGTTCGATAAACCGAGGAGTTTCCGGCGTCTGAGCTTGGAGATTTTGCTCGGCGACAGAACCCGATCGCATCGTCCGCATCGACAAACCACCGGGAGTTACATAGCGCTCGTAGGGCACTGTATCTTCCCCGAAAGCTTCGTTGTACTCCAGACTGTCCATGATGCCATCGACCAGCGCGTAGAAACCCTTCTTGGCGCAAATGTCAAAGTAAGCGTTCATTTCCTGGCGGCCGTAGGTAGGGCGTCCCAGGAGTCGGCGGTGAATGTACTCGATCGCCTTACAAACGTAAAGCTTGCTCCAGTACATATTGCGGAACACGTCAGACTTCGCCAACATCCGAATAAACTCGCGCATCGTGATGTCGCCGTTTTCCAGCTTAATTTCCGCCACCTTTTGGCGCTGGCCGTCGAACACGTCGCGACCGAACACTTGCAGGTAAGCAGCCCGAATCACCGCTTGAGTCGAACTTTCGGTAAATTTGACACTGGAACTGTTGCTGTAGCTGCTAGAGACACCGCGGGCAGTTTTCTTGGAAGCCACATAGCCGCCCGGCAACTGGTCTAGTTTAAAGACCTTGGGGCCGAGGGAGCCTGGAGCCTTACCGCGGGCTTCCGGGTTGCTCAATTGGTTTTCAATACCTGCACCTTGACGGATCAGGATGCGGCGGGTGTCCTTGCCGAAGGGAGCTGGACGGTTCTTGGGGTTGCGAGTTTCTTTCGGGAAAATCGCGCCGAACTGAATTTCTAAGGGGTCATTGCCAACACCGTAAACGTGCTGGTCTGGTAGCGGCTGAGTGTAGCCCGCAAACAAGGTGATGAACTGAGGAACCTTGCGGAACGGAGCGCTGAAATTGAACAAATCAATTTGCGGGCCCCAGTTGCGACATTCCTGAGCTTCTTGACCCAAACCGCGCAGGTAAGGCACGGTTTCTTCGCCGAAGTAGTCGGAATATTCCTGGGAATAAACCATCGCGTCTACGAGGGCTGACAGCCCGCCTTTAGTGACGATCGCAAAATACTTGCTAAATTCCTCCCGCGAGCTCAAACCGCGGCCTAGGAAGTGACGGGCGGCCAATTCTACAGCACGGCTGTTGACAAACGGCTCGTAGAATTGCTGGCGGTACAGAGGAGATTTGCCAAGGCGGCGAATAAACTCTTTCATCGAGATTTCGCCATTTTTGACCTTGGATTCCAGGTCAGAAATGCTTTGGCTGTATGCGCGGCTAATGTCGCGCTCGAATACTTGGCGGTAAGCTGCTTTAACTACTTCTTGCTTTTCCCCCGAAGACAGGCCGGTTTTCATGACGAATTTCGCCCGTCGCTCGGCTGCGTTGAAGTAAATTTGAGGCAGTTGCAAGCCTTGCTGGTCCTTGCTTTCGCGCTGCCGCACCTTGTCTGAAGGTGTGGGAGCTTTGAATTCGGTAATTGCTACGTCGAAATACTGTCCGACGATGGCACTTGCCTCTGCATTGTTTCTGAAATAGCCCAAAGATGCTGCCTTCATTTCCTGCATTGCCACAATTGTGGCCGCCGAAGAGCAAGCATTTTCGATGATTTCCCGCAATCCGCGCACGTTCACCGAAATAATGTTCGGGTCGCCAGCTACGATCGCGTAGGTGATGTAGCGCAAAAACCAGCTCAAGTCGCGCAGAGATTTGGTCATGTTGCCCGGGCCGTAGCGCGAGACATTGATCGGCTGAAATCCTGCTGGGATTGGGCCGCTGTAGCCGCCACCGTTGCCAGAAAACAGATTTCCCAGCCCCAAGAAACCGCCGCCGCCACCGCCGTTGCCGCCGCCTGCGCGACCTTCAACGTAGGTAACAGTTCCCAGTTTCATGCCTTCAGAGACATTCCCCGAGCCGCCGCGAGCCGCGCCTGCTACAGCCATCGCAGGTTCTTGCGGTCTTTCCAAAAATGCCAGCGGGGAACCGCCGGTAAAAATCCGGTTGGCTGCGCGGGATACTATCAGTTCCGAGTTTTGGGTCAGCGTCGCAGAGATATCGATCCGCAGAGTCCCTGAACTGAAATAACTTGCCAGTTCGCTGAGTTCGCCCCGCTGTAGGAAGCGGTCTTGCTGTTCTGCTTGCGAAATTGTTGCGACCGGTACAGTTTGATATAGTTGCGGACGCGCAACCGAGCTTCCACCACTTGCCTTTACAGTCATTAGACTCCTTCGCTCCCTATCTAAATCGTTGTAGCATTTACCCAGACTAACCCTGCCTTCTCATGCAGTTGACGCTCACCGCCCGATCGAACGTGCGGTGATTCTTGGGCTGATTCTGCCATTAGTCCCCTCTGGTCTTACGAAGCATTCTTGAGTCTTACAACTCACTCCTCAAGCTTAAATTTCCGTGCGCCCCACGGTATTTGTTTGCCAGTCTTTCCCGAAGCCGTCCTGGAAGGACGGGGCTTTAAACCCAATTTCTGGGTAAAAGGTCAAACTAGGTATTTTTGCTTTGTTTACTTTTTGCCTTTACCTGTCACGAGGTTCGGGCGCGCTTACTTTCTTAGATTAAAATGTTTTGGTTTCATCTTTCTGCCTGCCGGGAAATGTCCGGTCCGAAGGCAGGCACGGGGTACTCCCTCCGCTGCGCTCCGCCCGTACACCCGTGGAAAAAAAGACTCGGCAGGAGAGTTGCCTTTGGGCGATTGCAGCCAGTGCCTTGAATTAAAGGAAAAGAAAATAAAAAATTTTCTTCTGCCTGTTTCGCGGCCTCTTGCTCTCTTGAAAGACGCCTCCGCTTTACCCGACAGTTCCGCGGTGGGTTATTGACAGTCCTTGTTTGTTAAAAAGCCTGTCGAGATTTATTGTATAGATTTAAGAGAGCTTATATGAGAAAAAATGATAAGTTTTATTACGCACAAGCTGTCAGGGCTTGGCAGTCAGGGGTTAGTCGATCGCCCGATCCCTCTGTTGCAGGCTTGCCCAACTATCGCGAAGCGACTCTTTTGTTGCCAGTAACGCAGCAACAGAAGTGCATGGCCTAGCGCTGTTTGCCCGTAGCTACTGACAACAAATCTCAAAACCCACGCACTATTACCTCACCTATGGATACTACGCCTGATATCAGCGCTGCCGTGCGGCGGCTTTACGATACTTTCCCTTTCCCGCCCGATCCTTTGTCCGACGAACCGCCGCCAGGGTACAACTGGCGCTGGAGTTGGCCTGATGCTTACAATTTTTGCACCGGCCAAAAGCCGCCAAAACTCGATATTCGGATTTTAGATGCTGGCTGCGGGACTGGTTCGAGCACCGATTATCTGATTCACCTCAATCCAGAAGCTTCGGTAACGGCGATCGACCTGAGCGAGGGTGCTTTGAAGGTAGCACAAGAACGCTGTCGCCGATCCTCTTCGAGGGCTTCGCTAACGGGCGCGCGCGAAGCTGATTTTCGCCACCTCAGCCTGTACGATGCCGCCGAGTTAGAGGGCGAGTTCGATTTGATCAACTGCGTCGGCGTGCTGCACCACTTACCCGATCCGATCCGGGGCATTCAAGCGCTGGCGGCGAAGTTGGCGGCGGGCGGTTTAATGCACATTTTTGTGTATGCTGAGCTCGGACGCTGGGAAATTCAACTCATGCAAAAGGCGATCGCCCTACTCCAAGGCAGCCAGAAAGGTGACTATCCCGATGGCGTGAAAGTCGGTCGTCAAATCTTTGCTTCTTTACCAGAAAACAACCGTCTTGTCAAGTACGAAAAACAGCGTTGGGCGGGAGAAAATCAGCGAGACGAATGTTTTGCTGATATGTACGTTCACCCGCAGGAAATTGACTACAATATTGAGACTTTGTTCGAGTTAATTGACGCTTCGGGATTGGAATTTATTGGTTTCTCAAATCCGGGATATTGGCAGTTAGAAAGACTTTTGGGGAAAGCGCCGGAATTGATAGAAAGAGCTCAGGGTTTGACGGAAAGAGAGCTTTATCGATTAATTGAATTGTTGGATACGGAAATCACTCATTACGAGTTTTTCTTGGGCAAAAAGCCTGTTAATAAAATTGATTGGTCGGACGATAAGGCACTTTTGGCGGCAATTCCAGAGTTGAGTGGTTGTATGCACGGTTGGCCGAGTCAACAAGTCTTTGATTGCAACTACCAATTGGTCAATTTGTCAAGTGCGGAATTTGAGTTTTTGCAAGGTTGTGTACCCCCCCCAGCCCCCCCTTATCAAGGGGGGGAGAAAGAGGGAACCTCGCTTGGGCAAGGTAAAGGAGAGAAGACTGTTGGGGAGATTTTGGCGGATGTGGAGATGGGATTGGATGAAGTGCGATCTATCTTGTCTAAACAGCTAATTTTGCTAACACCCGGTAAAATCTAAGGGCGGGCTCTCCGGCCCAACTCCTACTCCCCACAATCAAATTAGCTTTTTGTGGAACAGGCATCTTGCCTGTTCTTGGCTCGGAGTATAATTTCTGTTAAATGCCCAATTAATCAAGGCTTTACAGTTGGAGGATTAACAGCCGTAATTTGTGAATAACGAGCGAAATCAGCAATGTTAAAAGTTAGGATATGGGTTAAACCATGAACTAGCATAGCAGCAACTAGCCGCGCATCATGAACGTTAACACCTACAACCTTATGTGTTATCACCAGTCGCTCCCATTCTTGATAAATTGCTTCGGTATCCAACAACAGAGGAAAAAGCTGTTTTAAGCGATTAATTTCTGCCTCTGCTTCTATTGCAGTACGCCCTAATCCATTTCTCTGGATCGGGCGAGTGCAAACGTTCCAAAACTCGATCGACTTTTGGGGTACAATATAAAGTTGTTCCCCGCGATCGCGCAGAGTAATCACGGCATTGACAGCATCAGGATTCATTGGGTGTGCTGTATCGATGCTACGCAGCAGTATGTTTGTATCTACGAGAAACGGCATTTAACTTCTGTCTCCATAAATGCTCTCTCTGCTAATAGCTTCATCTGAAAGAGTGGGGAGATTTAGGGTACGATGACTGTCAACCCATTCTTGAAATGCGAGCGACCATTCTGTTGGGGTAGCTGTTTCATAAAATGGAGGTTGTTGAGGTTCAATTAGCTGTTTGAGCATCGCATCTAGTAATGGTTTAATCTGATCCGCCGTGCGGTTGGTGATTTTTCCCAAAACTTGAGTAATCGTCTGTATCTCTTGTTGGTGAGATTGCTGAAGATTGTGCAGCATAATTATCCTTGAGTGCAAGTTTTTGGGCTGATGAGAGCGGGGTCGATCGCACTTTTTAAATTGATTTTAATATTATAACTGTAGCGCAAAGCCTAGGAAGTAGGCGATTGCTCGTTCCCAGGCTCCAGCCCACGGGTGACAACTTAAGACTGAAACCATTGATAAATCTCGCATTTAGCTAAGTCTAGATCCCCCTAAATCCCCCTGATTGTTGGGGGACTTTGAGAAGACTCTTGTCCCCCCCTTCGTAGGGGCGGTGCCCCCGTGCCCGCCCTTGGCTAGGGGGGATCTGAGCTTAATACTCAAACAGCAGTCTGTGATTGGGTTTGACGTTAAGTTGTCACGAATCGGCTCCAGCCTGAGAACCAGTTAATCCTGGATGCACGTACTAGGATTTTCTGTCCGAAGAGAACGTAGTGAAGCAATCTCAAAGCTGACAATCAAGCATCCAGGATACAAGCCCCCGGATTCATCCGTCCAGAAATAAAAAACCTGTATCCGATAAAGGAGCCCCCGACTCGATCCGTGGGGTCAATGCTAAAATCTAAAATCTAAAATCTAAAATCTAAAATCGATTGACGCACCTTTCCCAAATCCCAAATCCCAAATGGATTGACACAGGCCCCCGTCTGCGGCTACGCTTTGAAGTTAGAGGTTGCTTTGCTTGTAGAGGAAGTAGCCCGCGTCGCCCAAAAATCTAGTTGCACTGCCCAAAGCTGTTGGTAGCAGCAATGGACAGCATAACCGCCAAACTGGGACAAGCAGTCTGGAGGCTAACGGAGTATCTTAACATTCTCTGTAGCCGCCCTGCTATGTGTTGAAATGCGGGGCGGCTGGGTTTTTGGGTTTTTCTAGAAAACCTAAAACCAGGAGAACATATATTATGTCACAGGAATTCTTGCCTGACGACAACAAATTTGCACGGCCAAATGACGGCTCAGCAGCAGAATCGGAACAGGATGTGGTGTGTGTAACGGTGACAGGTTCGCCCCAGGGTGTCAGGGAAACCATACTCACCTTATACCGCCTGGGATTTGCCCAAGTTGGCGATTGGAGTCCCGTACAGCGTGCAGCTAATCCGAAGCAAGTGATGAGTGTGCTGATTCGCCGTCGGAAGCGCAAAGCGTAGGTGTTTGCTCGTTCCCAAGCTAGAGCCTGGGAACGCATTCCATGAGGCTCTGCCTCCTGTTTTTGTTTTTATCCGTTAGCGAGGCAGAGCCTCTGGATCTCGGTTCCCAGGCTAGAGCCTGGGAACCAGTTAAGAAGACCAACAAATATCAGGCACGTTACTTTACTAAATCAGGAAACGGTAATTTCCTGATGTAAAGGCTTGAAAGGCTACAGCTTTATCAAAATATGTAATTTTGGCATAGAACTATACACGACTTTATTAAAATTAAACTTACGTATATGCCACTTAGATAAAAGTGGCACAACTAATAGCACCAAAATTTCCCCCAATTGGTACAAAGCAATTGGCAGCAACTTGCAAGATGGAAGTAAGATCGGAATAATTCTAGCCAAAGCCGGGGGGCTAGCAGACTTGAGCGAGTGCTGAATGGTTCGCTATCAACCATTCAACCTTACAATTCCTGTTGCACAAACAAACTGGAATCCTTATTAGGGTGCGATCATCAAACCTGATTATTTTATGACAAGTTCAGTTAGAGGTTTGTTTGTGGAGTGCATCTGACTTTTCTCTGACTTTTGCCTGACTTTCTCCAACCGACAAAGCAGGCTTAGGGAGATTAGATTGAGTTCAATTCGAGTAGTAAAGGTTCACGTTAGTTTTCACTCAAAGGATTCTATGTCTAAGAAAGCAGCTATTCTTGGTTTTGCAGTAATTTGTTTTTCGGCAATTCCTGTGTTTGCCGATAGTCAATCTTCAAATTCGAGCTTGAAAATTGGAGACGTTAGTCTCTCAATCAATAATTCAGGCACTGTACTCACAAAAACACAACCATCTACAGGAAAGTGGTTAGGGGAACAAAAGTTCCAGTCTTTTGGGAGCATGATGTGGGTTCAAGAACACAATGTTCTTTTTGTAGCAGGTGTTTTGGAAGGTAGCAATAAACCAATGCTTTTTAAAATTAAAGGTACTGGAGGTGGTGGTCAAAATATGTTTGCTTTAACACCAAATGGTGACTCAGCCAAAGGATATAATTATCGGCTAGGTTCACAGGGAATGAATGTTCAAAACATGAGCTACCAAGGTGACGTGCTACAGATTAGAAGTGGTTCCACAACGTACCAGATTAAAAATGTGGGTGGTACTGGTAACAATATGTTTGCGTTAGTCAACAATACAGAATGTAAGAGCATGCCAGGTTACAACTACTTTATTCAGTGTGTTGTCAAGTAAGTAGAATGACTCTTTGCTATAGATTGTGTAGAGAACATTGACATAAAGACCCCACCCTAAAAAACCCGCTACAACTACATTGCAGCGGGTTTTCTGTTGGTTCCGTGCGGATTCACTTTCCATCACCGAAAACCCCCTAGACCGCGCTAGACGGTGCAATTTTGAAGCCGTTTGAGCCGTGTCAGCCGTCCGTGATGTCGAGACGATCGCCCCGTGTCGATCGGACTGCCACCAATTTTGGAGTCTTATTGGTGGAAAACCCTAGTAAATTCGGCAGACATCAAAGCCTGCCTTGCTTTTGCCGCAGATCGTGAAAAAAAGTTATTTCTGGCATCCCTGTGAAACTACTGTTGGACGAAAACCTCTCAGACCAACTACTCAGAGAATTATCGGTTTCTATCCCGATTCTGTTCATGTCAAAACCCTAGGACTCACAAATACTGATGATGCAGAAATTTGGGAATATGCAAAGGCAAATGATTTTGTGATTGTTTCCAAAGATTCTGACTTTCATCAACGGAGTTTACTTTAGGGTCATCCTCCCAAATTTATTTATCTCCGTGCTGGCAATTGCTCAACATCTAAAATCGTTCAAATTCTGCGAGATGAAATCGACATCATTAGTCAGTTTGGAGATAGAGAAGCAGAGAGTATACTGGTATTGTCGTAGTATGAAACCCAAAAAGCAAACACTGAGGAGATATCAACTTAAGGAGTTTACAGGAGTGAACAAAATATCCAGCAAGTTAAGCTAATATAAAGCTGTCGATTTCTGCTCAATAATCCACTAAAAATGATGAAAGAAGACACCATTAACATCGTTGGTTTTCATGCACATATTTACTTCGACGCTGATAATCGCGATGCCGCAGCGCGTGTACGAGAAGGATTGACTCAGTTTGAGGTGCAGCTTGGGCGTTGGCATGACAAACCCATTGGCCCCCACCCCCAAGCGATGTATCAAGTTGCATTTTTACCAGACCAGTTTGGCAAAGTCGTTCCCTGGTTAATGCTGAATCGTGAGGGGCTCGATATTCTCATTCACCCTGAAACAGGCGACGATGTGGCCGACCACACGAAACATTCTTTGTGGCTGGGAGAAAAACTAGAGTTGAATGTCGAATTCCTGCGACCTAGGACAGCCAACGCCAGCTTACGATCGATCCGCGCCCAAGGCGAGGGCGTTACTCCAGAGTGACTTATCGCTGATAATAGATAATTAGCCGCCGATTTGAGACATAGTGCGGCGACTATAATTTCCTGTATTTATTAATAATAGTTATAATATCCTTAACCAATGACTGAATAAATGTATGAAAATTAGAGCAATCATCCATCCCGCAGAAGAAGGTGGCTATTGGGCAGAAGTTCCCGCACTTCCTGGGTGCATTACCGAAGGAGATACTATGGAAGAAGTGATGGCTAATTTAAAAGATGCGATTGAAGGTTGGCTCGATGTTGCTAATAGTCGTGAAGCAATCGCGTAGCCTCGCTCTTTACCCCACTCTATCCAAGCTGATGCCATCTGTTTTACCCTTCCCCTTTGTTCCGGTTTAATGGGATTTTCACCCGTAATTTCATTCAATGCAGCTAACCAGTAAAGGGGATTTTTTTTGAGTTCCGCTAGCAACAGCGGCACGATTTGAGAACCCATATTAATAATTTCTTGATATGCAGGATGCTGAGACATTTGAGCTGTCGAAGACATTCCCGCAACTTCACTCTGCCATTCCGTAGCAAGAGTATAAAATTTGTCAATTACCTCGATCGCAATTTCAGCATTTTGATTGCAAATATCTCGATCGGTATTTGCTGCGGGATTTTCTCGTTGCGCGATCGAGCTTTCAATGTTCATCAAGACTAATTCTTCGATGGATACATTCATCTGGGCAGCAACTTTTTGTAGCTTCAGCATCAGCCGGTCTGAAATGGCGATCGAGATGGTGTTCATCGTTAAATACCTGATTTATAATTAACCACAGAGAACGCAGAGATTACAGAGAGGGGGAGAGAATATCGAGGGAATACTAAAATCGGAATTGATATCACCCGCCGATTTGAGACATGGTGCGGCTGTAATTTCCTTGAGTAGTTCCCGAATCTCGCTGCTTGAAATTAATCTCCGGTTTAATCTCTAATATGTGCCGCACTCGATCGCGCAATTCGCTGATAGGAGTCCCATCACGCAGAGCAGTTTTTAAGTCAATTTGACCCGTTTCGTTCAGCAGACAAGGCCGCAGCCACCCGTCAGCAGACAAACGCATCCGGTTGCAGCGATCGCAAAAACACTCGGACATTTGGCTGATAAATCCCAAAGTGCCCTTCGCCCCCGGAATTTGAAACACATCCGCCGGCCCATTTCCGCGAACCCCCGACTCGGCTAACCCGTATTTGTCGCTAATTTGTTGCCGCAATTCGGCTGATGCTACCCAACCTTTATCGCCAAATAAATCCCCATTGCCGATCGGCATAAACTCAATAAATCGGACGTGCCAATTCCGGTTAATAGTTAACGCCGCTAAATCCAATATTTCGCCGTCATTGACACCGGGAATTACCACAACATTCAGTTTCAGCGGGTCGAATCCTGCTTGATAAGCCGCTTGAATTCCCTCCCAAACTTGCATCCACCGCGATCGACCCCGACTGCCAATTATCTTATCGAAAGTCTCCGGTTCCAAGGAATCCAAACTAATATTAATCCGGCGCAAACCAGCATTGTAGAGATTTTCGGCCATTCCCGCCAGCAAAAAACCGTTGGTTGTCATTGACAAATCTCGCGTTTCGGGCATCGAGGCGATCGACCTTACCAATTCCACCACCCCAGGCCGCAGCAGCGGTTCCCCACCCGTCAACCGAAACTTTGTAAATCCCGCGGGTATAAAAACTTCCCGCAGCAGAGTTAGCAATTCCGAGTGAGTTAACAACTGCTGCTGCAATACATAGTCCAACTCGCTACCTTCCGGCATACAGTAGAGACAGCGGAAGTTGCAGCGGTCTATCAAGCTAATCCGAAGGTAGTCTACGGGATTCATGTCAATAGTTTGTAATATTATTTAATTGTAAGCGCTGATGCGAGATTCTGCAATTAATATGAACGGGCAAGATGCCCGTTCCACAGTGGATAAATTTTCTGTTGGTGGAACAGGCCGGAAAGCCTGTTGCAAATTTCCCAAAGTCGATAAATTGTCTGTTGGTGGAACAGGCCGGAAAGCCTGTTGCAAAAAAAACAATATAATATGATATTATTCATAATAAGTATCAATTTAATATTTAAGCTTTTTACCTATGTTTTTTGAATTTGAAGCTGATTTTGTGGAAGCTTTGCGCTGTATCCCCATGCAGGTACGTCTCAAGTTAGATACTTGCGGTATTAAATTAAAGTTGCAGGATTGGAATCATTTTACTCAAGCAGAACGTCAAATCCTTGTAGAGAAACCTTGCTTGACACCAGCAGAAATTATTGATTACCGAGAACAGCTAAATAAAATATTAATTCTACACACAGGCAAACCGGGAACTGATTTGGCGGTTGATGAAAATCCCCCGTGGATGGATGCTGCAACTGTACCGGAGTCGGTTTCTGCCAAAGCGCAAGAGTTCGGCGTGACAATTACTTTGGCACAGTGGGCGAGTTTGCAGCCTCTACAGCGATTTGCTTTGATTAAGCTTAGTCGATCGAGCCACGAAAATAGAAACTTCCTTCCGGCTGTTCGAGAGTTTCACCTCGTTGCATAATCCTCAGACAAAAAGTTCGTAGTGAGGACTTCAGTCCTCATTAACACTTCTACTTCAAGCAATAAGGTACTCAGGGCGCAACCGTTTAAATGCAATTAAAGCAATTAATATCAATCGTCGTAGCGACAATCCCACTCAGACCAAACTTTATCCTCAATAAAATCAGTGGATTCTTGTAACACTCGTACATTACCGTTTTCGTATCGCAGGCACAACTCCCAATATGCAATAAAATAGTCACAAGCGGTAAACTCAACATAACGGGCTGGTTCACCAGGTTTTTGCCCGTCAATCCAAATAGTAACTTCTGCATTAGGTTCCCGTCGCGCTTCTTCTTCCTCATCTAATTCGTAGTTTTATTGAGAAAACTTGAGTTGGCTGGCATCATATTCAATGCGAGCACAATCTAACACATAAAGACAAGATTGAATCAACTTCATATCGAGCATCACCACTTCTCCCTATTTTATGAATCGATTGTAAGTACAAATACATCGTTCACCAGGCTGTGCCTGATAATGCAGGTAAGCGAGGCTCTGCCTCGAATTTACCCTACGGGCGATCGCTCGACAAGTGCGATTCGGTGGTGCAAGATCGATCGAACCGAATGTACGGCCCTAGATTCAGAAACCGGGTTTTTAGAGAAAATACTTTGTTGCAGCCTTTAATCTCGATAAAAAACCCGGTTTCTTTGGTATGTGCGTTCAGCGGTCTTCGCGACAATCCGACAACCCGATGGCCCGATAGTCCGACAGGGGTTTAAACCCCTGTCTCATAGCGAAAGTCGTCTGAAGACGACTAATTGAAAATGATTGCTGATGTCAGTCGGTTTTTAACCGACTTGTGCTATGAGACAGGGAATTAATTCCCTGTCGGGCTTCGGGACAATCGCACAATCCAAAAGTCCGACAGGGATTTCAACCCCTCGACTGTGCCCGGCAGGACTCCCAAGCGAGGCTGAGCCTCGAATCTACGTTTCTCAGAAACCAGCAAAAAAATTCATTTTTTTTTAAGTTATGTTACCTGCACGTGGTATTATTCGATGTGAAGTGTGCGAGCTGTAACGTTTGTCACACTTGTCGCTACAAGACGGTTTCAACCGAATTAATTGTAGTGGGAGTCAACTAACACCGACTGCTTTGAAAGTCAAGTAACCTTGTCAGATCAATCTCGCGCATCCACCGCCCAAACGCAGGACATCTCTCAGACAGGTTCGTCCGAACCGGAGTCCACTGATGCTATGCAAGATTTCTACAAACTTCAGCAACAGTTGTTTGTAGTCACACTCGCTTTCACGGGAATAATTTTTATTTCTGTGTGGATTTTTTATTCGCTCAACATTGCCCTAAATTACTTGATTGGGGCGATCGTAGGTGTGGTTTACTTGAGAATGTTGGCCAAAGACGTTGAGCGCCTCGGCCCGCAAAAGAGGAGTCTGAGTAAAAATCGGTTGGCTGTATTTATTGGGTTGATTGTAGTAGCAACTCAGTGGAATCAGCTACACATTTTGCCCGTATTTTTGGGATTTCTGACATATAAGGGCGCGCTCGTCTTTTATATGCTGCAAGGCCTGTTCGTTCCCGACCCGCAAAACGGGTCAGGCAGTCGGTGAACCCTCACTGTGTGAATTTGTTGTGAATGGAAATGCTAAATGTCTTAAATGCCTTTAATGCTTTTCCCCTCGCAGAGTTGGAAGTTGGCAAGCATTTCTACTGGCACATCGGTAATCTCAAAGTGCACGGGCAGGTATTCATCACCTCCTGGATTGTGATTGCTCTACTCCTGATAGCTTCCCTGGCGGCAACTCGCAATATGCAGAGAATTCCGCGCGGAATGCAAAATTTCATGGAGTACGCCTTAGAATTCATTCGAGACTTGGCTAGAAATCAACTCGGCGAGAAAGAGTACCGTCCCTGGTTGCCATTCATTGGCACTTTGTTCCTGTTTATTTTTGTATCGAATTGGTCGGGGGCCTTAGTTCCTTGGAAACTAATTAAGTTGCCAGAAGGCGAACTAGCAGCTCCGACCAACGACATCAACACGACGGTAGCACTTGCTTTGTTGACTTCTCTGGCATATTTTTATGCGGGTTTCAGCAGGCGGGGTTTGGGTTACTTTACTAAGTACATCGAACCAACCCCAATTTTGTTGCCGATCGCGATTTTGGAAGATTTCACCAAGCCTCTTTCCCTGAGCTTCCGTTTATTTGGTAACATCTTAGCGGATGAATTAGTGGTAGCGGTGCTGGTGCTGTTAGTTCCCCTGTTTGTACCTCTGCCCGTAATGATGTTGGGTCTGTTTACCAGTGCGATTCAAGCTTTGGTATTTGCCACCTTGGCAGGAGCTTACATTCACGAAGCATTGGAAGGACACGGCGACGAACACCACGATTAACACTCTGGAATTGGTTAATGCCTAATAGCGATATGTCAGAGATCGGCAGTCCAATGACTAATGACTAATGACTAATTACCAATTACCAATTACGCACTATCTGTTTTTCAATCTGTACACCAAGGTTAAGGAAATTTATCATGAATCCGACAATTGCTGCTGCTTCTGTTATCGCCGCCGGTTTAGCTATTGGTTTAGGCGCGATCGGACCTGGTATCGGTCAAGGTAATGCCTCCGGTCAAGCAGTAGAAGGTATTGCCCGCCAGCCGGAAGCAGAAGGCAAAATTCGCGGTACTCTCCTGCTGAGCTTAGCATTCATGGAATCCCTGACCATCTACGGTCTGGTTATTGCATTGGTGCTGCTGTTTGCTAATCCCTTCGCTTAATACTGAAGGACTGCGAAAAGGGGCGGATGTCTTTCCGCCCCAAAACCAAGGAGGAACTAAAAGTGTTTGATTTTGATGCAACTTTGCCCTTTATGGCGTTGCAGTTCCTAGTTTTGATGGTAGTCCTGAATGCTGTTTTCTATAAGCCCCTGACAAAGATGCTCGACGAGCGGGATGAATACATCCGCACCACTCAACTGTCGGCTCAGGAACGCTTGGCGAAAGCTCAGAAATTAGCGCAGGAATACGAACAAAAACTGGGAGAAACTCGCAAGCAGTCTCAAGCAGTAATTGCTGCTGCTCAAGCAGATGCCCAAAAAACCGCGTCGGCAAAAGTAGCTGAGGCTCAAAAAGAAGCTCAAGAGGCGCGAGAAAAGGCAGGACAAGAGATTGAGCAACAAAAACAAGAGGCAATGCGCTCGCTGGAGCAAGAAGTAGATGTCCTGAGCCGACAAATTCTTGAAAAGCTATTAGGCACTGCACTGGTCAAATAGCTCTATCGAACAGTTTTAGATTTTGGGTAAACGCTCAAATCTAAAATCGGTTCACCAAACCTGCACGCGCAATTATGGAAGAGTATCATGGGGACTGTTTTATTGCTAGCCACAGAAGCTAGCGGGGAAGGTGGTTTCGGTTTAAATTTCGATATTTTAGAAACCAACCTGATTAACCTGATCGTTGTTATTGGATTGCTGTTTTACTTCGGGCGCGGCTTTTTAGGGAACATCCTCAGCGAAAGACGCTCCGCTATCGAAGAGGCGATTAAAGAAGCAGAAACTCGCCAAAAAGATGCAGCAGCATCTCTAGCAGAACAACAGCAGAAATTGACTCAGGCCCAAGCAGAAGCGGAACGGATTCGATCCGCTGCTGAAGAAAATGCGAAGAAAGCCAAAGAAGCAATTCTAGCTCAGGCAGCGCAGGAAGTTGAACGTATGAAAGCAACAGCAGGTCAAGAGTTGGAAGCAGAGCGGGAAAGAGCGATCGCCCAACTCAGATCTGCCGTTGTATCTATGGCATTAGAAAGGGTGGAAGGCCAGCTAAAAACTAGCTTGAACGAAAACGCTCAACACCAATTAATCGATCGCAGCATTGCCTTACTGGGAGGCTAGAAAGTGAGTAAAGTCAGCACCGAAGTCTTACAGCCTTACGCATCCGCTTTGATGTCACTGGCTAAGTCTAACAACCTCTCAGAGAAGTTCGGCGAAGATATCCGCTCCTTGCTGAACCTGCTAGAAAATTCGGAGGAACTGCGCCTGTTTCTAGGCAGTCCTCTGGTGAATCCGCAGGATAAAAAAGCCGTCATCGATCGAATAGCGGGGTCAGAAATGCACCCGTTGATGCAGAACTTTTTGCGGCTGTTAGTAGACAAAGGACGGATTCTTTTTTTAGAAGGAATTGGTAAAAAATACTTGGCCGAACTCCGAGAACTCAACCAAACTGTTTTGGCGGAAGTTACCTCTGCTGTCCCGCTTTCAGACGCTCAGCAGCAAACTGTTCGCGAGAAAGTGCAGGCGATGACAAGCGCAAGGCAAGTAGAAATTGAAACCAAAATAGACGCAGATTTAATCGGCGGAGTCGTGATTAAAGTAGGCTCTCAAGTGATTGATGCCAGCCTGCGAGGACAATTGCGCCGCTTGGGAATTCGATTGAATTCTTAATAGTTAATAGCTGATAACTATTAGCTAATTGAGTTAGGAGTTAACTGTTAGTAGTTTGGAACAACTGACAATTGACAACTGACAACGGATAACTGACAAATAATAACTGACAACTGACATGGCAGCAATCAGACCAGACGAAATTAGCAGCATTATTCGCCAGCAAATTGAGCAGTACGACCAAGATGTTAAAGTTTCTAACGTCGGTACGGTTCTGCAAGTAGGCGACGGCATTGCCCGGATTTATGGCTTAGATAAAGTTATGTCTGGGGAATTGCTAGAATTTGCCGACGGCACGGTTGGTATTGCACTGAACCTCGAAGAAGATAACGTGGGTGCAGTGTTGATGGGCCAAGGCCTCGGCATTCAAGAAGGTTCGGCAGTTACTGCTACTGGCAGAATTGCTGAAGTCCCCGTGGGTGAAGCAATGTTGGGACGGGTAGTTGATGCTTTGGCCCGTCCGATTGACGGCAAAGGAGACATTAAAACTACTGAATCTCGCTTGATTGAATCTCCGGCACCGGGGATTGTCTCTCGCCGTTCAGTTTACGAACCGATGCAAACAGGAATTACCGCTATTGATGCGATGATTCCGGTGGGAAGAGGACAGCGGGAACTGATTATCGGTGACAGACAAACTGGTAAAACTGCGATCGCGATCGACACGATTATTAACCAAAAATCGGAAAACGTGATCTGCGTTTACGTGGCGATCGGTCAAAAAGCTTCTACAGTAGCTAACATCGTCAACGTCCTGCAAGAAAAGGGCGCGATGGACTACACGATCGTAGTAGCAGCCAACGCTAGCGACCCCGCAACCCTGCAATATTTGGCTCCCTACACAGGTGCTAGCTTAGCCGAGTATTTCATGTACAAAGGCAAGCACACTTTGGTCATTTACGATGACCTTTCCAAACAAGCACAAGCTTACCGCCAAATGTCGCTGTTGCTGCGCCGTCCTCCCGGTCGCGAAGCTTATCCCGGAGACGTGTTTTACCTGCACTCTCGCTTGCTAGAACGCGCTGCTAAATTGAGCGACGATTTGGGCGAAGGCAGCATGACTGCTTTGCCGATTATCGAAACCCAAGCTGGTGACGTTTCTGCTTACATTCCGACGAACGTAATTTCGATTACCGACGGTCAAATCTTCCTTTCTTCTGACTTGTTTAACGCTGGTTTGCGTCCGGCAGTAAACCCCGGTATTTCGGTATCGCGGGTAGGATCGGCAGCTCAAACTAAGGCGATGAAAAAAGTAGCGGGTAAGGTGAAATTGGAATTGGCGCAGTTTGAAGAACTGGCAGCATTTTCTCAGTTTGCTTCTGACTTGGATAAAGCTACTCAGAATCAATTGGCGCGCGGTCAGCGCTTGCGGGAACTGTTGAAACAGCCCCAAAGTTCGCCTCTGCCGATGAACGAACAAGTGGCTGTAATCTATGCCGGTATTAACGGCTATATGGATGACATTCCTGTGGAAAAAGTCAACAAGTTTACAGTTGGTTTGCGCGACTATTTGCGGACTAGCAAGCCGAAGTACGGCGAAATTGTTCAAGGCGGAAAGGCCTTGACTGATGAAGCTGAGAAGCTGCTGAAAGAAGGTATCGCTGAATACAAGCAAAGTTTCTTAGTTTCTGCGTAATTAGCACGAAATCTTTAGGGATACGGCAATGCCTATTGGTGTCAACTTAACGTTAAACCGATAGTCCGGCAGGGGTTGAAACCCCTGCCTCAAAGCTAAAGTCCTCGCTATGAGGACTGAAGACCCAGAAGAAGAATTTTTAAACTCATTAGTCCTCTTTTAGAGGACTTTAGCTATTAGACAGGGGTTAAAACCCCTGGCGGACTAACGGGTGGGCGGAAAGACTGGCGGACTCAAAGCTTAAGTTGACAATAATGAGCTCTTGGAGTGTCCCTACTGCGGCTGAGAACTCAGAATAAAGGCTAAGAAAAAAGGAGAAAATTATGGCAAATCTGAAAACTATTCGCGATCGCATTAAGTCGGTCAAGAACACTAAAAAGATTACAGAAGCAATGCGCTTGGTGGCGGCTGCTAAGGTGCGCCGGGCTCAAGAACAGGTGACTGCAACTCGGCCTTTTGCCGATCGACTGGCAGAGGTATTGTACGGTTTGGCGGAACGCTTGCAGTTTGAAAATTTGGATTCGCCCCTGCTGAAAAAACGCGAAGTGCGATCGGTGGGACTGTTGGTAGTTTCGGGCGATCGGGGTTTGTGCGGCGGCTACAACAGCAACATTATCAGATACGCCGAAAATCGCGCTAAGGAAATCAAAGCTGAAGGCTTAGACTACAAATACGTGTTGGTAGGACGCAAAGCTACTCAGTATTTCCAGCGGCGCGAACAGCCGATCGATGCTACTTACGCTAACTTGGAACAAATTCCCACAGCATCGGAAGCGGCACAAATTGCTGACGAATTGCTTTCTTTGTTCCTGTCGGGAACTGTGGACAGAGTTGAGTTAATTTACACCAAGTTTGTGTCGCTAATTAGTTCGCGCCCGGTAATTCAAACTTTGCTGCCCCTCGACCCCCAAGGTTTTGAAGTGCAAGACGATGAAATCTTCCGCTTGACTACGAAAGGCGGAGAGTTTCAAGTATCGCGGGAAAAGGTTGCTGCACCTACTAAGAAGAGTTTGCCCCGCGACATGATTTTTGAGCAAGATCCGGCGCAAATTCTGGATGCTCTTTTGCCCTTGTATTTGAACAACCAATTGCTGCGGGCTTTGCAAGAGTCTGCCGCTAGCGAGTTGGCTGCGCGGATGACGGCAATGAACAATGCTAGTGAGAATGCTAGCGATTTGATCGGTACTTTGACGCTGACTTATAACAAGGCGCGGCAAGCGGCAATTACTCAGGAAATCCTGGAAGTTTGCGGCGGTGCTGAGGCTTTGAAGGGTTAGGTTAGGGTTGACAATTTGTTGATTTTATGGTAAGCGTCTGAGGAAACTCAGGCGCTTTTTTTAAGCAAAGGAGGACACGGCACCGTGCCGTTTCCCTACCCAAAATAATCAATCTTTCTCGCTTGGGATGTAACCATCACCGATTAATTGTAGTCCAAGGGCACTGCCGTGTCCTGACTGTGGGTAATATCAATTCCGATGACCGAATTTTGGATTAGACTATCTTCCCGCGTTCCTCTAACCACCGCTGAAATGACTTGTGACTTTCTCCAGATGGTTTACCGAGAATAATATTTTTGATGCTAATGTCTTCGTCAATATCAGGCCAGTGGATTCCCTCATTTCCACCAATAAATCGCCAATTATTGCGTTCGTTTGGTGTGCTATGCAATAGCCGAGGATACCAAGCTAAAGGAACAGAAATAGTACGACCATCGGATAGATCGACTGTTAGCGCGTCGTCTGTAACAACTACGTTTTGTGCTTGGGGGATTTCTAGCAACTCAACCATTAAAGAAGTCATTCCAACCTGCTAATAATTGCGATCGACTATTCCTGGACAATTTCATACAAATCTTCGATCGACAAATCAAAAGTCCTTGCCAACTTGTGCAAGGCTGTCACGTCAACTGTTGCTAATCCGGGCGATCGGGCATAGGTTCTGAGCGTGCTGTAGACGACGCCCGATCGCTCTGAAACTTCTTTCAGCGTCCAGCCCTTCTCAGCAGCGAATTCTCAAACCCGCAACTTAATTAATCCCATAAGCTATTGACACTTGACTAATATAAGTCATCCGATTGTACTGTAAAAAGCGAGCGACTACTCTTTGACGACCTCAACCAAATCTTCCACCATCACGTCAAAAGTACGTGCCAACTTCAGCAGACAAGTAAAATCAACCATTGCCATTCCCGGAGAACGTGAATAGGTGGTGAGTGTGCTGTAAATGACTCCCGATCGCTCAGAAACCTCTTTGATCGTCCAGCCTTTCTCAGCAGCAAATTCTTTAACCCGCAATCTAATTAAACCCATTGACAAAAAACTAGATTTAGTTTTTAATAAAAATATCGTAAAAAGCGATCGCCCCCAGGTCTGGAAAACTAAAAAGCGATCGCCTATCCAAATTCAATTCCTTTACAAAAGTTTGTACTCTTTACAAAGGATTTGCTTAACATCATGTTAACAAAATTTTCGCGAAAATCAACCCCCAGACACAGATTGAGCCGGTTTGTGACAAAAGAGGCGATCGCGCGGCTGCTGAAAATCAAGGTAGAACAAATATATCGCTTCGAGTGCTGGGCGCATATCCTGTACGTGCACGCCAAAGGGATGAGTCGGTTTGTCAGTTATGCCGACTTTCCGCCTGTTTTGGGGGTGGAATCGCCCTCTGGTTTAGATTTTGGTTATTGGAAGCGCCGGATGGCGAGTCAGAAACAGAGACACGCGCCGGATTTTTGGGTGGATTTCTATGCGGCGAGATTTCAGAAAGCTGTTTGTGTTTCTGAATTGTTGGAGTGGGGGGAATTGGTGGGGGTGATTAAATTGATGTTGGGGGCGATCGCCCTGGAGTCGCTGCGAAAGGTTTACGCACAAGAGAAATCTCTGCTGGAACATTTCTAAATTAGTCCTAGACGCAGGGGAGGTTAGAAATCGGGTTTTTTTGACGAGAAGATGCGTTACAGCCTGCAGATACGGTAAAAAATCCGGTTTCTGTGGCTTTGATCTGTCCAGGAATGTAAATGCTACTGTTTCTCCTACGCCAAACCCTGGGACACAAACCCCGCCCAATTATAGGGACTAACAAAAGGCAATGTTTCCCGACAAAGCAAATCTAAACGAAATCGCACATATTTGACAATTTATGCTTGCTTTTCTCCTTTTTGTTGCTGCTCAAAATAATCCTCTAACGGCAGTTAATATTTACCATAGAACTCATCTCCTGTCAAGTTACGGAGCTTAAATTGTGCTTTTCGCAGGGCTTGCTATCGGCTATTATCCTGCTTTTCCTGATAGTATAAAATACAAAATAAAGCGGTTGCTAAATCATCCACATCCCCCAAGATACTGACCGCTTGGATATTGCTTAATTGCTTTCTCTGTTGGGTGCAATTGGCGGTAAACACTGCCGATATTGTTCATAAAAGTCGCTTATCCTTGACGATGTTTAATTTCCAGATCGATTGCTAAAGATTTTTGTCGATCGCCGGAAATACCCGTAATGCCGACAACCGAAAGGTTAAAAGCTGTCGCTATTAGAACCAAGTCAGCCTGCGTTGCTCGGCCTGACGGCGTTACAGTATAATTTCAGCAGTGTCGGTCAAAGTGCGATCGCCCTTCCCCATCAGCCATAATAGTAACAAGTCAATTTTGTAAAAGCGAGGAACTAACGATGGTCACTGCTACCATAATATCAGATAATTTAGCTCTAGAAGATTTCGTCACCGAGCCGCCCGACAACATGGAATTGGTAGACGGTCAACTTGTGGAGAAAAATGGCATGACACTAAAGACGGGTAAAATTCAGTCAAAGCTAAGTCGTTACTGGGGAGATTACAAAGATTCCAGCGGACAAGGTGGAGAAGCTTATGTCGAGGTTCCTTGCCGCACTAACCAACAAATTCGCCGTCCCGATGTCGCTTATCTCACACCCGAATTAGTTGCACAATTTGGCAATCTTGCCACTTTACCCCAAAGTTTTCCTTTAATTGCCGAAATAGTTTCACCCACCGATATCGCTGAAGATGTCTTTCTCAAAGCACAGGAATATTTAGAATCTAGCTGTCAGGAAGTCTGGTTAGTTTTTCCCGAAAGTCGTTTAATATTCGTGATGACTCAAAATCAAATATTGACATTTCGATCCGGCGATACCGCCAGCACCCAACAAATACTCATAGGTTTTAGCATTGATGTCGATCGATTGCTAGCTTAAACATCAAACTAAATTGCTACAATATCTTTAAGGCTCCCCCAGTCCGCGTAGGCGGACTTCGTTTGTATAGCCCCGAATTCTATTCGGTGGTGTTTAATCCAGATTTAATATCCCACCCTTATCGGAGCAAACCGCCATGTCAGACGATTTTTCCTTAGACGAGCTTTTAAATACAAGTTACTACGCCTTCAAAGACGCAGAAAACCAAGTGGGACAGTGCAATGTTTTAGTCATCGGCAAAACCGGCGTCGGCAAAAGTACCCTGATAAATTCCGTTTTTCGCCAGCGCTTAGCAGAAACCGGAGTCGGCCGCCCCATCACTCAAGGCATTCGCCAATATACCAAACCGAATTGCCCAATTACAGTCTACGATACTCCCGGACTCGAACTCAATGCCGAACAAATTAAAGTTATTCAATTAAACGTTGCTAAACTAATTGAAGACCAAAGACTCCTGCACCCCAAAGAACACATTCACGTCATCTGGTACTGCATCAATCACAGCGCCAATAGAATAGAATCTGTCGAGGAAAGCTGGCTAAAAGAAATGGAAGTCAAAGATGTACCAGTTCTTTTAGTGCTGACTCAGACGACATCTAAAAAGCAGAGCGAGTTTTTCAAGCAACTGGAACACATGAATTTGCCAGTCAGTCAAATCATCCCTGTGATGGCTGAACCGGAAGAAATAGATGAGGATTATACAGTAAAATCTCACGGTTTAGATAAGTTGGTAGATGCAACTTTTCAACTGCTGCCGGAAGTAGCTAAAAAAGCTTTTGTTAAAGAACAAATTGCAAATATTGCGCTCAAAGCTGATATGGCATTTAAGTATCTAAGTGCTTATGTTGCAGGTTCTGCAATTGTCGGTGCGACTCCTGTACCCTTTGCTGATGCGCCGATTTTGATGACCATGCAAACGGCAATGATTGCTAATATTACTGTGATTTTTGGAATGCCCTTTGATAAGGGGATTAAAGTCAGTGAAGGAGTCGCCTCCTCCACTGCTCTCCAAAACGGAACGTGATAGTTTCCCATCATTCCGCTCCTCAATAAAACGGCTGTTGTCATCAGTACGTCATTACCAACATATCGTTTTCCCAAGCCCAAAGGCTTGGTTCCACTGGTGGCTTAGGTTTAGCACTTTTGCAGCTAGATTTGTTACCAAGACTGCCATCATTGGCAGTCTTTGTGTCGTGGCAATGTCGATGGAGTAGCTGCCAATTATCATACGATTCCTTTCCACCTTTCGATTTGGGGGCGATGTGGTCAACCTCTATCGAATCTCCATCTTTGAAGTAGTTATCGCAGTGAGCGCATTTCCCTTTTTGTCGCTTGAGTAGTTTGGCTACTCTTACGGGTATTTCTGGGTGTACTCCCATTCTTGAACTCCAATATATCCAGTCACCGTCATAGGGTGATGCCATCCCTTTTACTTTTACATAGCGCTTTATTTCAGTGGAACTATGTTGTATGAGCTTTAGAGGATTGTTACCCTCTCCGGTTGCGAACACCCAGTTATTGCCTTCTACGGTTTTGAAGTATTTAAGGCGTGTCCATCCTCTGCCCTTGTTCCTATGACGATGGCGACCCCATTTGAGAAGCTTCCAAACCACTAAGTGCCACAGCCTATCAAATATTTTCTTGCTGACGACTGTTGAGAAGTAGTTACACCAACCCCTAATGATAGGATTGAGATTTTTTATTAAAGTCGCTTGGTTTAACCCACGCGATTTATTTATTACTTCCGCAACTTTTCTGTAGTGCCTTTTCTGACTTTCCTTGCTAGGGCTGATAATAGTTTTAAAGCCCAATAAAGTGCCTCTAGTTCCCTTACTTGAGTTGTGTTTTCCTACTGGAAACTGCCTGATGTTGAATCCTAGAAAGTTAAATCCAGGTTTTTCATCATCTAGTTTATTCAGGGTGTGGGCTAATCTTGTTTTACTCGGCTTTAATTCTAACCCAATGTCACTTAACCACTTCTCTATCTCAACCTTACACAGCTTCACAACTTCTACATCCTCATGGAGAACTACGAAATCGTCCGCATATCGTATCAGTGAAATCGATTTGATTTTGTCTCGTAATCCATAAGTATGACCACGAGAGTCTCTCATCTCGAATTTTGGGGCTAAACCCATAATCAATTCCTCAATCCCATGTAAGGCGACATTGGCAAGTAGAGGTGAAATCACCCCGCCCTGTGGTGTCCCTTCATCAGTTGGGAACAGCTTGTTTCCATCCATAACACCAGCTTTTAACCAAGCCCGGATTTGTCTCCGTAGGGTAGGATAGGTATTTAATTTTGAGAGAAGTACATCATGGTTAATGCGGTCGAAGCATTTACTGATATCGGCATCCAGCACATATTTTGATTTCTGACTTACCGCACTGAATATTGCTCCTATTGCATCGTGGCACGAGCGTCCTGGTCTGAACCCGTATGAGTTAGGTTCAAATCGCGCTTCCCATTCTGGTTCTAACACCAGTTTGACTAACGCTTGCAAGGCTCGGTCTTCCATTGTCGGTATGCCTAACGGTCTTTCCTCATCTGTCCCTGGTTTGGGTATCCAAACTCGGCGTGTTGGCTTAACCTTTGAACCCAATGATATTTTATCTATCAGTGCGAGACGTTGCTTTGGGGTCAGCGATTTAACACCGTCCACGCCTGCCGTCTTCTTTCCTTGATTATCTTGTGTTACCCGACGAACCGATAATGCTTTTGCTGCCCAAGAACTTATCAACAGTTTCTGGAGTCTGCGTACTAGCTTGACATCACCACGATTAGACGCTTGATATATCCGCTTTTGCAATTTAAAAACGTTACGCTCTAGCTTTCGCCAGTTGATATCGTTCCATTCATACATCGGTTTTTCTACCGTGTTCATAACATATTCATTGCTACTTGTAGCTATACCATCCGTATTACCGTAAGTCCGTTAGCATATCCTCACCATTGCAGTGAGGCGTTGGCTTTTGACTCAATCTCTACCACCTGTTACCTGGAAGTCCAGATGTTTCGTCTTAGCTGACTGCTCGAAGTATTCGACCTCTTCGAGAGTAATCAGGTGGGTTACTTCGTTCCTCATAACCATTGGTCTGTTCCGTTAGGATGTCACCTCTTCACCGAGTTTTTGGGTAACGTAGGTATGTCGGGCAAAATTCTCATACCACCCTGTACTAATGCCCTTTTGGGACTACCAGCGCATAAAGCCTTATTTCGCTGGTTCGCCGTAACGGTGATTCAGGCAGTGACTTCGCATTTGCTATCCGTAGGAACTTGCTCACGGGATACCACTTTTAGGCTAGTGGCTCTTTCCGCTTTTATCTCCGCTTCACCGATTGATGGCTAGTCTCTACAGTGGGAGATATGCTTTCACCTCTACGTCTGAGGGGCAGGACTTATCGTTTTCTAGGATACTAACGCTCACCTGCAAGGTTATGAAGTTGTCATCTACAAGGGATTAAAGTGCGAACTCAATCCTCATGGATTACCCTGTAGAAGCCAGTCATCCCCCAATTTCTCGGTTTCGACTGAACGAATCGCACTTTATTTCGGCGATGCTGTCGGCTATTAGCGGCGCTGGCGGGGTTACTGCTGTCGGCAGAAGTATTGTGACTAATTTGATTAAAATGATTCCTGGTGCGGGTACAGTTGTCGGCGGTGCTATCTCCGGTGCAACGGCAGCAACTCTCACGCTTGCCCTCGGTTTGGCTTACATTGAAGTGCTTAAAGCTTATATGAAATCTCAAATTAATGGGGAACAACTTTCTTTGCAGCAGTTAACCAAAATGTTTGTGGATTTTTATAAGGATTATGCGACTTCGGGGCGCAAAACTTTGAAGGATGACAAACAGAATCAACCTAAGCCGCCGAATCAAATTAATATTGAGTAAATGGGGAATGGGCATAGGGCATTGGGTATGGGTTATTTTTTTACTCCAACTGAGATATTGCACCATTCTCAATAAGCCTTTTATGAACAGGCAAGATGCCTGTTCCACAAAGATATGGATTTTATTGTGGAACAGGCATCTTGCCTGTTGCTGAAAATGGTACAATATTTCAGTTCCAATCAACTTATTCCCAATTCCCAATTACCAATTAATTACCAATTAATTACCAATTGATTGCTACAATATGAGTGAATTCTGCAAAAGAGAGTAAATGGCTATGGTAATTGCTGCTGTTTTATCAGAAAATGTTTCTCTAGAAGACTTTATGGCTAATCCCCCGGACGATATGGAATGGGTGGACGGGCAAATTGTGGATAAAAATGGCATGACAGTAAAACACAGTCGAATCCAATCCAAACTCGATTATTCTTGGAGAAGTTATAAGATATCTAGCGGACAAGGCGGCGAAGTTTATACAGAAGTTCCTTGTCGTACAGACAGGCGAGTGCGCCGTCCTGATGTAGCTTATCTGACTGCTGAACTTGTTGCTCAATATGGCGATGTTCCTACTTTGCCTCAAAGCCCGCCGTTAATTGCAGAAATAGTTTCTCCTACTGATATTGCGGAAGAGATTTTTCTGAAAGCACAAGAATATTTAGATTCGGGTTGTCTGGAAGCTTGGATTGTTTTTCCAGAAAGTCGCTGGATATTGATAATGACTCAAACTCAAAAGTTAACTTTTAACTTGGGTTCTACAGTCAGCACTCAGCTAGTGCTACCGGGTTTTAGTGTTGCGGTTGATGAGTTGTTGGCTTGAAGGCAAAAAATTAATTAGGTATAAGTGCTTTGTGGCACAGTTCCGCCGTGAGGTTTGTAATAATTTGTGAAAAAGTCATTGACAAAATGCCGTAGCACGGGCGAGGGCGGGACGCCATCGCTCGCCCAGCCAATTAATAAAAAAAATTATCAATAAAAAATGCCGTTGTAAAATTGCACAAAAGTACAAACAGCGGTAAAATACTTAGTGCTTTGTTTCCAAATCTAGCGTAAATTCCAATCGGGGAATTAAAACCAATAATTGAAATATGTCTAAGACTTACACTGTTGAATTGATCCACCAAGGCTCTACCTATACCTTAGAAGTACCCGAAGATAAACAAATTCTCCGCGCCGCCAACGCCGCCGGCATTGAGTTGCCGAGTTCATGCAATGCGGGGGTTTGTACTACTTGCGCTGCTAAAATTATTGAGGGTCAAGTCGATCAAGTTGATGGCATGGGCGTTAGTCCCGAACTTCAGGCAGAAGGTTATGTGTTGCTGTGCGTTGCTTATCCCCGATCGAACTTGAAGATAGAAACAGAAAAAGAAGACATTGTGTACGATCGCCAATTCGGTAAATCTTAGGACTAAGCTAAAATTGACCTAAGTACCGCTAGCGGTAAAACCATTATGGATCGCCAGATGACTACCCATTTCATTTCCGCAGAAGTTGACCTCCACGAGACAGCCGAGCAACTGCACTCGGCTATTGAAATTGAACTGCAAAAGTACGGCGAACCCCTGCGGTGGGCAGTCACAGACGTGGATGTCGATCGGCAAAAGGCTGTGGTAGAAGGCTACGTGCTCGTGGAAGCATCCCCCGCAACACCGTGAACCGGCGCCCTTTGACAGTGGTTTTGATAGTCCCCACAGGCGTTGGAGCCTCGATCGGTGGGTTTGCAGGAGATGCCCTGCCCGTGGCTAGGGCGATCGCCCAAATTTCAGACACCCTGATCACTCACCCCAACGTCCTCAACGGCGCTCAACTTTATTGGCCGATACCTAACGCTCTCTACGTTGAAGGTTACGCCCTTGACAAATTTGCTGCCGGATGCTGGGGACTGCAACCAGTACATCAAAATCGCATCGGCTTAATCCTAGATTCCGCGATCGAACCAGACTTGCAGTTGCGGCACTTGCAAGCGGCTGATGCAGCGAGAGCTACATTGGGCTTGAATATAACTGATTGTGTTTTAACCGATCGCCCGCTGCAAGTAGAATTGCGTATTTCTGAATCAGGGGCATCCTGGGGGACGATCGGCAATCCCGACAGTTTATTGCGCGCTGCGGAAAAATTGATCGAACAAGCAAGAGTAGAGGCGATCGCAGTTGTGGCGAGATTTCCCGACGATGAAGGCAGCCTCGCCCTAGAAAACTACCGCCGCGGCAAAGGAGTTGACCCCCTCGCCGGCGCGGAAGCCCTCATCAGCCACCTCATCGTCAGGACGTTTAAAATCCCCTGCGCCCACGCCCCCGCCCTGTCTGCGCTTCCCCTCGATCCGCACCTGTCCCCGCGATCGGCTGCTGAGGAAATCGGCTATACTTTCCTACCTTGCGTCCTTGCCGGCCTGGGCAAAGCTCCCCAATTTGTCACTCCTACTGTGGGACAGGCATCTTGCCTGTCACAATTTGTCACTCCTACTGTGGGACAGGCATCTTGCCTGTCACAGTTTGTCACTCCTACTGTGGGACAGGCATCTTGCCTGTCACAGGTATGGGGCGGGCAAGATGCCCGCACCCAGGTATGGGGCGGGCAAGATGCCCACCCCACAAGAGAGAAATTCTATGCAAACAGGCGAGATTTCGAGTCCCAGGGTTTGTGGGCCGATCGAGTCGATGCGGTGGTGATACCCGCCACAGCGTGCGGCGGCAGCGCTATTCTGAGTTTGAGCGCGCGATCGTCGGTACAAATCATCGCTGTGGGCGACAACAAAACCCAGATGCAGGCGACTCCAGAAAAACTCGGAATCAAAGCTTTGCAGGTAAACTCATATTTAGAGGCGATCGGAGTTTTGGTCGCTTTGCGAGCCGGCATCAGTCCAGCTTCCTTGGGTGCAGACATCTCCTCCCTGCGTTGTTTGTCTGACTAAACCCAACAAATCTAAAATCTCAAACCTCAAATCTAAAAGTGATTAAGTGGCAGAAAAACTTCCCAGAAATCGTGAAATTGATCCCTTGACGCGCACCCAAGTTTTAGTAGCAATGGGCGTGACAGCAATTATGTTGCTGGCGGTAGCTAAATTGTGGTTGGTATTTGGATCGGTATCGCTTTTGCCAGTCAAATTGATAGGAATGGACTTGCTCAAAGGATGTGCGCTCGGACTGGCAATTACAGGCGGCAGTGCGATCGTTTATCGCCTCTGGCCGGGTTATCGCCGGAGTGCAGACATTTACTTGGAAGTAGTGCTTAAACCTTTGTTTTGGCCGGATTTAATTTGGCTGGGACTGCTGCCGGGACTTAGCGAAGAATTGCTATTTCGAGGCGTGATGCTGTCTGCTTTGGGATTGAATGTTACCGGTTTAGTTTTATCGAGTTTTTGTTTCGGCATCCTGCACTTGGGAGGCATGGATCAGTGGCCTTATGCTGTTTGGGCAACGGCTGTTGGATTGCTGTTGGGTTACAGTGTTTTAACTACTGGAAATTTGTTAGTGCCAATTACGGCTCATATTTGTACAAATTTGATTTCTAGCTGTGTTTGGAAGTGGGAACAGAATGCGGTGAAGCGTTAGCTCGATCGCAATTCCAAAGCGATTGAAATCCCGCCTGCGCGAACTATAGCAATAAATACCAACGCGCAAGGGGGTTTTGAGATTGAACGAACCGAGAAGACGCTAAGGGCGCGTTCGGCGAAGCCGTTCCCGTTCCCCGCAGGGGTTCGGTGAAGGGTAGGGTAGGAAGAGAAAGAGTTCACAGAGGTGAAAAGGTTTTAACCGCCGATTTTTATCTGTGTTAAGGCAGTTTGTAACTGCTCGATCGCACAATCAACTCACCTTGACGCGGATCGCGGCTGAAGATAAAAGCTCCTTCTTGAGTTTCGCCGCTTGACAAAAAATCAATTTGTTGGTCGCCGGATTCTACAACTTCACCGTTGACGCGCAGTTCGGCAATAATTTGCACTGATTCGGCTGTTTCGCCGCCCGTATTAGTTACTGCAAACGGCACGTAAAATTGCCCTTGAGTTTCGCGAACAGGCGTGTTCCGAGTGACAGAAATAACCGGAGGTTCCTGCTTTTTAGTCATCCAGTTGTAGAGTACGAGTCCGATGAGGATAGAAAGGATCGAACAGGCGATCGCAAATGCCACCCATTCAGCAGGAGTTCTTTTTTTTTGCTGTTCGTTATTACTTTCACTCATACCGCCAACCTCCCCGCCGCGCCGCCAACAGCCGCCGGCAATCCCAATACTAACGTATAGTTCAACCAAATCGACCACGGGTCGTCCAAACTGAGTTTGTGGAAGAAAAACATCATAAATGCAGAAGCCGCCAGCGACACTAAATAGGCCATGACAGTTTCGCTGATGGGACGCTGAAAAATCCCTTGCTGCTGCTGCCGTTTTGCTTGATAAGTAAAGCCGGCGATAAATACAATACCGTAGGAAATTAGCAGCGAAGCGGCGATAATTGCTAATTGCCTAGGTGGCGAAATACCTGCCGCTAGCATGGGAATTTCGTCAGTTGGGGCGATGTTGAAAGCAACGATCGTCGCGCCGATTAAAGTAGCGCCGATATCTGCTAGAGTTGCATTAATGGTAGGTTCCTTTTCGCTGTCTGAGCTTTGATAGCGATCGCCGCTCAAGAAACCGTTTGCCAGGGCTACTCCCAAGGCAAACGGCAGACCTTCAAAGATGATTTTCCCCAAAGTTTCTTGCAGCGGAGTCTCCGGCGTAATTTCCCTGAGCAAAAACAGGACAAAAGCCGCGCAGACAATGCCGATAGCCATCGCTTCTACGGTATCGATTGCAGCCTCTAGCCAGCGGATGTCTTGAGTTTTGCGAAAACCTTCCGTGCGAGTCAACAAGAAAACGACGAGAAAAGTAGTTGCGATCGCGATCGACATTTCCGCTGGTTTAGTATGCGAACCGATCCACCAAACTTCCATCGTATAAAGCAGCGGAATTCCGAACAAAAACCCGCCAGATGCGCCTCGAATGAGGTCGTTTAGTTCATTGGACCACTGATTTTTGCGTCTTTTTGATTTGTTCATTTTTTAGTGAAAACGCACCTCAAAAATTGGGCAAGTAAATATTTTTTTAAACCAGCTCAAATAGAATACCATATTTGTTGTATTCTTTCTCTAACTTGCGTCCAGTCGCTAGCGGTTAAAATTCCCAATCGACGATTGACCAAACGCTTTTCTATTGTGTTCACTTTATGCAGCCGAACCACTGACGAACGCAACAAACCTGCCTGCTCCCATTCTACAATCTCAACATCAAAAACAGTCCTAGTTGTTTGACTTGTCACTCGTGCAACAACAATATCTTCATCTCCTGCATCCAAAAGTACCAGCACAGGACGGAGTTTTGATGTTGTTACGTCGGCAAAAGGTAGTGCCAGTAAGAGAACTTCTCCTGATTGATAATTTGGCATATTTCAAATATTGTCGTAGATAGCATCTTCCTCGCTGTAGCCAGCCAATAATTGCTCAGCAGCAAGGATCTGCCAAGCAGCGTTTTCCTCTTCTGTGTCAGTTGGTTCTTGCACCAGAACAATAACTCTGACTTGTTGGTTAGCTGCCAAGTATTTTAAGAGGGTATCGGGAAATTCTATTTTCCCTTCATCTGTGACTTTTGCGGGAAACTCGTATGCTTTCATAATTTTTAGGTCGATTTTTTTACAACATTATTCAGTTTGTGATGTACTTTCTAATTCCTTGAGTTATTATAAAAAAACTCCTACGATTATAAATCTCTTTGCCAAATCTTGATAGTTTTGTCATCACTCCCACTAACCAGAGTCTGCCCATCGGGGCTAAAAGCCACAGAGTAAACTCCCCATGTGTGTCCTAAAAGAGTGCAAATCTTCTCTCTAGCCTCTAGATTCCAAAGTTCGATCGTTCCGGGTTCACTATCATAGCGTTCTCACAATCGCTTCCACCAGTTGCGATAATTTTACCATCACGGCTAACAGCTAAGCAGAAGCTTCCCATTGAATTTTCCGCAAGAGTATAAATTTCTGTTCCTGTATCAAGATTCCACAACTTGATAGTTCCGGCACAGTCTAAGGTAGCAAAAGTTGCTCCATCAGGGCGGACAGCCAGGGCATTAACACAGTCCCTCCCCTCCTGCCAATTCTTTGTCCAGATTTCATCTCCAGTGGTTAAATTAAAAGCTACTGCACTTAGAGAAACATAATCATCTGCATTGCTACTGAGTAGAATATTTCCGTCAGGACTGAATAAAATATCAAAACCATAATATACTTCGACTGGCCACTTTAAAGTCCGAATTTCTTCTCCATTGCTAACGTTCCAAAGTTTGATAGTTGTGTCTTCACTGGCACTTGCCAGAGTCTTCCCGTCGGGGTCGATCGCCACAGAAGTAATTATGTCTGAATGTCCGGCGATCGTGTAAATTTCCTCTTTAGTGCTGAGATTCCACAGTTTGATAGTTTTGTCCTTACTGCAGCTAGCAAGAGTTTGTCCATCAGGGGCGAGGGCAATGGATGTAACTCCATGTGAATGTCCTGATAAAGTGTGAAGTTCTTGCCCTGTGTTGAGGTTCCACAGCTTAATTGTGCTATCAGAACTTCCGCTAACTACAGTCTGTCCGTCTGGAGTGATGACAACAGAAGTTACCGAACATGAATGTCCGTGAAGGGTGTGTACGCATTGCCAGTTAGTTTGAAGCATTTGATATTACTCCTAGCATTCATCCAGCAACCACATTTTTACTGATTGTTTTCAATGCCATTAAAGTGGAAGCTGAATCTCGGAAGACTCTCCTAAAGCTTCGTTGACAACAATCAGTTTTCCTTGACTATCCGCCCCTAATTGTTGATTGACATTGAGTAATTCAATTCCATAAATAGTACCGTCTGGGGCAACATCCACATTCATTTGCTCGCTAACCTGGATAGTGTTTACCTGTACGGTTTTTTCTTGCAGGTATATATAAGCTACGTTGTATCTCGGATCGTAAGTCAGTTTCACGGGAACCTCCTGCTCAAAAGAATTTGACAATTACAGTGATAATCATCCAGTCTTCGCCTTCTGGGGCTGCGATCGCCTCTACTTTCTTCATAGCATAAACTTTTCCTGCCACTCAGCATTGAAGGAAAAGTTGCGCCTAAATCCGGTTCTGCCAAATTGAGCCGGAAAAGTTGTGCCACTTTCAACAGTAGCAATTACTTCTGCCTCAGTTGCACCTCGCTCAATCAATCGTGCTTGAGCATGGGGATGTAATCTAACGCTCACGTTGCTATTACCTCCTTTTTGCCTCTTTATTTTTGCACTAACTTAATTCACCCCAGCCGCACATAAGCATCAAAATAAAGGCATGAGTGTCCAACAACAACCTCATTCCATGTACTCCTTAAACTCTTCTAGCGGTTCGTCAAAATCATCGGACATCCAAACCATTCCTTTCGCACTTCCTGCTTGCCGATTGGGTTTAGCTTGTTTGGGTATTCCTACCAATTTTACAACGGGCTGGTTATCTTGAGTAATCGCCATTTCTTCGTCTCTCATCGCCGCAGCGATTAATTCCACAAGCTTTTCTTTTCGCTCAATAATGTCTAGTTGATACATCATTCCTGCCTCATTACTATGAATTTATAACATCACCCTTCTAACTCAATTAAACAAATCCTCTTCCTCCAAATCAACCGACTGCAACTCCAGATCGCCAGACTGCAACTGAGCCGGTGTAGCAGGAATCGCCGCAATAATTGCATCGATTACCTTCGCCACCGGAATAATCTGCATTCCCAAATCTGGTACGGGTTGATTCTTCGGAATAATCGCCCTTTTGAAACCCAATTTCGCTGCTTCCCTCAGCCGCAATTCTAATTGGGAGACCGGCCGCACCTGTCCTCCCAAACCCACTTCTCCGAGCAAAACTGTGCGCGCATCAACCACCCGATCGCGAAAACTGGCCACAACGGCGATCGCAACTGCCAAATCCGCCGTCGGTTCCTCCACCTTCAACCCGCCCACCGACGCGACAATCGTATCCAACTTAGATAAAGGAATCCCCACCCTTTTCTCCAAAACCGCCAAAATTTGCTGCAATCTAGAATTGTCCACACCAGTAGTAGAACGGCGCGGCGAACCAAAACTCGCAGGGCTGACTAACGCCTGAATTTCTACTAAAATCGGTCGAGTTCCTTCGCAAGCAACAGTCGTCGAAGTACCGGGCGAAAACTCATCTTTATTGCCTAAAAACAACTCAGACGGATTATCTACTTCTCGCAAACCGTGTGCTACCATTTCAAAAACACCGATTTCGTGAGTCGCACCAAAACGATTTTTCATCGATCGCAAAAGCCGGTGAGAAGCAAAGCGATCGCCCTCAAAATAAAGTACAGTATCTACCAAATGCTCCAAAACCCGCGGCCCCGCCAAAGCTCCATCCTTCGTAACGTGACCGACAATAAATAAAGTAATATTTTCCCTTTTCGCAACCTGCATCAAAGCAGACGTACATTCCCGCACCTGAGCCACCGAACCCGGAGCCGATGTTAAACTAGCAAAATAAATAGTTTGGATGCTGTCAATCACCGCCACATTTGGTTTCAGCGCTTCCAACTCCCGCAAAACAACCTCTAAATCCGTCTCGGGAAGCAAATAGAAATTCTCCGCTGAATTGTCCTCCGAATCCTTTTTAGCTTCCCCGTTAGTGCCAGATTTATGCCCGCCGTTGCTTGACAATTCAACCGGATTAGCCACACCCAAACGCTGCGATCGCAACTTCACCTGCTGACCGGACTCCTCCGCACTCACATAGAGTATTCTATCCTTGCGCGCCAACATATTCGCCACCTGCAACAGCAGAGTCGATTTCCCGATTCCCGGTTCCCCGCCAATCAAAACCAGCGAGCCCGGAACAATTCCACCTCCCAAAACTCGATCGAGCTCTCCGAAACCAGAAGGCCAGCGAGACTGAGTTTGGTCAGCAATCTGCGATAATCTAAAAGATACCCTCGGTTGACCCTTCGACTTATCAGGGGGCGAACCGCCCGCTGTCTTAGTTGTCACCCCAGTTAAACCAGCCCGCGATACACCAACAGTAGGTTGTTCTAACTGCTCGTCAAAAGAATCCCACTTCTGACAGCTAGGACACCTGCCAAAATATTGTGGTGAATCATACCCGCATTCCCGACAAATATATTGTATTCGAGGCTTAGGCATTGTTTACTATAGATAAATAGTTACCCTAACATTTAGAAAAGTCTGAGTTAAAGCAATTATCAAGCTTTCAGACCGATCGCCGCCCATGATTCAATTTGTGTCTTCTATGATAGGGTACAAAAAAATAACATTATCTGAAATGTAACTTAAGGAGTGCTCGGTAACTTGGAAAACCATAAAGAAAAAATTCTGGTAGTCGATGACGAAGCCAGTATCCGCCGCATTCTGGAGACTCGCCTTTCCATGATTGGCTACGATGTCGTCACCGCTGCTGACGGCGAAGAAGCTCTCGAAACGTTTCGCAACACCGAACCCGACTTAGTGGTTTTGGACGTGATGATGCCGAAGCTAGACGGTTACGGCGTCTGTCAGGAGTTGCGTAAAGAGTCAGACGTACCCATCATCATGCTAACCGCTTTGGGAGACGTAGCCGATCGCATCACCGGTTTAGAATTGGGCGCCGACGATTACGTCGTCAAACCTTTCTCTCCCAAAGAACTTGAAGCCCGCATCCGTTCGGTACTGCGGAGGGTTGACAAAAACGGCGCATCGGGAATTCCCAGTTCCGGAGTTATCCACGTCACCAATATTAGAATTGACACCAACAAGCGCCAAGTTTACAAAGGCGACGAACGAATTCGGCTCACGGGCATGGAATTCAGCCTGTTAGAACTGCTTGTGAGCCGTTCTGGAGAGCCTTTTTCGCGATCGGAAATTTTGCAGGAAGTGTGGGGATACACGCCAGAACGCCACGTAGACACCCGCGTAGTAGACGTTCACATCTCGCGGCTTAGGGCAAAGTTGGAAGACGACCCCAGCAATCCCGAATTAATTCTCACCGCCCGCGGCACAGGCTATCTCTTCCAGCGAATTGTCGAAATTGGAGAAGTAGGATAAAGTCAGTTGGCAGTTGGCAGTTGGCAGTTGGCATGAGTTAAATTACCAACTACCAATTACCAATTACCAATGACTAATGACTAATGACTAATGACTGCTGACTAATGACTAATGACTAATGACTAAATCCGATCCCAATAAAGTTTTGCGACAATTGCCCTTAGTTGCAGGAGGGCTAGCAGGTACGCTGCTAATGGTCAACCGCTTGCTGACAGAGCAAATTACAGATTCTCAAGCTCGATCGGACGCTTTGGGAGTAATTGTCAGCGCTTTGCTGATTTTAACAGGTTTGCTGTGGCAGCAGGTGCAAGCGCGATCGCCCGATTCCGTAAAACTGATCGGCGAAGAAGGTTTTGAATTTGCGCCGGATTTGCCGGAGGCCGTGAAAATAGAACTAGCCTGGGCGTCGCGTTTGCTGTTGACAAATACCGCCACAAGGTCGATCGTAATTGTGTATCAGGGAAAAGTCCTATTGCGGCGCGGTATTTTAGGCATCAATCCCGAAGTCAAACCAGGGCCGATTTTGCAGCGAGTGTTAGACAAAAATAAACCAGTTTATTTAGTAAATCTCAATATTTACCCTGGGCGAATAGAATTTGACTATTTGCCAGAAAATACTCAAGGAGTTATCTGTCAGCCGATCGGCAGCCAAGGCGTTTTAATTTTAGGTGCTAACGCGCCCCGCAGCTATACAAAACAAGATGAAAACTGGGTTGAAGGCATTGCCGACAAACTAGAAAATACCCTCAATCGATTTTAGATTTTAGATTTTAGATTTGGGATTTGGGATTTGGGATTTTAGATTTGGGATTTGGGATTTCACAATGCCAGCCTTGTCAAGGTGCGATCCTCTTCGTTGGCGTAGCCCCCGTAGGGGCGGGCTGCGCTAACGACGGATTTGCCTCATTCCCCCCAACGAAATTTCAAGGGTTTGAGGGTCTTCTTTCTTCTTAACCACCAAGACGCGGGCTGCGCGTACAGGGCGCACCTTAACCTTAGTCCTCAACAAGACTCTCCGGGTGCGCTAGGCGCACCTTACTAGCTCACAAATCGCCACTCAAAACTCAAAACTCAACACTACTACCGAGCCCAGTCAGTGCCGCGCCACAGTGTAAAAAACAAAACACTAGAAATCAGCGCGCCCAACAGCCACTTAATAGCATTTTTAAATAACCCCAAGCGCTGATTTGACTGAACCGCAGCACTTTGCGTCTGTAACCGTTCCTTAGCCGGAGTAATTCTCGAAAGAATTTGCTCTTTCAATTGCTGTGGGTTTTGCGTATCCGCTGGTACCCCCAAACGAGTAAGTTCCCCCGCCAAATTCTTTAAATCTTCAGGACTACCCTTCTTTAGCCGATCTTCCACCTGCTGCAACTGAGCTAATTGTTGGTTTGCTTGAGTAGTAATTTGCTGGTTGTTTTGGTTGTTGACGTAGATAGCGCCAAAAATTCCCAAAGGTAGCATCAACAGAAAAACCAGGGCCAGCAGCAGACAAACCCAAGACAAAACCTTCAAAAAAACGTCTTCCAAACCTTTGCGGTCGTACCCTTCTCCAAAAAATATCAGCGCCATTGCCAGTAAAGGAACTGGCACCCGTTCCACTACAGCCCCAATCGTTTGCAATTCCCAGAGGCGATTGCCAAAATTGGCTGGTATAAGAACGGCAATCGCATCTAATACAGACAGAATTAATAGACCGTAGCCAATCCAACGCAGTCTGTAGATAGAAAAACCTTGTTCGCCTTGTAAGTCATTCATAAAATAATCAGAGTTGTTGTTAAGAAAAATCTCTCTTGACCCCGCCCAATAACGGAGACCAGCTCCCGACAACAGTCGTAGAGAGTCAAAAATTTTAGACTCTTGTTCAAGCTTCCAGATTCACCTGTGGAGTAAATCTAAAATCTAAAAGCTAAAAGCTAAAATCGACTGAATCGAGTCAAGGATCGGGGAATCGCGGCTGCCACCACTCATACCAAGAAACCCAAGCATTCTCTAGAATTTTTTTGGCATCTTCTGGAGTTTTTTTATCCAAAGGCACAGACATCTGAGTCCACAAACAGCGCCGGTCTTGAATATTTCCTCTACCCAACAACCAAAACAGAATACGGTTTGGCTGCCAATCGCGAGTATTTCGATTATATCTAAACTGTTGGGAAGTTACTGTAGCACTGCCACGAGGATTGATACACGAACTCAAATACAGTCGATTTTGCTGTTGCAAGATTCCGTGAAACCCCGCGCCTTGAGTGTTTGCCAATGCTAGTTTACCAGGATACGACTTGAGAACAGTATGTCCTTTCATCATACCTTCCACATCCCCAATGGTGTTTACCGCATACCGCATCTCTATTTCTAGAGCCATGCTATTTTTTTGATATTCATATTTCCTGGCAGCTTTGAATTCTGAATTGTCGCTAAGTTCGATCGGCGCGCTCTTGTTTAGTTTCCAATCGGCTAGAGGCACCGACTCGGGAAACTCAAACGGGGTTGCCACCTTCTTGCCGTCCGATGGATAGAAAACCAATTTTCCGGCCACCAACAAAACGCCTCCCAAAGTAACAGCCAACAGGGAAAGCCTAACTGGTTTCCAAGAGGTAATAGCCATTAGCAATTCTGTCCTTCCTGATTTGGGGGTTGGTCTTTCAAAATTGCAAACCAGCAGAATAACCCGAAAATAAATACAGCAATCATCGAAAATATTACCGAACCATTTCCTTCGTGCCAGTATTTAAATGCTTCGGGTTGAGATAGCGATACCAGCACGGCCAGGAGAGCAACTCGCGCGGCATTAACTAGAAATGCAGTAATTACGGCCACGAATGGCAATATTATTTTCTGACCCTTAGTGGTAGGAAACATCAGTAAGAAAACCAGAGCTAGTCCTAACAATTGTAGCATCGCATTCACCCCCGAACAGCCGTGATAAACTTCCACGCTGCCCTTTTCCAGGATTAGAAAAACCCCTTTCCGCACCACTTCAAATCCTAGGTAGTGCAGGAGGAAAGCTGAAAATTTTGCTGTTAATAGGGCGACATCAACGAATACTCCGATCAATCCGGGAGGAATAGCTGTATAGCCAAGAATTAGAAGTTCCTGCCAATATTGTTTCAGTCCTTTTGTTCCCGAAGCCAGCAATGCGAGACTGATTCCAGATAAGAACGGCACAACTCTTATAAAATAGTCGTATCCAGATATCGACGAACTTTTGAGCAATATTAAAGCAATTAACGATGTCCCAAAGAAGCTGGCGAAAACTCCGCTTTCAAAAGTTAAGGATTCGTGCCTTTCCCAAATGAGAAATGCTACGACTCCCCAAAATAGTAACATTGTACCGAACAGGTCTGTGTCGTTTGTTCTGGAAGTTAGAGTTAGGTGTAGGGCAATCAAACCGCAGGCGATGCCTAACAGCCAGTATTTAGGTTCTTGGACGTGCTTGAGCCAGTTGATTTCGGTCATTGCTGCTTTGTGTTTTTACTAAAAGCTTCTAAAATGCTGAATCTTGTAACTCTATTAAAATTATCAGCTACAAACACTTAAATTTATGCGTTTGGGGTGATTTTTAACTAAATCTTCACAAAGATTGACAAGGGCGAATATGTGTGATAGTCACCTGCACCTAATTAAATCTGAAGTTAGGAGCAAAGACCAAAGAAAACAGGTTTTTTAACTCGGATCGATCGCGCGCAACTAAAAATTTTCCTTTCTCTAACCGGGTTTTTGCGGCTGGAGTTGTAAAGCTTGAAGGCAAGACAGAAACCTTTCTGGACGCACTCTTGAGCGGGAAAACCCGTTTCTTACTGGTTCTGGTTTTTGGTAGCCCGTGCGTCCAGGAGTAGATTAGTTAGAGTAGACTTTCCGGTAGTAAGTTTGATATTCCTCCGAAAGCAGGGGTTCCCACCACTCCCGATGGGCTAAGTACCATTCTACAGTCTGTCGCAAACCTTCTTCAACTGTTACTGAGGGAGTCCAACCTAACTCTGTTTTAATTTTGGTGGCATCAATAGCATAACGCCGATCGTGCCCGGCTCTGTCTTTGACAAATGCGATCAATTGTTCGCAAGGACGGGCGGGTAAATCCTCAGCTAATTCGTCCATTAGGTGGCACAGCATTTTGACTAAATCGAGATTTTTTACCTCGTTGTTACCGCCAACATTGTAGGTTTCCCCTGGTTGGCCGCGGTGAATAACGGCATCTAAAGCGCGGCAGTGGTCGAGAACGTAGAGCCAATCTCGCACGTTTTGACCGTCGCCGTATACTGGCAGCGGTTTGCCCAATAACATATTGATGCACATTAACGGAATGAGCTTTTCTGGGAAGTGATAGGGGCCGTAATTGTTGGAACAGTTGGTGATAATTGTCGGGACGCCGTAGGTGTGGAAATAGGCGCGGGCGAGGTGGTCGCTGCCAGCTTTGGAGGCTGAGTAGGGACTGTTGGGCGAGTAGGCAGTTGTTTCTGTAAATGCCGGGTCATCGGGACCGAGACTGCCGTAAACTTCGTCGGTAGAAACGTGGAGGAAGCGCATTTGTGCTTTGAGAGATGCCTCATCAATTGCTTCAAAATGCTTGCGGAAGGCTTCTAAAAGTGTGAAGGTTCCGACAACGTTTGTTTGAACAAAGGCTGCGGGCCCGATAATTGACCTGTCAACGTGGGATTCTGCGGCAAAGTGCGCGACTGTGGTGATGTTTTCTTCTTTGAGCAAGGTATCGACTAAGCTACGATCGCAAATATCCCCCTGCACAAACCGAAAATTTTCGCCTCCTTCCAAACTTGCCAGGGTTTGTCTGTTTCCGGCGTAGGTTAAAGCGTCGAGTACGACTACTCGATCGCCCGGATAGCTGCTGCACCAGTGATGCACAAAATTCGAGCCGATAAATCCAGCCCCGCCCGTCACCAACAATCGGCGAGGGTATCGCTCCATGCCTTGAGTCGCGTTGTCTGTCATAAAAATAAGAGTTATTCCAATAACTAAGCCTTTACAAAAGTAGCCTTAAAAGTAGTTTGTCACCAAGTGTTTGCGGCTCTGTAACTAAATTTTCTACTGTCTCACCTCAGATTTTGTAATTTGGGCGCGATCGCAGTATTGGTTCACAAAACTTGAACTTCTACCGCTCTGTTATCCAAAACGCTTACAGAGCAACCATTCCAGATGTTTGAGCTGGCAATTTTAAATTTGAATTGCGTGAGGCTATAGCTGACTTTTGCCATCGATCCGCGATTTGGAGGGCGCGCCGAGTTGATACATTTGTAAAGAGCTGTTACCATTAATTTTTTAATTATCCTTTACAATCTCCAGAACACAATGAAGAAGTTTCAAGTGTTAGCTGGCATTGCTTCCGTCGTCGCGATCGCAAGCAGCATCGCCATAGGTGACGCTGCATCTGCTTTCCCCTGTTCCTACAGCAAATCTGGGGCGGCTAAATCTGGTTCTGCGACAACCCTCCTCGGTTCCGGCGGCTCGGAGCGCATGAATCCGTGGAAATCCTACAAAACAGCAGCTCTGGGTTTCCTCGGTTTGGCTGGAGTTTTGGGTGGCGGTGCGGCCTACATGAGCTACCGTGCCGGCAAGCGCGCCTCTGCTGCTTGCGCTGCGATGACAGATAATTTTGAAGTTTTTGAAGAGCCGATCGCTCCGATCGCAGATGCAGCCGTTCGCGAACACCTGGAAGTTCCGGCGTTGCTCGATTTGGCGCCGGCGGGTGCTGTAGCTGAGTCAGCAGATGCGGTTGCGGCCGTTCGCGAACACCCAGAAGCTCCGGGCGGCGAGCTGGATTTGCCAGTTTCGCCAGTTGCCGAGTTGAGTTCTGAAATTGCGATCGAACAAGTCCAAAGCGCGATCGTCAAATAGTTATCTCAAACCAAAGTATTCGCTTAGCGCACCTCCAATCTTCCAAGATTGGAGGTTTTTTGAGTAGAAATTATCTACCCTACAATTTCTTGTCATTGCGATCGCGAAGCACTGCAAACAATAGACAGATGAATCGATAGCACACAATATCATATTCCGGCTAAGCAAACGAGCGCTGAATTAATATAAATTAAAAAAACTCTTGCTACAATCATCAATCTCATACCAATTATTAAAAGTTGCCGCTCTCCGTCAGGACAAGGCTGTGCGGTTTCCCTACTGTATTTCAACTGTATTTTATCCGATTGAAAACTTCTATATAATTAGATGAGTCAAAGCGAAACAGTAGGCTGCCGAGGCGCTCGCTAAAAATACTCTTCAGATCAATCTGAGGGTAGACGGCAAGAGTTCAACTCCCCTGCTATGGTGGGAAATATAGCCCTACAGATTACAACTATAGGTTATTATGAATGCTTGGCGCGATCGATTCAATCAATTTACAGGTAAAACTAGATTGGCAGTTTGCCGGGTGTTCGTTCACCTAACAGGCGAAGAAGTTGCACCGCTGTTAGGAGTTCTCAACCGCACCGCCAGACAAGCAATTGATGCCGATGGCGACATAGCAGTTTTAGGAGAAGGCCTTGTAGAAATTTGCAATCACCTGTTGCAGTACGACAACTACTGGCAAGCAGCAGCCAATGAAGGCGATGTTTTTTGGAATGAAAGCGAAGCCGGCGATTATGTGGATGAACTTTTCACGGATTCCGCCGAGCGCTATCTCAGCGAGCCTCAATACAGCACATCTGTTTACGATAAAAATTCCCCCTTGTCTTTGCCGGTAACTAGAAATGTCGTAGTGATGCTGACAGTTGCTTATGAAGGCGAAGTTCCTGCCCTAGAAACTGACCTTGCTGACATCAGCGCGCTGAAAGTCGGTTTAAAAGCAATGATTAATTTACATTACCAAGAAAGGCTCCGAGCTGTGCAAGTTCACTTTTCTCCCGCACAGTTGGGAGACGAACTTACCAACGACCAAGTGTTGGTCAATTTCCCCGAACTTATTCCCATTTAAGGAAGGAGTTATTAGTTATTAGTTATTAGTTATTTGTTAATTGTTAATTGCTACCAATGCGCGATGCCCGAGGCCCAATTCCCAATTACTATTTATTATGATGCTGCGAAAACTGACAATTTATTTAATGGCTTTAACTTTGTTATGGACGGCAACCGCCTGCGGTTCTCCTACCCCACAACCTCCTGCCAATCCGCCTGCAAATAGTAATGTTAACACGGTGCGTCCGGCTGCAAACAATAACTTGGCTCAAGGTCAATATCCCGTACAGCAAGCTACCTACAACGATGCGGATGGTGAATACAGTTTAATGTTGCTGAATACTCCCGCCGGCAGTTCCCCAGTTTACCGCACTAGGGATTTGCAAATGGCTCGCTTAACAGAGGAAGAAATATCGGCAGGCAAGAAAAGTTATCTAAATCTGGATAACAATAAAGCCGTTTTGCATTTGACAGAAGATTTTAAAATTGAGTACGTTCACAACGTGACTGAAACTGTCACTAACCCTCAAACCGGTCAGCCCCAAACCGTAGTAGTGAGACAGCAATCTGGCTTCTGGGCACCGTTTGCTGGAGCTGTGGCCGGTCAGGCGATCGGCAGTTTGTTATTTAGACCGCAATATTATATGCCGCCAGTCTATCAGCCGGGGATTATGACAGGATATGGCGCGTATGGTAATACTTACGGCCAAGCTGTTGAGCAGTATCAAACTCGCTACCGAACTCCGCCTCCGGAGGTGAGAAACCGTCAAGTTTTAAGGACGACCGGCCGCTTGCGATCGCCCACGTACAACCAGCCAGTAAGACCCTCAGTACGTCCAAATGGCAATCGATCGACCGGTTCGGGTTACGGCGGCAGCACTTTGAGGCGATCGCCCAACTCAACTTCCCCGCAGCAAAGGCGGAGTCCGAGTTTTGGTAGTGGCAGGAATTCTCGTCAACCGAGTCGGACTCGCTCTTTCGGCAGCAGAAGGCGCTGAGTTAAAGATTGCTAAAATTAGCAACTGAGATCGGTAAAAGTTGATTTTATATATTCTTCCGATGCCACGCCGCAGGTAGGGAGAATGAAAACTTTGGAATAATTGATTTAGCCTTCTCTGTTTCCCCCAGACCCAAAAAATATGTGATTTAATTTCTACATTGGTATGTAGGTGACAATATGTCTTCTTCACAACCCCCGTCAGGGGAAAGAAACCCTCTAGGATTGGATGAATTGATTGCAATCTTGGTTGCCTTCGGCACGATGGGAGCAATTTTATTTTGGGTAACAGGTAAAAATCCCGATCGATTTAATGCCAGAAATTGGCAATTTCCAGCCGTTTTCTCTCAACCTGCTGTTACGCCTGCGAGCCCGGGAATATTAACGCCTGCGCCGCCGAATTCGGATTTGCCTGAAGCGAAGCTATCCCGCAGGGAATCGCCCGCTACAACCCCCGTTCCCTCAAAACCGGATGTCGCACCTGTTGCACCTTTAGGGCCGGTTTTACCGCAAAATCCTCCGGTGGGTGTAATCGTTGTGCCTCCCAAGCCAATTGTGCGATCGACTCCCAATCCAGCAATTACCAAACCGAAAGCCGATAAACCGAAAGCCGATAAACCGAAAGTTGGGCCCGTTATATTTTCCGATGTTCCGGACAAATATTGGGCGCGTCCGTTCATTGTCGCTTTAGTCGATCGGAAAATTTTTGCTGATTTCACTGACAGCAAATTTCGTCCCGACGAACCGATAACGCGAGCCGAACTAGCGCGGTTAATTCAGCGAATGTCCGAGGACAAAGAGCCGATCCGAAAACCAATTGATTTTAAAGACGTAAAAGACAAGAGTCCTTTAGCTCCTGCGATCGAGCACACCGTCAAAACTGGATATCTTAAAGGATACCCAAACAATGAGTTCCGTCCCGACAAAAATATTCCCCGTGTCGAAGTCATCGCAGCTTTAGCGAGCGGTTTGAGCCTGAAACCATCAACAAAAGCAAGCAAAACTTTACAGGTTTATACAGACAGGGCAAAAGTGCCGAAATGGGCCGTTAACAAAGTAGCAGCAGCCACGGAAGCTGGCATTGTTGTCAACCACCCGAAGCCCGCACTTTTGCAGCCTAATAGAACGGCAACTCGCGCTGAAGTAGCAGCCATGATTTACCAAGCTATGGCCAAAAAAGGCAAAGTACCGGCTAAGTCTTCTGAGTATGTCGTGAAGCCTGTAAAGTTGTCCAGGTAATATTTTAGGGGCGTTGCTCATCGGCCGCCCCACAATAACATTTAATCGCTCTTGTTTGTAGTCAGGACTGAAGCCTTCACTGCGAAGCAGCTAAATTAATCTTGAAACACCATAATACTGCCCGAATAGCAAGCTACCCAAACCTGATTAGTTTCTGGATCGTAAGTAATCCCGATCGGACTTGAATTAACCTTCACTGTTTGCAGCACTTTCATATCGCTCGTCCTCACTTTGCTAACAGTATTCGAGAAATAGTTGACCACATAAAGCAGTTTTCCCTCATCGGAAATTGTCATGCTGCGAGGTGCTTTTCCTGTCGAAACTTTGTCTACAACTTTACCAGTTTTTAGGTCAATTTTTGCCACATTTCCTTCACCGTTCAAAGTGGCATAAAGATAGTTGCCCTTGGGATCGATCGTCAAGTGACGCGGCGCATTGCCAATATTCCTCAGCCATTCTACCGAAAAGTCGATGAGATTCACTTTCGCAATATCGGAAGAACCCATGATGGCAACATAAGCATTTTTTGAGTCAGGAGTGACAACAATACCCCGAGGATATGCACCCAGTTTCACCCGCTCGATTTCGAGATTTTTATTGATATCAACTACGCTCAAATCCCAACTGCACCAATTGCTAGAGAGCGCGAAGCGATTGTCAGGCGAAACAGCATTGAATTTCGGAACTGCACCTACAGGAATTACTTTTTCTATTTTTAAAGTTTGGGTATTGATGCGGTAAATAAAACTTTGGTCGTGTTTTGCCGCTGGAGAGCACCTGTCGCTCCCCGGATTGCTAAACCCCGAACCGTACATTTGATAGTTGGATACGTAGGCATATTTGCCGTCAGTTGAAAAAGCAGCTTCTACGGGAGAACCTTGATAATTGCCTTTGAATTTAGAAAAGCCGAACTTCGACAAGTTTACTGTATCGGGAATAGTCTTGACTAAATTAAAGTTCCTGTCGTAAACTGTGATTGTGTGGCTGTACATCATGTTTTGGGCAAAAAACAAACCGGCTCCCGAATAAACTATTGATTTTGGCGATATCTTGCCGTAAATTATTTTTTTCAAGGTCATTTTTCCTTGAGTGTTGTCGGGAGGATTTACTAGCTTGGTGGTTGGTAATTCACTTTTTTTATCCTCGGAAGTTTCTGTTTTAAAGGGTGGCAAAGAAGGTTCTTGAAATAGAGGTTCTTGGGGCTGAGTTTTAGTTGTATCTTCGAGTTTGTTTGTGTTTTCTGTGGCGCTAGGAGATGGCGACGGTCGATCGACGTTTGGCGCGATTTTTTTCGCAGCTTCAATACTCGCCTCTTCCGGCTTACCTTTCAGCGCTGACAAGGTTTTAGGGCCGACAATTCCGTCAACTTTCAGGTTCTTCTCTGCTTGAAACTTTTTCACAGCAGCCTGGGTGACAGAACCGTAAAATCCTGTAGCCTTACCGCGAAAATAGCCTGCGTTTTGTAGAGTTTTCTGGAGTTCGGCTACTTCCGGGCCTGAATCGCCTTTTTTGAGGGCGAGTGCGGGATTGACTAAATTGAAAATTGTGAGAGCGATCGTAAAGAAAAGTAAAGGAGTATAGGCTAAATTCAGGTGCATTTTTGAGTTGGTCGATCGACTTTGACACGCAACCGTTTCCCAAGTTTCAGCTAAATGTAGGTAGGCCAGTCCGTCCATAGTTTTTACCGGGTATTTTTGGTGCTATGATACACCAGTTAATACCATTTTAGATTTGAGATTTGAGATTTTAGATGGGGAATGACTGATGAAATCTGGGTTTGCAGCTTGCCTGCAGTTGCATTCTTTTTTTAAACTTGTATAACATTGATTAAAGGAAAAATCTTATTATAATCAAACGTAGGGTAAAATATCCGAGCAGTTTTTAATGGTGTAAGCAAGTAGGAGCGATCGACAATGTTGAGTTGGGAACAAACAGCCGCAGAATCACCGACAAAAGAATCCCGCCAGACGTTGCTGTGGGACGGTGACGGGGAACTTTGCCAGCGGGCTTGGGTAGAAATCGATTTAGCAGCTTTAACTCACAATGTAAAACAGCTTAAAAAGCTCTTATCTCCCCACACAGAACTGATGGCAGTTGTGAAAGCGGATGCTTACGGGCACGGTGCTGTTGCAGTCAGTCAAACAGCATTGCAAGCAGGTGCTAGTTGGCTGGGAGTGGCGACAATTCCCGAAGGAATAGAATTGCGAGAAGCTGGCATAGAAGCGCCGATTTTGTTGTTGGGGGCAACCCATACAGCCCAACAGGTAAAGGCGATCGCTCAATGGCACTTGCAGCCCACTATTTGTACTGCCAAACAAGCCCTAATTTTTTCGGAAGTTCTCGCTGGTCTTAACCAATCTTTGCCAGTTCACGCTAAGTTGGATACGGGAATGTCTCGCTTGGGTACGCCCTGGCAGGAAGCTACAGAATTTGTGCAATTAGTCAAGCGGTTGCCCAATTTAAAATTAGCCAGCATTTACTCTCATTTGGCGACAGCCGACAGTCCCGATCCCGCAGTTATGAGAGAGCAGCACCAGCGGTTTCAACGGGCGATCGAGCAAATTAAAATAGCAGGAATTAACCCCCCTCGCCTCCACTTGGCAAACTCTGCTGCCGCCCTCGCTGACCCGGATTTGCACTACGATTTAGTGCGAGTCGGTTTAGCTACCTACGGTCTTTATCCAGCGCCTCACTTGCAGCCGATCGCCAATTTAAAGCCCGCAATGCAGGTAAAAGCTAGGGTAACGCAGGTGAAAACAATTGAAGCAGGAACCGGAGTCAGTTACGGCTATCAATTTATAGCTCAGCGCCCGACACAGATTGCCGTAATTGGTATTGGCTATGCAGATGGTATTCCGCGCAATCTTTCTAATAAAATACAGGTTTTAGTCAGGGGTCAGTTCGTGCGGCAAGTAGGAGCCGTGACGATGGATCAATTAATGCTGGATGTAACTGATATTCCCGATTTAGAAGTCGGCGAAGTGGTGACTCTGTTGGGCAAAGATGGGGAAAATCAAATTACTGCTGACGATTGGGCAGTCATTTTAGGAACTATTTCGTGGGAAATTCTTTGCGGTTTTAAACACCGATTGCCCCGCGTAGCAGTACACTATTAACAATAGTCCGATAGGGGTTGAAACCCCTGCCTCATAGCAAAAGTCGGTTGAAACCGACTCAAGAGTTTGAAGGATAAAATTATCGACAGTCCGGCAGGGGTTGAAACTCCTGCCTCATAGCAAAAGTCGGTTGAAACCGACTCAAGAGTTTGAAGAAGGATAAAATTATCGACTTTAGTCCTCTTCTAGAGGACTTCCGCTATGAGACAGGGGTTTTCAACCCCTGTCGGACTCTCGGAATAAGGGATAAGACTGAGACTGCAATTTTCAATTTGCCATTCCCAATTACCAATTGATATGACAGTGATTCAGACGTTTTTACCAATAGCTCAAACTTTGTATTCCCAGCTAGATACAGAAAGAACACAAGCCTTGGCAGTAGCCCAAGAATTCTCGAAAAAATTCGTAGAATTGGGGTTTAAAATTGTACCTCAACTGCTGTGGGCGATCGGCATTTTGTTAATTACGCGATTTGCGATCGGCGTGGTGGGGCGGGTGACTCGCCGAGCACTGAGTCGCACCGAAGCCACGCTGCGGAAATTCTTAGTTCAAGCTGCTGAAATTACGATTTTGGTAGTGGGAGTAGTCGCCACTTTGAATCAGTTGGGAATTCAAACTACCAGCGTGGTTGCGGTAGTTGGTGCAGCGGGTTTGGCGATCGGTTTGGCTTGGCAAAATACTTTGTCGCACTTTGCTGCTGGGGTAATGTTGATTAGTTTGCGGCCCTTTGAAGTCGGGGATGGGATTGAAGCTGGCGATGTTAAGGGAGTGGTGGACAGCATCGGGATTTTTTCAACAACCGTGGTGACAGACGATCGCATAAAAATTATTGTCCCGAACAATCAGTTGTTTAACGGTACACTGAAAAATACAACGGCAATGGGAACGAGGCGAGTAGACTTGAAGATTGATATTGGCGATCGGCCAATTCGTCCAACTGTAGCTGAGTTATTAGAAATTGCCCACTCTCACCCCCTGGTTTTGGAGAATCCGCCCCCGACTTGTTTGGTGGCCGAGATTACTCCCGATACAACTATTTTATCTCTCCGGCCTTGGTGCGCGTCGGTCGCCTACGAACAAGTGCGATCGCAAGTTCAACAATATGTCAAAGAGGCAATGGATGCCGACAAAAATCAAGAACCATAGATATCTATCTAAAATATAAAATCCCAAATCGATCCGAGGTATTTTCCATGAGTCAGTGGTATCCGCAGCAAATTTTGCAAGAACCCGGTGTCAGAATCACCCCAACGGAGAAACAAACAATTCTCAGCAAATTTCCCCCTCCCGACGAAAACGGTCAAATCTATGCCGACGGGGTTTTTGAAGGCGGTGGCGTGCGCGGAGTTGCGTTTTTAGGAGCACTCAGGTGCTGTAGCGATTTGGGCATCCGGTGGCGAAAATTGGCCGGCACTTCGGCAGGTGCAATTACTGCCGCAGTATTGGCAACCGACTTGTCAATTGATGATTTAGAGGAAATTTTAGGACAGCTCGATTACAGCATATTTTTAACTCAAAAAAACAGTCCTCTAATTTTAAACGGCGACCCCGCCGACGACTTGCAATCTCCTGCTTGGACGCTGCTTTTTCTCACAATTAGCCGTCAGATGGGAGAATATTCGGCGCAGCCGTTCCGGCAGTGGCTGGAAACAATGCTCGGTCGAGGTAACTTGCACACTTTTGCCGATGTCAAACAAATCGTAAAAGACCGGGAATTAAAAGTAGTAATATCCAACCTCACTCGCGGTGAAATGTTGGTGCTGCCCGACGACTTACACAGACGCGAATCGACGGATTCCGATTCTTTGTACGAGCAGTTGCGACTCAAAAGCGCTGAAGATTTTAGTGTGGCTGAAGCCGTTCGGTTGTCGATGAGTATTCCCCTATTTTTTGAACCGGGAAAACTCGGCGATGACTTAATTGTAGATGGCGGAATTTTGAGCAATTTCCCCCTGTGGATTTATGACAAACAATCCGTCGGTTCGACTCCGGTGGCGCCCCGCTGGTTTACCTTTGGGTTTCGATTAGTCGATACTGGAATTGAGAGTAAAGTTAAGATTGATACTCCCCTGTCGATGCTGGCGGCGATGTTCAGAACGATGATGAAAGCAAGAGACCGCTATCACCAGCGAGAAATGGATAAGGGCAGGGTGATTAATATTGATGTGACTGAAGCTGGGGTGACGACAACGGACTTTAATCTCGATGGCGATCGCAAGGCTCACCTGTACCGCTTGGGGTATTTGTATACTAAGAGGTTCTTTTTGAGCTCCAATTTTAGTTGGGAGAAGCACTTGAAGGCTAGGGGCTTTGGGGAAGAGGCTGGAGGTTGAGGTCGCGAAAAGTATACAGAGTAAGGGATTGAGGAATTTTTAAATTAGGGGTTGGCAAGAAGAAGATGTGTGTGCTATAGTTAGTTACTGTCATCTTGGAGAGGTGGCTGAGTGGTCGAAAGCGGCAGATTGCTAATCTGTTAAGGGTGTTAACATCCTTCGAGGGTTCAAATCCCTCCCTCTCCGTTCTATTTAATCATTTATTAATCAAGGCTGACGCGATCGAAAGCGATCGAACGTTAATTAATTTAACGTTGCAACGTAATGTTGAGACTGCACTAGCTATCTCACCAGGAGTACCAACCTAAGATAGACGCAAAGGTTTTAAATACGCCGACGAATCCTTGGATTTTGTAACCCAAGTAAGCTCGGATTGCCAACTCCTTTATGTAGCTTCTAGGAGCGAAAAAAAACAAACTTTTGAGCGTTGACCAGAGACCTTGGGTAGCATATGTAGTAAAAACCACTTCAGGCAAACTCTTAAAGAATTTCGGTTGCCCATCTCCTATCCATAGCAATGGTTCGCTGTCCCAGGGCTCGAAAACAATAAACCTTGAGGAAAAGTTCCAGTGTGGACGCACAAACATTCGACCATGTTCATTCAATAGACAAGCGGCAAAACTGAAAACACTATTGCTGGTAGCAACGATATCGCATTTACTCAAGATAAAAAAATCAATGTAGAATTCTATGTTTTTATCTTGCATTACTTCAGGTAGTTTGACCTGCAAATCTCGCGCTATGACCGGAGAAAATTTTTCAAAAGCAGGCAGAATTCGCTCTATATCGTCGCTACATAGAAAGAGAATTGGGTCTTCCAAATCATTCCAAATTGTATCTAACCATTCACAATACCAACTTTCAGGGAAAACTAAAGTAAATCCTGTTCGTACTTGAGTAATGTAATCACCTCGGCGAATATGAATTCCCACAATTGTTTTGCCTTTAGAGCGAAGAATCTTTAGACCTTCTTCCAATGAAAAATTCAACTCACTCACAGGTTGAAATAGTGAGCGAATATAGTCCTGGTAGGGGGCAAGTAAACGAGTTGATATCTGGAAAAATCCCCACAAATCGACATTTTCTATCCCATTTTCAAGGACTTCTGAGCCAAGACGACGACTCTTTGCTCCGGCAATTTTTTCAACGTAAGGGACCAATTCTGGGACTATATCGAATAAATTTTTTTCATCCTCTTTACGCTCAATTGCCGGCTCTAGCCGACGGGAAATTGGAGCGTCATTATGTCCAAATAAAAGTTGACCAATCCAGGGCGGGCATTCGACTATAGCTCCTGTTTTGTGGGCACAGATTCGCAGAAAAGCGTACTGAAAAATTTGGTTTCCAAATCGTCCCAGTTGTCCTAAAGAAGACATAGTTAAAACTGACTGACTGGAGATTTCAGTATCAATGTTTAGGGGAGATTGAATATTCTTAGCATCTTTATCTAAAGTTGCCAAAACATCGAAAACTCGCTTTGTTTCACTTTGATTTGTGTATTTAGGATTGGTCATGTTTTGACTGATTAATTTTAGTGGTGGTTAGATAAATTGAATATATTATTTTCGGGTTGCTGTATTGTGAATGAATTCAAAAGGTTTATCTAACTAGGCTGGCACTCCGCACCTTACCTATTAAGTTACCAATCTGGGGCGTGTGAGATGCTCGCACCACCAAAGTTTTAATATTTTTTAATTTTACAATTTAAATTTAATGAACGATACTTAAATAAAAAAATTGTGATCGAGATAGTAGAATTCAGAATTTCAAACGGGTTTAAGGTATGACCCATCATCTTGACCTATAGATTGCCAGTTTTCGACATTGAGAGCCAACCTAATTTTAGATACATTAACTTATCTTTTCATAAATCCCAGTCTCATTTATACCGGGAGTTTGCTGGATGTAGTACACCTTCTTACCACGATCGACAATAATCCCAAAGTGCTTAGAAGCTTGGCTAATGCTGCCATCATCTGAAATGGCTGAATGACTAAAAATGACTGTACAATCGCTAGAAACCTCATAAGTACCTTCAACTCGGTAATTCTTCACATCACCTCCAAGGCTTAAAGTACCGCGTCCTTTTACTTTTCCATTCTGAATCTCAGCAGTTCTAAGTGTTGCCAAGGGAATAAATGGAGCAGCCGTACCACGAAAACCCGAAGAGGTATGGACATAAAGTCCTTTCAGGGTTTCATTTGAGCAAGTAGGCATGGCACTAACTTGGGAAGTCAGACTGCTCAAAGTAATGATGGTAAGTAGTGCGAAAGAAATTAAGCCGATAAAAGCTTTCCGTAACATGAGATTTCTCATATTTTTGGGTAGGATTTTCAGTTTCTATTGTATGTGAGTTATCTGCAAAATATAGCAATTATTGCAGGAGTTGTAAAATTTTTACCCCACCCCAACCCTCCCCGCGGGTTCGGGGAGGGAGTAAGAAATTCACAAATGATTTAGGATTGCTATAAAATTTATTCTTCGTTTTACTGCAATCCATTTTAAGTTTCTGTATTATCCATCACCTTTTTAGAACACTGACTCACAAATCTCATGAGGTGACAACCAATTTGAAAGGCTTGCGCTGACAAGGTTTTAAGCTGATCGCGCTCAAAAAAATAGATGCAAGCGATCGCCTCAAAGCCTAGTCCATAAAGGTTTTAGAGCCGTTGTCACCCCGTGAGATCGCAAATATTACTTCTGGACGCATAAACTCTCTCTTGAGGGTTCTTTGCACTCCGCACCTTACCTCTATTGACACTCTCCTGGCTAAAGCCGAGGAGATTCTTGATTCGCAGAATCGACTTGCCGGTGCAGAATTACTTCAACATCGGTAGCGGTCAATTCTCCACAAGCGTTCGGATCTAAGATCCAAGTTCCGACGTGCCCCGCCGTACTCAATCCCCGACTCAGGATATTTTTAGCTGCGTTCCAGTCACGATCTAATACGCATCCACACCGACAAGCGTGGGTTCGCGTTGAGAGACTTTTCTTAACAATTGTTCCGCAACTAGAGCATTCTTGACTTGTTCCGTTAGCTGGTACGGCAATCGTAATTCTTCCGAATACTTTGCCAAAATATTCCAACCAAATTCGGAACGTATACCAAGAAGCGTCGTTAATCGATTTTGCCAGACAGTGATTCTTCACCATATTTTTAATCCTCAAATCTTCGTAGACTACACAGTCGTTAGACTGGATGACGCATCTTGCCAACTTCACGGCAAAATCTTTACGCTGTCTACTTATTTTGAGGTGGCGCTTTCCTAGAATTGCTCTAGCTTTTTTTCTGTTTTGCGAACCCTTAACTCGTTTTGAAACTCGTCTTTGGGCTTTCTTCAACCTGCGTTCTCCCTTGCGGAGGAAACGCGGGTTATCAACTGCAATACCATTTGAGTCAGTGTAAAACTCTTTAAGTCCTACATCTAACCCGATGGCGTTACCCGTGATTTCAATCTTTTCAGAACGGTCAACTTGAATGCAAAACTGGACATAATATCCGTCTGCCCGTCTCACCAAGCGTACTCGTTTGATTTGACTGCGCTGGTAGAAATGCAAGTCGCGGGTTCCTTTTAATTTAAGTTTGCCGATTCCTTTTTTATCGGTAAAAGTGATTGATTTCCGGTCATCTGCCAGACGCCAGCCCGTAGTTTTGTACTCTACCGAGCGGTTGTCTTTCTGGAATTGCGGAAACCCTTTTTTTCCTGGGACTTTCTTTTTGCAGTTGTCGTAGAATCGGGAGATTGCCGACCACGCTCTTTCTGAGCTAGATTGTCGAGCCATGCTGTTCAAGTCATCGCAAAACGGAAATTCCTTAGCTAAAACAGCGCTATACTTGTTCAATGCGTATTTATCAACTTTTTCGTTTTCCATCCAAAACCGCAGTGCTTTGTTTCGGATGAACTGCACCGTTCTAATCGCTTCATCTACAGCGTCAAATTGCTGTTTTTTCCCGTATGCTTTGAACTCAAAAACTAACATGACTTCGACCTCATCACGATAGTCTTATGCTACCAGAGTCGGCTTAACATCCCTCTAGTTGTTCACAAAGATTTACATGGTTTTACTTGACAGCGCCATCCTGAGAGCTCAGAAAATAGACTGGGAGGCTAAAGCCTCTTTGTCCCTTTCATCCCCGGACTAAAGTCGCGGGGTTTTCAGGGTATTATTTATAACAGTGTTGCAAAGCAGTTTTTGCGTAAGTTTCGCTGTGACATACTCCCACATCAAACTGAGTACAGTTATGATGTGGGCTTCTTAGCAGCCCGATGAAGGGTGTGCAAGATTTCCTTTACGGTACGGTCATCCATAGTTCCCACCACAGAAAGATTCCCGCTACGGCGTTTTATACTTGGGAAAATGTCCAACCCAAGTCTCTTTAGATTTATCGCAGCATTAATATCGCGATCAACCATCAGAGAGTTTTGCTCATCCCAATAATTCCGTATCCCACAATCGGTAAAAATGATTTCATTCCGATAGCACAGAACCATTGAAGTATAAGCAGGTTTTTGCGAAACGACGACTGATCCAGCTTTTTCGGCTATGTATTCCAGCGTCTTGAAAAATTGACCGAACGCAGCATCCAACCAAGATTTATTCAATCCTGATTTTGCTGATTGACCGTTCGGAAGGTAATTACCCTCATCGTCTTGCTTAACTTTATTCCGCTTTGTTAAGCCCTTTAAGTTCAAATCTTCGTGAAAGAAAAACTTAGCTCCAGACTTGACAAGTTTGTGAGCCGTTTTGTAATGGAAGTCTTGGCGAGAACGCGCTATTTTTTGGTGTTGTCTCGCTTCTTTTTTGGCTAATTTTCGTCGAGATTTAGAGCCACGTTTTTGCTTATTCCGCTTCCTTGAAATGCGGTCTAACTTAGATTGGTTTTTACGAAGTGGTTTTAACGAAGGCAACTTTTCGCCCGATGATGATGCCAGGTAGACATCTTCATGCAGTACCGCATCCAACCCGATCGAGTTGTTCCAGTTTGGGGTAATTTTATCAGGAATAAACTGCGGTACTGAAGCGTCTTCAAGCATTATTTGGATGAACCAACCGTCAGCCTTCCTAGTTACGCTGATTTGCTTGACGCTAAACCCATCAGGGATTAGACGGTGCATCCGAACTTTTATGATGCCTAGCTTTGGCAGTCGGATATAAAGCCAATTCTTACGAACCAACTTAATCCAGTCGCTGTTAGCTGTAGAAAAAGTCATCGTCCGGTAGTCTGCCTCAGTCTTGAAGCGGGGTTTACCCGATCTTCCGCCCTTACTATCCCCTATGACAAACCGCTCGAAAGCTTTGTCTACTCGCTTAGAGACATCTTGCAGTACGGTTGAATCTACCTGCTTAAAATCCAAAAGTTCGCCACTATGAAAAACTTTTACTAGGTCTTTCTTAATGACGGGCAATTGTTGTTTTTGGGAGTAGTAGTTGGGCTTCGCACGGGGCGCAGAGATGCTAGCAATCAATGGACAAGCATTTATAGCAGTGCGGTTCATCTCCCACCAATCAAATCGATCACCTAACTGTCGATTATACCAATAGCGACAGATTCTCAGCCAATGGTTGAGGGTTAACTTTTGATTAGTGTCGGGATAGAACTGGTACTGGTAGGTCGCTTTCATTGCATCGTAGCCGATACGCATTAATTAGTGTTAATTTATCAGAGAATGTTGTTTGGTGTCAAGTCTATGAGTACAGATTTTATCCATAAAGCCAGAGGAGTTTCCGATCTCAAGTGTCATTTAGTGTTGACAACCAAGTATCGGCGGAAAGTTCTGACCGATCAAATGTTGTCTAGGCTTGAGGAAATTTTCAAGAACTTAATGGAAAAATGGGAAGGAAGATTGGTAGAATTTAATGGTGAGCGTGACCACGTACATTTGCTGCTTCAATATACACCGCAAACTGAACCAAGTAAGCTTATCAACAATCTTAAGACTGTATCTAGTCGCTATTTGCGGAAAGAGTTTGTAGATGAAGTTGAAAAAGTTTACTGGAAAGATGTTTTTTGGACAAATGGATATTTTATTGCTTCATGTGGTGGCGTGACGGTTGAGCAATTAAAGAAGTATATTGAGGGGCAAGATAGACCTGTAGAATAAGATTTGTTCGTCTCGTCATCCATCTGTCCACCGCTCAAAGCTGCGCCTTGAGATTGTGGACAGATGGAATCCTCGTCTCACGCGCCTTTCATCCCACACCAACCTTGATCGGTATGGTGTGGGGATTCCCGTCTGTCTAGCTAATTAAGCACTTTCATCGCTTCGACAAATTGCCGCGATATAAATGGCAAAATTTCTTCATTCTTGCTATTGTCTTTACCCTCGGTAAATACAACCAACAAATACGGCCGCAAGCCAGATATTTCAATATAAGCAGCATCGTGACGCACTTGACTTGTCAGTCCCGCTTTTGACCACAATTTTGCTGATTCTGGCAATCCGCCGCCTAAAAAACCCGTTACTTGATTTTCGGGATCTGCCTGTAATTCTGCTGGGTCTAAACTGCGTTTCATTAAACCCATCATTTCTTGCGATGCTTTGGCAGAAACAGCTACGCCGCCGATTATACTGTGCAGCAAACGCGCCGCTGCATTTGTGGTCAGCATATTTCTATTTTCCATTAATTCTCCCAGAACTGCTCGCTCGCGACCGTAGGGGCCGTCACACCAGGTTTTTTGATTGACGTTAATATTTTGTAATTCCGGCCAATCTAATGATTGAAAGTAACGGTTGACGATGTTTCGCTGCTGTTTCCAAGTTTCAAAGGGGCCTGGTGATAATTCTGGGCCGCTGGTGGTGCCGGTGAGCGCGTCTACTACTAAACTGGTGGCGTCGTTGCTGGAATCAACTATCATATCTCGGACGGCGCGTTCTAATTCTGGCGATGTTTTAATCATGCCTTTTTGCGCCCATTCCCAGATGGCAACGAGGTAGAATAATTTGACGATGCTGGCGGGATAAATTCGTTCGGAAGCTCTGGCGCTAAAACCTCGCGGTTGATATTTCCAAAATTCTTCTGCACTCAGCCCGCCACCTGTATTGACTCGCACCGGCGGATCGTAGACTATCCAGGTAATGGCTAGACGATCGCCACTTAATCCTGTAAATTCTGACAATGCGGAGTCTATAATGCTACTGCCGAGGGTTTCTAATTGTTCGTCTTTGTGAAAAAATGTCATGGTTAATGGCTGACGGTTAACGGTTAACGGCTAGCAGCTAATGGCAATCTATCGTTAAATGCGAACAATAAATGCGAACAATTAACAGCAAACAATGAGCAATTAGCAATGGCCAATTATCAATTATCTGATGTTGTGGAGTACCGGGCCCGATCGCACATAAATATTTACGATTCCCCCAAGTGCGATCGATTGGCAACTCAAGCAGCGCTGGGGCGACAGTTGCGCGTAGTTGACCCCCCCCAGCCCCCCCTTATTAAGGGGGGGATAAATGGCATAGACTCGGTGGTTCAGAGGGATACAACGGCTGTGATGGTGCGGCTGTGCGAAGATGATTATCCGGGATGGCTGGATATTCGAGATGTTGAGTTGCTCGATCCGACAGAAACCGTGTATCATCCTCTGGTGCTTTCTGAGGCCCAAATCCAGGAAAAATTACCAATTGTAATTACTTTCGCTCGCGAGGCTATGAACCAATCCAATTATTATCTTTGGGGCGGTACTGTCGGGCCAAATTATGATTGTTCGGGCTTGATGCAAGCGGCTTTTGTGGCAGCGGGCATCTGGTTGCCGAGGGATGCTTATCAGCAGGAAGCTTTTACTAAACCTGTTAGTATCAGTGCTTTAGAACCGGGGGATTTAGTATTTTTTGGTACGCCGGAAAAAGCAACTCACGTAGGATTGTATCTCGGAGATAATCGCTACATTCACAGTTCGGGACAAGCACAAGGTCGCAACGGTATCGGTATCGATGTTTTGTCGGAGAATGGAGATGAAGTCAGTCAAGCTTATTACCAGCAATTGCGGGGATATGGTAAAGTTGTGGCAAGTTATCAACCTAGGAATAGGGAATTGGGCATCGGGCATCGGGCATCGGGCATCGGGCATCGGGCATCGGGAATTGGTAATTGGTAATTAAAACCAACAACTAAGAACAAACATAGGACAACCAATAACTAATGACTAATGACTAATGACTAATGACTAATGACCGATGATTACTAATGTTATCGAATAAATAAATGGACGCTGCATTATTTTTGGAAAAATTGGCGAGACAGCAAGCTGAGGCTGAGGTTGTTCTCGACGTTTCGGTGGTGGTACCGGTGTATAATGAGGTGGAAAGTTTGCCTCATTTGATTGAGGCGATCGCCTCTTCTATCCAACCATCTGGACTCAGCTATCAAATTATTTGTGTAGATGACGGTTCTAAGGACGGTTCTGGTGAACTTCTCCAGCAGTTAGCCAGCAGTCGCGATGACCTTTGTGCTGTAATTTTGCGCCGCAATTACGGGCAAACTGCTGCCATGTCCGCAGGTTTCGATCGCGCTCGCGGCCGTGCTATTGTTACCCTTGACGGCGATTTGCAAAATGACCCGGCTGATATTCCGCTATTGTTGGCAAAGTTAGATGAAGGCTACGATTTAGTTAGCGGCTGGCGGAAAAATAGGCAGGACAATACTATCAGTCGGTTGATTCCTTCTAAAATTGCGAACTGGTTAATTGGTCGCGTTACCGGCGTAAATTTGCACGACTACGGCTGTTCTTTGAAAGCTTATAGATCCGAGTTGGTAGCCGACTTGAATCTGTACGGGGAATTGCACCGCTTTTTGCCTGCTTTGGCGTTTATTGAAGGGGCGAGAATTGCAGAACTGCCTGTGCGACACCACGCCCGCCGTTTCGGTCAAAGTAAGTACGGAATTTGGCGGACTTTTCGGGTGTTGATGGATTTGTTAACTATTTCTTTTATGAAAAAGTTCCTGACTCGACCGATGCACGTTTTTGGACTTTTGGGACTGAGTTCTATGACGTTGGGAACGGTTTTAGGAATTTATTTGACAGTCTTAAAATTGGGTTTTGGTGAAAGTATTGGGAACCGTCCTTTGCTGATTTTGGCTGTGGTTTTGCTGTTAACTGGGGTGCAGTTATTTTGTTTTGGTTTGCTGGCGGAAGTGATGATGCGGACTTATCACGAGTCGCAGGGAAAACCTATTTATCGGGTGCGCGAGGTGTTTGGTTCTAAATAAGGGATCGATCCCAATTATACTCGGTGGTAAAAAGAGGAAAAGTTTTGAGTTTTAAGTGATTTAACTTAAAACTCAAAACTACTTCCTAACTTCAATTCTCCCATCTAAAATCTAAAATCTAAAATCTAAAATTGATTGACTTTTTGAGCTTGTCGGAGAGATTGAATAGTTGCGATCGCGTGTTCGGAAACTGCGTCTATTTCTGCTTCGGTATTGAACCGGCCAATACCAAACCGAATTGAAGCATAAGCTAATTTGTCCGATCGCCCGATCGCTGCTAAAACATGAGATGGAGATATTTTCGCCGAAGTGCAAGCAGATCCCGAAGAAACTGCCGCCGCCGCTTGCAAACCCAACATCAACGCTTGACCGTCAACGCCGCCTACACTAATATTCAGATTCCCCGGCAATCTCTTCGTAGCGTGACCGTTGAGAAAAACATCACCCAATTCACTCAAGTTTTCCCACAAACGCTGCCGCAAATTAACAACTCGTTCTGTTTCCGACGGCATTTCTGCAATTGCCAATTCCACTGCTTTGGCAAACCCGACTATTTGCGGTGGGTAGAGAGTTCCCGATCGCATTCCCCGTTCGTGGCCTCCTCCGTGCATTTGCGGCGCTAGCTGCACTCTCGGTTTGTTGCGGCGCACGTACAGAGCACCGATGCCTTTTGGCCCGTAAATTTTGTGGGCTGTCAAGGACATTAGATCGATATTCATCTCCTGTACGTCGAGGGGAATTTTGCCGATCGCCTGTGCCGCATCTGTGTGAAAAAGAATGTCATTTCCGCGACAAATTGCTGCAATTTCTGCGATCGGCTGGATGACGCCAATTTCGTTGTTAGCCGTCATCACTGAAACTAAAATAGTCTCTGCCCGAATCGCTTTGATCAAATCGCCCATATCAATCAGCCCGTCGCTTTTCACGGGTAAAACAGTAATGTCAAACCCCAATTTTTGCAAATAGGTACAGGGGTCGAGAATTGCATTGTGTTCGGTTTTTACTGTGATAATGTGCTTTCCTTTACTGAAATAAGCTTCGGCGATGCCTTTGATCGCTAAGTTATTTGCTTCGCTGGCGCCGCTGGTAAAAACAATTTCTTCTGGGGAAGCGTTGATCGCTTCTGCTATGATTTGTCGTGACTGTTTTACCGCTGCTTCTGCTTCCCAGCCGTAGGCGTGGTTGATACTGGCTGCGTTGCCGAATTGTTCGGTGAAATAGGGCAGCATCGCATCAAGTACCCGTCGATCTACGGGGGTTGTGGCGTGGTTGTCGAGGTAGATAGGACGTGCGGACATAGTGCTGTTTTGGTTGAAAAAAGTGTTAGGTTTATTGTAGACGAGCCCCTTGTTCTACTACAAAACTTTATAATTAACCAATATTTGTGAAGATTTATGCGAGCTGACATTCAGGGATTAGAAATTACTGTCGGTGAGCTCAAGCACCTCACAGGCGTCGGGCCCGATCGCGTATACCGGCCGCCGACAGCGACTAAGTTTGCCCGCGAAGCTTTGAAAACAGTCGGTTTAATTTTTTTGGTTCTCATCAGTTGTTGGCTGCTGGTTGCGATATTTCCTAGAGCTTATTTGTTGTGGTTCGCCCTGCACTTCGCTGCGATAGTTGGTTTAATCTTTGAGGATGCGTGGAAAATTCGGTGCAGTCGGCAAAACAAAGATTTAATCAATCTTTTTGATGATGTGGATCGCTATAATGGTATAATCGAAGCGCTTGCCATTAACGATCGGATAGAAGATGCTGGCAATGCGGGAGTCAAAATCGGCGATCGAGCAAAAGTTATTGCAGCCTTGCAGCTAATCAGAGACGACTTAGTTAGAGCTTTGAAAACCGAGAGAATTCTCAGGGAAAACAAAAAATTTGTCGATACTAACTCCGAATTATTTGCCAATAATTTGAGAACTTTGAATGCCCTGCAAATTAGCGATAGATCGAGCCAGCCGGGACGATTGCTCAACGAAGCTTTGCAGGTAGCCGTGGGAGTTCAAGCAGAAATGAAAAAGTTGCAAGATCGAAACGCTGCTAATTTTAAAAAGGGCAAAAGTTAGTAGCGTCCACGGCTGCGTGCGCCTCTTACCCAGTAGCAATATGCAGCTTACTGAACCGCAACAGGCAGGATGCCTGTTCCACTCGAACTCAAAGACATTTTTAAAATTATGAATTAGGAGAATTGTTGAAAAAATATCATAATTATTGTAAATTTTTTCCTGTTACGTAACAGGTAAGGATATCTTGGAAAGGTGACGTTAACAACCAGGTCAGTATGTCTTCTGTTAAACCCAAGATTATAGTTCTCGACGACGATCCGACTGGTTCTCAAACCGTGCACAGTTGCTTGCTGCTGACACGTTGGGACGAAGACACCCTGCGTTTGGGGCTGCGGGACAAGTGTCCGATTTTCTTCATCCTGACAAATACTCGATCGCTAACTCCCGAAAAAGCAGCCTCCGTCACCCGCGAAGTGTGCCAAAATCTCAAAAGGGCGATCGCCAGCGAAGAAATCGAAGACTTCCTAATAGTTAGCCGTTCCGATTCTACCCTGCGCGGTCACTATCCCATCGAAACCGACGCGATCGCCGAAGAACTTGGCCCTTTCGACGCCCATTTTCTAATTCCCGCCTTTTTTGAAGGAGGCAGAATTACCCGCCACAGCGTCCACTACCTAATAGTTAACAGCGTCCCGACACCAGTACACGAAACCGAATTTGCCAAAGATTCAGTCTTCGGCTACAGTCACAGTTACCTGCCAGACTATGTAGAAGAAAAAACCAAAGGTCGCATCCGGGCTGATGCAGTCGATCGCATTTTACTCGCAGACATTCGCTACGGAAGTTTAGATCGACTGATGGAGATGGAAGACAACCAATGTGCAGTTGTTGACGGTCAAAGCCAAGGCGATTTAGACACATTTGCCAAACACATTCTCAATGCAGTCAGTCAAGGCAAAAAGTTTTTATTCCGCAGCGCAGCGAGTATTTTAACATCCTTAGCTGACCTCGGCCCGCAGCCAGTCGCAGCCGACGAAATGGCAAAATACGTGAGGGATGGCAAACCGGGTGCAGTAATAGTTGGTTCCCACGTTAAGAAAACTACTGAACAATTGGAGCGCTTGTTAAAAGAACCCAATACAGTTAGCATTGAAATAGATGTATCTCACTTGTTAGAAGATTCACCCGAGTATCGCACCCAAATGCTCGATGAAATTCTCGAAAAAGCCAGCACTGCTCATGCCGATGGTAAAACGCCTGTAATTTATACCAGCCGCCAGGAACTACAATTTGAAAATGCAGAAATTAGGTTAAAATTTGGAGAGGCTGTTTCTGCTTTATTGATGGATATTGTGCGGGGACTGCCTGCCGCGATCGGGTTTTTGATTAGCAAGGGCGGCATTACTTCTAATGATGTTTTGAGTACAGGTTTGTCGCTGAAAAGTGTCAGGCAAATCGGTCAAATTATCGCAGGTTGTTCGGTGGTGAAAACCGAGGCCGACCATCCTCTGTTTCCCAATTTACCAGTGGTTTTGTTTCCGGGAAATGTGGGGGATAGCCATGCTTTGGCTACGGTTTACAAGCGGCTTAGCAAGTAACCAGCAGACTAAGCTCAAAAAACAGAACACCCAGAACCCCGACTTCTCTAAGAAGTCGGGGTTCTAACATCGATACCAAGCTGGAGGCTTCTATTATTTTTATGACCTCAAGCCCGGTACATATCATCTTGGACTTAGATACCTCATTGGCGCACAAAGAGCAACTAACATCAAAGAACAGGTATTAGAAAAAGTCTGGACAGGTTGGATAGCGATGCCTTTTGTGGACTTACACTTAGTAAATTGATGAACATACGAAACTTTATTGATAAATTATTATATATTGTAGTGTAAGATACTTTTTTTTGCAGGCGATAGAAGTTTAGTATTTTTAATTGTAGCATCATAAAAATATCACGTAAAAAATTAGTATTTTTACGGTTAAAACATTTATGTATTTGTGCTAATACATATAGTCAAGTAGTTGATGAGTCACTTTGTGAAAGCAAAGCTAATTGATGCGATGAAGCATTTTGCCTTGTTTTTATTGGCTTTAATTCTTTCGGGTGTAATGGTACTGAGCCATGCGTCCGCAGGAGCGACAACGCCCTCTGACATAGGAATAACGAGGGTGACGGAGTTGAAATCCGTAGATTTACCGGACAGCAAGACTGTTGAAGGGGAAGGCATTTCTATGAATATCTCAGTACCGTACTTTATTTTACCCATACCGGAAAAGAAGCTGGATCTCAGTAGCCCTTTATCTTTTGGAGTTAGCATTGCCAACAATACACAAAATTTCATTCGAGCTGACAACGACACATTGATTCCAGAACTTGTAGGGCAAGATGGTCGATCGCTGCCACTACAAAAAGCTAGAGATAGACAGTCAAATACGAGAAGTTTGTGCGGATTAGTGGAGCCAGGAACAAGAAAATTATTCCGTTCAGGTGTACTTACATGGAATAATAATAAGCTTCAACTCAAAGGTGATGCCGGGCTTGGCTACTTCTGGTATTTTGACGAACTCAAGCCCGGAGAATATCAGCTTCGGTTCATTTATGACAGTCCTGGTGGAAAAGTTTCATGCTATGACGTAGAAACGCAAAAGCCGATGACAGTAAAAGGACTTAGAAGAGGTCAGGGAGCTACGAACTTCATACCGATTCGCGTAGTTCAACCTGTATCCATTAACAGCAATACAGTTGAAGTAGATGGCATTCGCTTTGAAATTTTTATGCCAGAGCGTGTCTTTATAATCCCCTCAAATAAGCCCAATGCTACAACTCCTGTAAAACTCGCTCTTCGGATTACCAATAAAACGGCAACTTCGTTTCGTTTCCAACAGTTAAATACAACGTTACAGATTCTAGAGCAAGGTGGTAAAAAACTGCGTTTGAAAGGACGCGGGGGAGGGAATTTGCTGGCAGGATACAACTGTCCGTTAGTCGAGCCAGGAGAGAGTGTTACTTTCAGTCTAGATGCCAAACTCTTCTGGGAAAATAACTTGCTTTTACTTGGACGCTCTGAACGCTCTGGTGGCTTCAGGTATTTTGATGAGCTGAAGCCAGGTAAATATCAGATAAGAATTGGGTACAGCCCTGGAGTTCCAGAAGTAAGCTGCACTCAAAATTTCTCCGGAGATACGTGGAAGGGCTTGGGAGCGACGCCTTTTGTAGAGTTTAACTTAGTAGAGATTGAGCCTTAACGACTTCAGCGGAAGCATAAACAGGTTTAATAATTGTTATTGATTAAGTCGAACGATCGGAACGCATTATCAGTAAATATGCGGTTGTAAAATTAATATGAGAGTGCAACTTAGTGGTTTTAATGCAGGTGGGAGGGAAAATATAACGCAAAAATTCAGTATTTTTACGCTTAAAACATTAATCGATTAGTTCTAATATATATAGCCAAGTAGTTGATGATTCACTTTAAAAAAGCAAAGCCGATAGATGTGATGAAGCACTTTTTTCTTTTTTTATTTGTTTTAATCTTTTCGGGATTAGTGGCATTGAGTAATGTGCCTAGAGAAGTTCTTGCGATCGAAGAGGTGGAAAGTGAGAGGGGATATAACTTGACATCTGTAGAAGCGACTAACAAGAATGCAGTTGAAATTGATGGCATCCGCTTTGAAAGCATAATGCCAGAGCCTGTATTGACCCTCCCCAAAAAACAACCTGACACGAATGGTGTAATCGCGCTCGGCCATGTACCCAGATTGTTAGCTGGGGCTGTTGATTCGGAACTGGGGAGGGCAACTGAATTGACATCCTTTGAATCAACACATAGCAATATCGATAGCAATGCAGTTGAAAGAAATGGTATTCGGTTGGAAATTTTAGTACCAGACCGGGTGTGGCGCATACCTGAAAATCAGCCAAATGCTACTACTCCTGTTCGGATCGGTTTTCAACTTACAAACAATACACCTTACCCGATTCGCTTTCCTCCACTCGATCCCCTTCTGATATTTCCATTAGAAATAGTGGATGCTGATGGCAATTTATTACGGCGTTCTGGGGGTAGAGGTATGCTTCGCAAATCTCCGCAACTGGCTTGTCCTTTAGTTCAACCAGGAGAAAGTCTAACCTTTTTCTTGAAAGCCGAACTTTTTTGGCAGAGCAATCAGCTTCTATTTGGAGGCAATGATGGATTGGGTGGCGGATGGACTTTTGATATTAGGCCTGGTAACTATCAACTTAGATTGAGATACGTCAATTCTAGACCAGTATTATTCTGTGATGAACCCCAGATATATGAATACAAATTAACACGAGGGATTTGGACGGGTCAGATAGTAACACCCTTTGTGAAGTTCCGCGTCGTTCAGTCTGAATCTAAATAGAACTTAAGAGCCAATTTTTACTCGATTTCAAGCCGAGACAGATATTTCCTACCCCATACAAAGGAGTTGTCAAAAATGAAACTATCGCAACAATTGATGAACCTACGAAACTTTATTGATAAATTATATATTGTAGTGTAAGATACTTTTTTTGCAGGCATCGAAGTTTAGTATTTTTAATTGTAGCACCAGAAAAATATCACGTAAAAAATCAGTATTTTTACGGTTAAAACATTTATGAATTAGTCCTAATATATAACCAAATAATTGATGAGTCACTTTGTGAAAGCAAAGCCAATTGATGTGATTAAGCATTTTGCCTTGTTTTTATTGGCTTTAATCATTTCGGGTGTAATGGCACTGAGCCATGTGTCCGCAGGAGCGACAGCGCCCTCTGACATAGGAATAACCAGGGTGACTGAGTTGAAATCCGTAGATTTACCGGACAGCAAGACTGTTGAAGGGGAAGGCATTTCTATGAATATCTCAGTACCGTACTTTATTTTACCCATACCGGAAAAGAAGCTGGATATCAGTAGCCCTTTATCTTTTGTAGTTAGCATTGCCAACAATACACAAAATTTCATTCGAGCTGACAACGACACATTGATTCCAGAACTTGTAGGGCAAGATGGTCGATCGCTGCCACTACAAATAAGTAGAGATAGACAGTCAAAAATGAGAAATTTGTGCTGGTTAGTGGAGCCAGGAACAACAAGATTATTCCGCTCAGGCGGACTTGCATGGAATAATAATAAGCTTCAACTCAGAGGTGATGCAGGACTTGGCTACTTTTGGTATTTTGACGAACTCAAGCCCGGAGAGTATCAGCTTCGATTCATTTATGACAGTCCTGGTGGAAAAGTTTCATGCTATGACGTAGAAACGCAGAAGCTTATGACAGTAAAAGGACTTGGAAAAGGTGAGGGAGCTACGAATTTCATACCGATTCGAGTGGTTCAACCTGTATCTATTAACAGCAATACACTTGAAATAGATGGCATTCGCTTTGAACTTTTCATGCCAGAGCGTGTCCTGACAATCCCCTCAAATCAGCCCAATGCTGCAACTTTTGTAAAACTCGCTCTTCGGATTACCAATAAAACTGTAACCTCGTTGCGCTTCCAACAGTTAAATACAACGTTACAGATTCTAGGACAAGATGGTAAAAAACTTCGTTGGAAAGGACGCGGCGGAGGAAATTTGCTAGCAGGATACAACTGTCCGTTAGTCGAGCCAGGAGAGAATGTTACTTTCAGTCTAGATGCCAAACTCTTCTGGGAAAATAACTTGCTTTTACTTGGACGCTCTGAACGCTCTGGTGGCTTCATCTATTTTGATGAGTTCAAGCCCGGTAAGTATCAGATAAGAATTGGGTACAACCCTGGAGCAGAAGTAAGCTGCACACAGGAGCTCTCAGGAGATACATGGAAAGGCTTGGGAGCTACGCCTTTTGTAGGGTTTAACTTAGTCGAGCATTAAACTTTAACGACATCACACTTGTCTGTTAGGTAGGATTTCACCCCTGGTTGATAGTTTTTAAAATTAGTGGTTTGTAAGGAGTTACAAAAAATGCGATTACGACAATATCCCTTGGTATTTTTGACAACAAGCTTGCTGCTCTGGCTGATGGATTATGGAGCGAGTGCATTCTCTTTTAGTTTGGGCGGTGACACTAGCTCTAAAACCATTTCATACAAAGACCCGGTTAAGGCTGAAGGTAAAATAACTGTAAAACAGGTAAAACTTCTCGACCCACCTGCTCAAAGTAGTGACTTTCTGAGGACCCTCCAAACCCTTTTTCAAGGATGGGAATTTAATCCGGTATCAATAGATGGTAGATTTGAGATAGTAGAAAATCAGCCTTACTACACACCAGAGGCTAACTTCCCAGACGAAGCTACTCACGTAGGGGCTAAATTTCAACTCAATTACCTTTACCAGATAGCAGAAAATGGCGTTTCCAGCAGCTTTCACAATAATATTAACAATCTACATTGGATTCAACGGGTAACTAACTATGAATTTTTAAACGATCGTAAAGGAGAGCCAAATAATTTCATTGACGTTCCATCTTTTCAGGGTAATCCATTTTACGATCTCCAGTTTCCAGGAATGTTACAACCAGGTGTATTCAAAGACTATCCATTCAGGAATAATGTCTCGATAGGTCATACCTTTGACGCTGAACTGTATCTGGTTGAGAAGACAGCAGACAATAAAGTCTCAATTTACAACGGAATCTCATGGGGATGGACAAACACATTCACTCGTCCTAAAACCACTAAAAAGTTCTCCGACAGCCTCGCCTCCGGTTTGGAAGTAGACCGTTTTAACCTCTCTGACCTTACTCCAGGTTCCAAATATAGAGCCTGGACAAACAACGACCTCCCCTCCAACCGCTGCAACCCCAACACATTCTTAAGCACTGACAATGACTCAGGTTTTCAGCTAGGATTTGACGACGACAGTAGCCCTGTAGGAAATGGCTTTGCCTCCGCACTAACTGGTACTGTGGGCAGTAGTGGGAATATCAACCTCGATGTCCGTGCTGCTGGTGGAGGTGCTCGCGGTCAAGACACAGGCAATTACGAGCTGTTTGTTGATGTTTACGACCCACAAGAATCGCCAGATTTTAGCGTAGCAACTAGCGGCGGCGGCGGCTTCGGAAAAGAAAAGCGCGGCCTGACACAGCAAAACCCCATCCTGCCCAATTCTCTCCAAAATGGCTGGCAAGTCTTCAACAAAGTTCCCGGCTGCCGCTGGTTTGACCCCCCAACTACTTACGGCTTTGAATTCCAATCTTTGGAAGACACTTTATTTACTGAAATTCTTGATTTCCCTGTGGGCGATGACCAGGAATTTACTGTTGCAGTGGGAGACTCGATTCTCGGTAATTTCAGTCCGGGAGATAAATTAGACTTTATTTCTTTGTTGGGTTATCCAGTAGATAATTTTAGAATCACTGGGATTGATTCATTATTTGGCCCGACAGCAGAAACAGCATTTCCAATTCAATTAGCTTTTAAGGAACGGGAAGGAAGTTTCAAGATGCGGCAAATTCCCAAGCCCATTGATGCGGAAGCTGTACCGGAACCGGGGAGTATTTTGGCGGCTAAGGGAATGCTGCTGTGGTTTGCTGCGATGCGCTATATTTTGCGGAAAAAGCGACAGGCTGGATAATTTTTACAGGGCCTAATATCCCGACCGGGGCGGGTTTTTGAGATTGGAGATTGTTGGCAGATATTGTTGGTGAATCCGCCCCTACAGGAATCACTATCGAATGAACTGAAGATTCTGCGATTGCTCTCTCGTCGCGCACTGACACAAAGCTCGCAATTACACAACTACATTTATTTTTATTACCTCAAGCCCGGTACATATCATCTTGGACTTATATACCACGTTTCCGCACAAAGAGCAACTAACATCAAAGAACAGGTATTAGAAAAAGTCTGGACTGGTTGGATAGCGATGCCTTTTGTGGACTTACACTTGGTAAGTTGATGAACATACGAAACTTTATTGATAAATTATATATTGTAGTGTAAGATACTTTTTTTTGCAGGCGATCGAAGTTTAGTATTTTTAATTGTAGCAGCAAAAAAATATCACGTAAAAAATCAGTATTTTTACGGTTAAAATATTTATGAATTAGTCCTAATATATAACCAAGTAGTTGATGAGTCACTTTAAGAAAGCAAAGCTGATTGATGTGATGAAGCATTTGGGCTTATTTTTATTGGCTTTAATCCTTTTGGGTGTAATGGCACTGAGCCATAGGTCCGCAGGAGCGACAACGCCCTCTGATAGTAGTATTAAGCTTGAAACTCTAGTCCCGGAAAGAGTATTGACAATTCCCCAAAATGAACCTAGTAATTATACTCCTATACAATTTGGAGTTCGTATTACTAACAATACCCTAACAGCCTTTCGCGTTTCTTTGGATTCTTTGACACCTGAATTTATGGCGGTGGATGGTGAAAATTTTTATGCAGGTAAAATTCAAGTTAGTCTGGTATTTCGGACTGAATCAGATTTTCCATTAGTTAGAGCGGGAGAAAGCCTTAACCTTTTCTGGGAGGGGAAATTTTATTGGGGCGCTCAAAATATTTACCTTCAAATACCTGACAAATATAGTAATCTCTGGTTTTTTAGAGGATTCAAACCGGGTATTTCTAAGGTTCGGTTTACCTACACCAATGCTGAGGCCCAGAGATGGTATCGGGATCGTGAAAAGGCAGAACGCAAGCAATTGATGGGAGTGTTGACAGGTAATTTATCTAGTCCGTGGACACAGTTTAGCTTTGTACTACCCTAACCTATTTTGCTTAATAATTGCCGCAATCGCATCACAAATAAAATTTTTCTTTTTTTTTAATATGTGGAGGATTTATAAAAATGCAATTTCTACTTCTACCTAAAGTTTGGTTCGCATCAATGGTTCCGATAGCTCTAATTACAGAGCCTGTATTTGCATTCCAGCTTAGAGGTACAACAGCAAGTTCTTCTCAGGAAACCTATGTGACAATTCCCGACACTGGCGACAGCGGTAAAATTACTGTTACAACAAAAGATATCAAAGAAATAAAACGAGGTGGAAGCGATGCACTTCTGGATTTGTTAAGACCTTATCAGCAGCAAGGTTGGAAATTTAAACAAGGTGGTAACTTAGGAGGGGCTTTTAATGTGATTTCTTACTATCCCTGCGCTCCTATAACTCAGTGTGGTAAGGAAATGTCTATTTTTCCTGAACTTGGTATTCCTCCTAGTGGAAAACAAATGGGCCTTGGAGCTAGTATTTGGATAGATTATGAAGCCGACCCGAATGATGAACCAAAATTTGGTCAAACTTATTGGATTCAAAGGGTAAATGTTAATACGGGCGGACAGCCTGTATCTGCTTATGGGATGACAGCTACGTCTTTTAATCTAATCGATAATCTATCCTCTAATACTCCTTTCTATCTAGCGGCTGATTATCTGGGTAGGTTTAATCCTCAAACAAATCTACCATCATACTCTTTTCTAGACGTGCCTTACGTTTTAGGGACAAATTCCAACCCAAGTTATATCTATAATCATGACTGGAATTTTGAACTTTATCTAGCTTATCTCAGACCAAACCAAGAAGTCACAATTTACAACGGAATCTCATGGGGATGGACAAACACATTCACTCGTCCTAAAACCACTAAAAAGTTCTCCGACAGCCTCGCCTCCGGTTTGGAAGTAGACCGTTTTAACCTCTCTGACCTTACTCCAGGTTCCAAATATAGAGCCTGGACAAACAACGACCTCCCCTCCAACCGCTGCAACCCCAACACATTCTTAAGCACTGACAATGACTCAGGTTTTCAGCTAGGATTTGACGACGACAGTAGCCCTGTAGGAAATGGCTTTGCCTCCGCACTAACTGGTACTGTGGGCAGTAGTGGGAATATCAACCTCGATGTCCGTGCTGCTGGTGGAGGTGCTCGCGGTCAAGACACAGGCAATTAGGGTGCATCTCACTTTGGCACATACATCAAATTGAAAGTTGACCGTTGAGATAAGCACAGCGAAGAGCCAGGATTGAGGAAACGTTCTCAATATTCCATTGCGCTCCCGATATTTTCACCCTTAATCCAATGCGTTTTATTGTTGATTCCACTGTTCCCGAACCAATCGAACTTATGGACTCTTCTTTGTAGTATTGGTAATTCACTATTCGGCAGCGATGGGTCTCTAAATAATTGCAAAACGTTTTAAATGCTTGACTTTTAAAGTCTTTAAATAAATTTCTAACTTCATCAACTTTGCCTTGCCATAACATACTTTCTGCTAATTTCAATCGTTTTATTGAACCCCCTACCTTGTAGAGATTTTCTTTGAGATGATACCAATCTAAAATTTCTTGTCTTTGTTCATTATCTCCAATTTCTTTAAAGATGTTCCAAATCCCGGCATGACCATCTCCTAGACAATACATAGGGTGTAGTAATTTTGGCTATTAGTCCAATCAATTAAATCTTGATTATTTTGAAAAACGCTCCCGCATAAATATTATCTAAACACACGGCTTTATAGTCTTTCCAGTAACAGCTCTCGCCCTTGGTTGCGTTGCGTAGTCTGACTTTTACCGCCATCCAATGTAATTTCTTTGACTCCTTGTTGAGATGTAGGCAATTCCAATTCTTGTCTTTTGACTAATCTCTGTAATGTACTGTGAGAAATTTTGATCCCCGTAAATTTTTCCAAATCTTTTTCGGCGCTTTGATAAGATTCGTTAGCAGTGATTAAAAGACAGCAATTTTCCATCAGTGGACTCAATTGACTGTAAGCTTTTAAGCCAAAATATTTTGCCTGATTATCTGTAATGTCGAGCGAGCCGATTATTGATTTTATTTTTCGGGGTTTTCCTGTTTGAATTCCTGATACTGCTGAAAAAAAAAAGTTACCTATTTCTGGACCAACTTCTGATAACATTTTCTGACGGACTGATTTTTCTATACTTTCAAAACTTTTTAACTCGGTTGGCTCTGTATTTCTGTAAAGAATTTTTGCTACCGCTTTTAAGTGGGCTTTTAGTTGTTGTTGGTCTGAGGGTGTCATTTTATTTACCTCATCTTTATTTGACGATTTTACTAGCTTTTTCATTTTAACTCTTTTTTGACACATTCGCAAAAGTGAGATGCACCCGGCAATTACGAGCTGTTTGTTGATGTTTACGACCCACAAGAATCGCCAGATTTTAGCGTAGCAACTAGCGGCGGCGGCGGCTTCGGAAAAGAAAAGCGCGGCCTGACACAGCAAAACCCCATCCTGCCCAATTCTCTCCAAAATGGCTGGCAAGTCTTCAACAAAGTTCCCGGCTGCCGCTGGTTTGACCCCCCAACTACTTACGGCTTTGAATTCCAATCTTTGGAAGACACTTTATTTACTGAAATTCTTGATTTCCCTGTGGGCGATGACCAGGAATTTACTGTTGCAGTGGGAGACTCGATTCTCGGTAATTTCAGTCCGGGAGATAAATTAGACTTTATTTCTTTGTTGGGTTATCCAGTAGATAATTTTAGAATCACTGGGATTGATTCATTATTTGGCCCGACAGCAGAAACAGCATTTCCAATTCAATTAGCTTTTAAGGAACGGGAAGGAAGTTTCAAGATGCGGCAAATTCCCAAGCCCATTGATGCGGAAGCTGTACCGGAACCGGGGAGTATTTTGGCGGCTAAGGGAATGCTGTTATGGTTCGCTGGGATGCGCTATATTTTGCGGAAAAAGCGACAGGCTGGTTAAACAGTTGGCAGTTGGCAGTTGGCAGTTGACAGTTGACAGTTGACAGCGAGGTTTTTAAACAGTGACATAACTATCTTTCCGATCGAAATGATGAAACATAGATTCTGCGATCGCGATGCTAGCCCGAACAGTGACACAACTATCTTTCCGATGAAAAATCTTTACACTCTGCTATATGCTTTCAGCCTCATTCTCATCAACCCCTGGGGAGGCAGCCGCGGCGAAATTTGGACGCAACCTAAAGTTTTTGTTGTCCTGCTGATTGTGCTTTCAAATTTATCATTCTTATGGGAAGAAAGGAAACTTTTAACTTTTTCCCGGCAGTGGAAAGTCTGCCTGATTTTGTGGGGAGTTTTTTTGACGGTGGGAGCGATTTCTACCCTAAACAGTCCTTTCCCGGAGCGTTCTTTTTGGGGACAAAACCAAATGGGAGACGGCTGGCTGTACTGGCTGTTAATTTCTATTTTTAGCCTCACCAATAGGCTGCTGTTAAAACTGCATCCAGAATTGTTTCGCTGTCAAATGCGGGGTTTGCTGATAGGAGGTGCGGTTGTAGCTGTTAGCGTTTTTCCGCAAGTTGTCAACTGGCAAATTGATTATACAGCAACGAACGGTCAGCTTATCGCACATGATGTTTTGGCGAGCACGATTTTTCGGGGACAGCAGCCGTTAGCGCAGCCCTCGAAGAGGATCGCACTTTTCTCGCACCGCGGCCACGCAGCTATAGTATTGACTCTGACAGCCGTTATTTGTGCGGTAGCTTGGAAGTGGAAATTAATTAGCGATCGCACTGCCACTCTCGCTTTATTTCTGATTCTCCCCGCTTTGCTATTTACCAACACTCGCACAGCAGTTTTATCTTTAATTATATCACTATCTTACTTGTTGGGACGGCAATATTACAAACAATTAATTCCGGGTATTTTTATTGGTTTGCTGGCCATTAGTGCGATGACTTTTACTAGACCTCTGGACTGGAATCGAGTATCTGTTGCACAAGTAATGTCCAGCCGATCGCCCCTGTGGGAACTCGCTGTGCGCGGGATTCAAAAACGGCCTCTCTTTGGCTGGGGTTTTAACGGATTTGGCATCGCCTATCCTTTCGTCGCCAATCCCAATAAGGTTCCTGAAATTGTGAATTTAGGTCATTTTTCTTATGATTATGTTGCCCCAAACGGACAGGTTCGCACTGAAATAATACCGAGTTATAAAGCTCACAATTGGATTTTAGATACTGCTATTTCTACAGGCATTATGGGTGCGATCGCTAGTTTTGCTTTGTGGGGATATTGCTTGCACGGTGCGATCGTCTCGCTAAATACCGATTTATCAGCAGTGGCGATCGGCTATTTAACTTTCATTCTGCCTTGGTTTGAGTGCGCTCAATACGCGCAGGTGCTTTGGTTAGCGCTAGATGGCTCCGAATCGAGTTTTCCGAGTCCAAAACTCTCAATCCTGGAATAATAGTCGGCTTTTATCTTGCACCCACCGCTAACAAATGATATTATTATGAGTCTGCAATTAAAACCTCAGCCAAAAATTAAAAATCGAACCCGTAACAAAAACTATTTAAAAAATTAGATTGCCAAAAAAGTCATGCTCGATACTCCACATCTAGGGCTGACCCCCCAAGTCCCACTCCTATCGGTAGCGTTTTGATACTTGTATCTGGCTGAGTCGGAAAACTCAGTACAAATTTTTGCCTCGTAATTTTTAGCTGAAAGGATTAACATATAAGGGTGACAGAACATTATCATCCCCTAAACTCATTAAAAGATGGCCATTGGTTCAAGCTGATCTGTGGGGCGAGCTTTCAACACCTGCCTGCTGTACGGAATCTCACCTTGGCTTACACCTTAGCAGGCGCTGACTGTATCGATGTCGCGGCCGATCCCGCCGCCGTCGCCGCAGCGAAAGAAGCCCTACAAGTGGCCAGCGAATTACAGGCAAGAACTCATAACCGCAGGTTTGGCGGCAAAGGGTTGCCGTTGCTGATGGTGAGTTTAAACGATGGGGAAGACCCGCATTTTCGCAAAGCCGAATTCAACCCAGCCGATTGTCCGGCGGACTGCTGGCGGCCGTGCGAAAAAATATGTCCAGCCGAAGCAATAGTTTTTCAGAGTGCTGGCAGTGGTTTTTCCGGGGTGATAGACCAGCAGTGCTATGGCTGCGGTCGCTGTCTGCCGATTTGTCCGAGCCAACTAATTTATACTCGTTCTTACGTGTCTGCTCCCGCCGCGATCGCACCTTTAATCTTGCAATCCGGTGCGGACGCCCTAGAAATCCACACGCAAGTAGGCAGAGAGGCAGATTTTGCGCGACTTTGGTCGAGCATAGCTCCCTGGGTCGCTCAACTCAAGGTAATAGCAATTAGTTGCCCCGATGGAGACGGTTTGATTGATTATTTGCGGACACTGTATCAAATAATTTCCCCCCTTCCTTGTCCGCTAATTTGGCAAACCGACGGTAGGCCAATGAGCGGAGATATCGGAACAGGAACTACTAGAGCCGCAGTCAAACTCGGTCAAAAAGTTTTGGCTGCCCAGTTGCCGGGATACGTGCAACTTGCAGGCGGCACTAATGCTCACACTGTCAGCAAGCTCAGAGCCGAGGGACTGCTGTTGGATGGCGGGAAAAATTTGTCAGTTCCCCCTGTCCCATACATTGCAGGTGTAGCTTACGGCAGCTATGCCAGGGTTTTGCTATCGCCAATTTTAGAACAGTTAGAAACAATGCAGACCGATCGAGCCTATGCCGTTCCGGTGGCAGTCGCGCGGCCGGGAGCCGGAGTTCAAACATCTCGGCTACCTCAGCTCGAAGCCGTCCCAGAACTTCTCTCACAGGCCGTGAGTTTAGCTTGTTCTCTAGTTTCCCAGCTCAAAGAATTTTAGTCATTAGTTAGTGGTTAGTAGTTAGTAGTTAGTAGTTAGTAGTTAGTGGTTAGTAGTTAGTAGTTAATTCCAACAACAAATAACAAATAACAAATAACAACTGACAACTGACAACTGACCAATAACAACTGACTAAAAAGTTGAAAAAGTCACCGAACACATCGAGGCGAATGCAGATTACAGACGACCTCAACAGATTATTAGACATCGTGCCAGATGAGATCCGGCAGCCCTTAGAGCAGCACCCGCAGCGCAACAATCTCATTGAGATTGTCATGGATTTGGGCCGCCAACCTGAAGCTCGTTTTCCATCCTTGGCCGAACCTCTTTCCCAAACGCCGGTTTCCAAGGCAGACCTCAACTATTGCATCGAGCGAGTCGGCCACTTCGGCGGCGACAACCGAGCCGGTATCGAGCAAACCCTGCACCGAATTAGCGCCCTACGCAACCGCAGCGGCGAGATTATCGGCTTGACTTTGAGGGTGGGCCGCGCTGTGTTCGGGACGATCGGCATTATCCGCGATTTGGTGGAAACCGGTCAGTCAATTTTGATGCTCGGCCGCCCCGGAGTCGGCAAAACTACGGCCCTGCGGGAAATTGCCCGCGTGCTCGCCGATGACTTGGAAAAACGGGTGGTAATTATCGACACCTCCAACGAAATCGCCGGGGATGGAGATATCCCGCACCCGGCGATCGGCAGAGCTCGCAGAATGCAAGTTTCCCGTCCCGAACTCCAGCACCAAGTCATGATCGAAGCAGTGGAAAACCATATGCCGGAAGTGATCGTGATTGACGAAATCGGCACGGAACTCGAAGCTTTGGCGGCTCGGACGATCGCCGAAAGGGGCGTGCAGTTGGTCGGTACCGCCCACGGGAACCGGCTCGAAAACTTGATGAAAAACCCGACTCTGGCCGATTTAATTGGGGGCATCCAAGCGGTGACGCTGGGAGATGACGAAGCAAGGCGCCGCGGTTCTCAAAAGACGGTTTTGGAGCGCAAATCACCGCCAACTTTTGAAATAGCCGTCGAAATGCTGGAACGCCAGCGCTGGGTAATACACGAGCGAGTTGCAGATTCGATCGACACTCTGCTGCGGGGACGGGAACCCAACCAGCAAATCAGAAGCGTTAGCGAGACTGGAGAAGTAATTATCGAGCAGGAGTCGGCAACTCCCCCCGCCCGGTTTCCGGGAATCGCAGCTTCCGGCAGCACGGCTGCGGTATCGGCAATCCGGCCCGTCACACCGCTCTCTGGGTGGCGGAGTGCTGGCAAAATGGTGCCGATGCCCGCTCCCAGCCAGAACTTCGCTGCTAAGAGCGCGCCGGTTGCTGAGACTCGGTATTTCGAGCAACTGCTCGAAGAATCCCTGTCCGTCGAGCCGGTACCTAAGCCGGGACGTTTTTCCCAAAATGTCGGCCCTAACGGCGAAGATTTGCCCCTCCACGTTTATCCTTACGGCATAGCTCGCCACCAGCTCGAACAGGTGATTTCGACGCTGAACCTGCCGGTACTGCTGACAAAGGATATTGAGAGCGCTGACGTGGTTTTGGCTTTGCGATCGAACGTTCGGAACCAGTCGAAATTGAGGCACTTGGCCAAAACTCGCCAAGTTCCCCTGCACACAATTAAGGCCGGCACTATTCCCCACGTAGCGAGAGCTTTGCGGCGCCTGTTGGACATGGATGACCCGGGCACGCCGGAAGTGGCAGACCTCGCCTTATTCGCCCGCAGCGGTTCTTCTGACGAGCTCGAAGCTCTCGAAGAAACGCGCTTAGCAGTCGAGCAAATTGTCATTCCCAAGGGACAGCCGGTGGAACTCCTGCCTCGTTCTCCCAACGTCCGCAAAATGCAGCACGAACTTGTGGAACACTATCACCTGAAATCCCACAGTTTTGGGGAAGAACCCAATCGCCGCTTGCGGATATATCCAGCTTAAAGTTGGAGAGTAGTGCCTTTGAAGGCAGAAGGTAGAAGGCAGAAGGGATAATTTTTTCCTGACTTCTGTCTTTTACCTTTTGCCTTTTTCCTGTAAGTAGCTGGCAAGTTTCTGATATGATGTTCTGTAACAGTGTTCTTGTTAATGCGATCGGCAAAATTCCCAATTTCTAATTTCCAATTCCCCAATTTCCAATTACCAATACTTCGACTACACGAGCTTACAAGTTCCCCAATTCCCAATAGTTCGGCTACGCACTTCCCTTCGGCTCCCTTCGGCTTCGCGAACGGACGAGCCGCTGCCTTGGAGCTATCCTCAGCACAAACTCAGCACCAGATCGGTAAAAGTTGCTACTTCCAAAATTATTAAATTAATCTACCTGAGTTGACATGAATGATTCCATAGTTCAGCTATTTATCAACTTAATTACTGCGGAGATTGGTGTGCGAATTAGATCCCAAGATCGAGCGGGTTTGTCTCATAAAATTATGACTAGAATGAGAGCAAAAAAAATCGCAGAACCCGAAAAATATTATCAACTTTTAACCGCAAAAAATTTTGAAAGTAAAAATGAATGGGCAGAATTAGTATTGCTATTAACAACAATTGAAAGTTATTTTATGCGAGATAAAGGACAGTTCGCTCTGTTGAAAAGAGTAATTTTTCCTGAATTGATAGAGCAGAAAAGAAACTTGCACAAGACCTTGGGAATGCAGCCGACACTGCGAATCTGGAGTGCGGGCTGCTCCACCGGTGAAGAACCTTATTCTTTAGCTATTGTTTTAAAACAGTTGATTCCCGATTGGGAGCAATGGAAAATATTAATTTTAGGTACAGATATCAATGAAAAAGTAATCAAAAAAGCGCCCCAGGGAGTTTACAGTCATTGGTCGTTTCGCTTGGTTGAACCCCAGATACAACAGCAGTATTTTCATCAGAGGCAAAATGATTGGGAAATTAATCTAGAATTGCGCGAAAGTGTCAACTTTAGCTGTTTAAACTTAATCACAGATGAGTTTCCTAATATTTATCAAAATATTTATAACATAGACTTAATTTTGTGTAGAAACGTTTTTGTGTATTTTGAACATAAGTATATTTCACTGGTACTGAAAAAATTTTCCAATACCCTGAGACCTGGAGGATATTTAATGACCGGTCACGCTGAAGTTTACGGTCAAATTATGAACGAGTTTGAACCCAAGATTTTCCCGGAGTCGGTGGTGTATCAGCGTCGGGATTCAGTACCGGAGGAAGGCTGTCAAATAGAGTCTAGGGTTGCGACGGTAGGGGAAGCCAACTCGGCATTTCGGGAATTCCCGAAAGCAGATACTATGGGCGATGAGAGTGGTGAATTGCTAACAGGGGAAACGATGCCACCTAGTTTTACTACTAACAGCAATTTTCCAGAGATAGAGATGCCGCCCGTATTAAAAATAAGTAATCCGCTGGGGAAGATACTGCCCTCTCGCTATCTGGAGGACGGCTTGCCGAACAATGACGTGTCAGTTACACAACAAATAATAGCAGAAAATACTCAAAACAAAACGCCTCAAATGCTAATTTTAGAGGCTAAAAAATCATTTAATAATAAAGATTATGCTGAGGCAATCAACAAGGCACAAGAGGCAATAGACTTGCAGGGGCATAATTTTGATGCTTATTTTTTAATCGCTCAAGTTCAGGCAAATTCCGGCAATTATTCTCAGGCAATAGAATACTGTAAACGAGCTAGAAAAGTAGAGCCTGGATCGGTATATACTGATTATTTACAAGCTCAAATTGCTGAAGAACAGGGGCAATTGGAAACAGCAAAGAATTTATTAAAGAGGACTATTTATATGTGTCCATCTTTTGTTTCAGCTTATATAGAACTCGGCAATATATACCATAAAGAAGGTCAACTAAAAAGAGCTCTTAAAATGTACAATTCATCTTGTGAAATTCTGAAAGCACTACCGCCAAACACTCCCATAGATTCACAGGGTAAAATGACAGCAAGTCAAGTGCTGATGAATGTAAAAAAAAAATTGTTAAAATTATACAGTAAAGAAACTGTACGCTAAAATATGGAAACTAAACCGTATCTTATCTTTGAACAGAACGGTTTTCTCTGCGGTATAGAAGCCTGCTACGTTCGGGAAATTTTCTTTCTGCCGGAGTTGACAGCAATTGCAGAAGCACCTCAAGATATTGTTGGGGCGATCGACCTTCGGGGCGAAATTCTGCCCGTGATGGATCTGAATCTCCGTTTTGGATACGCTTGGCAAGAGTATTCTGTGACAGATAGTACGATCGTCATCGAGTGGCAAGAATCGAAAGTCGGTATAATTGTCAATCAAGTTCGCGAAGTTAAGGAACTCTCAGAAGATGCCATCACTTCGCAGCTATCTTACGGGCGAGACAATTCCGAAGCCTCTCATCATTTTGTAGCTGGATTTGCCCGCTGCGAAGCCGATATTATCATGCTGCTGAATATCGATCGCTTAATTCGATCTTCTCCCGAAAAGTTAGAAGGAAGCTGGCCTGTTTCTCCAAGCAATGCAGGTAATCAAGAAACAGCAGGTGAGTCGGATACGGAAAGTTTACAGGGGCAAATAAATGCAAAATTGTTAGGAAAAAATTCTAAAATTTTGAGCAATCGTCACGTTTTTTGCCCGCAGGCTACTCCGGAAGAAAAGGCAATTTTTAAATCGCGGGCTAATAATTTGAGGCTGCAAGGCGAGGGGGAATATGATGCTGTAATTAATATGTCCCTGGCGGTGTTGGTTTTGAATGGTGAATACTTTGGTATTCCTTTGGATGTAGTGCGCGAATTTACTGATATTAACCAAGTAACTCCGGTTCCTTGCACTCCCGATCGCATAGTGGGAAATATGAATTTACGGGGAGAAATTTTGACGCTAATTGATATTCGCACTGTTTTAAATATGTCTTTAAATATTTCGGATGCTGCAAATTATCTCTCTAAGGCGATCGTTGTTGAAGTTGGGGATTTAGTCACTGGTATAGTGGTTGACGAAATATTAGATATTATATACTTAAATGTGTCGGAAATTGCTGCTGTTCCGGCAGCACTGCATTCTGCCAACCGCGAATATCTACGGGGGACAGCTATTTACGGGGAAAAAATTCTGGCTATTCTGAACTTGCAAAAACTGCTGACAAAAGGAGGAGTAGTTGTTGATGAAGAGGTTTGAATCAAGAACAGGACTTACGCAACGCCTATGTGCCATGAGTCCAGTGAAGCATCTCGCTTGATGCTTCATTTCCTTCGCAATCCCGATCCAACGCAGAGATCCGGACTGATAAGGATTGGGACTCACCATGAGAGAATTATCTTGAAATGCGTCCAGGACTAAAGAAGTTAGTTATACCACAATACGGTTGAGTGAAGCTCGCTCTCCCCTAGCCAAGCCAAGGGCGGGCACGGGGGCACCGCCCCTACAAAGGGGGGGACAAGAACTTACTCAAAGTCCTCGCAACGATGCGGGGGATGCGAGGGGGAACTCTGAGGAATAAATAGTTTTAACCCAAGGGTATTGGGTTATACCAAATCCGCTTTTCCAGCGAGATGTGACTGAGCAATCTAATTCGTGTATGCACGTACTTAAATTAAGGAGAAAAATATGTTTTCTAAGTTAATCAAATTAAATATTAGAAATAGAATGCTGCTTGCCTATGTAGCACCAGCAACTATATACTTGGGTTTTCCTATGCTAGTTTATACAACTACTAATCAGGTATTGAATAATTTTCAAGAAGTAGAAAGAATCGAAAATGTTATCAGATACGCCAATGATATGTCCACAGGTGCTGAACAAATGGTACGGGGAATGCGGGGGTATTTCATTAATAAAAATCCGAAGTTTTTACAGGATTTTCAAGCAGGGAGGGAATTAGCTCTTCAGTCGGGTAAGAGTGCGGATTTGAAAATCGAAAATCCGGAACAGAGAAGTCGTTTAGAGAGGATGTTAGATCTCTGCCAAGAATATTATGATGGTTCTAACCAAATAGTTGTTTTAGTACAACAAAATAAGAGAGCCGAAGCATTGGCTATATTTAACACAGGAAAACAGACAAAATTTGTGGAAGAATTTGTGACCCTAAATAAGCAATTTCGCGAAATAGAAGTAAAAGCTATTAATCAAGCTACAGAAAGAACGAAGCAATCTTTAGTTTTCTTGCTCTCGGCATTGGTATTTGGTTCTGTGTTTTTATTGGTGTTAGGTGCGGTTATAGCTTGGCTGATTTCGTCCGGAATTGCCCAAACTATCGATCGCGCAATTAGCTCGATCGCCGCTTCTTCCACTGAGATTGCAGCCACCGTGGAAGAACAGGAACGGATGGCAAGTCAGCAGGCAGCTTCAGTAAATCAAACTACTACTACAATGGACGAATTGGGAGCATCTTCCAGGGCGACATCACAGCAGATAGAAACAGCAGTGGTTCAAGCAATGCAAGCTTTGAATTTAGCTGGAGGTGGCACAAAAGCTGTAGAACAAACTTTAGAAGCAATGGCAACTTTAAAAACTAAAGTTCAGGATATCCAAGGACAAATTATAGAGTTGAGCGAACAAACAGATCACATTGGTAATATCTCAACTGTAGTTAGCGATTTGGCCAATCAAACTAATATGTTAGCACTCAATGCCGCTGTTGAGGCAGTGCGGGCGGGAGAACACGGCAAGGGTTTTGGCGTGGTGGCGTCAGAAATTCGCAAACTTGCCGATCGCAGTAAAAAATCAGGATCGCAAATTAATCTATTAGTGGCTGATATTCAAAGGGCGATTAACTCAACAGTAATGGTGACAGAAGAAGGGACTAAAACAGTGGAATCGGGCGTGAATATTGCCTCAGAAACCGCAGCGGCATTTGCAGGAGTTGCCAATGCCATTAACAATGTGGTTTTGAGTTCTCAACAAATTTCGCTGAATGCCAAACAGCAATCGATCGCGATCGAACAGGTAGTGCAAGCTATGAACTCTCTGAATCAAGCCGCAGCCCAAACCGCTTGCGGTATCAGTCAAACTAAAGTCGGCACTCAAAAATTGAATGAAGCAGCCTTAGATTTGAAAGCAGTTTTGTAGGAGAGGGATGAATTATGAGTAGTTCCCAAAAAATGCCAAATATATCCTTAAAAATTAAATCAATTGCTTTGGCGATCGGCCTCGTTACAATTCCAGCGATATTAACGGGAGTAATAACTTGTTTCTGGGCAAATCAGAACCTAATCTCAAGTCAGCAGTGTAGTTAGTTGTGATTTGTGAGTTATTATTTGGGATCTGTTATTTTTTATTTACTACCAATTCCCCATTTCCTATACTTCGGCTACGCGACGATCGTACAAGTTGCCCATTCCCCATACTTCTGCTACGCGAGCGTACAAGTTCCCAGTAACCAATTCCCAGTAACCAATGATGAACAAATTTTTCCAAAAAATGCAGCACCGGCTGCTCATCCTCCTAATTTTAAGTACCTTGATTCCAGTATCTATTGTTGGTTGGTATGGAATTTCTTCTTCAACAGAAGCCCTGCAAAAATTGGCATTAATAACCCTTAGTGACAGTGTTAATTCCACCGCCAATCAAATGATTAATAAATTGGAAAACCTGAGAGCCGATATTTTGTTTCTCCCCAAAACTCCCCCTGTTCAGGGAATGATTAGAGCTAAAGAAGGAAATGGAGTAGACAAAAAAACTAATTCAACTTATAAAGATTGGGTTTATCGAATGCAACTCACATTTTTAGCCATGATGGAAGCTAAGCCATATTATATGCAATTACGTTACATAGATAACAGTGGCAAGGAGATCGTGCGCGTAGATTCTGACGGCAAAAATATCCAAGTTATTCCAGATTCTCAACTACAAAATAAAGCAGACAGAGATTACTTTCGGGCAACTATGAAGCTAAAATCAGGAGAAGTCTATGTGTCTTCTTTAGAGCTGAATCAGGAAAGGGGGAAAATAGAAATTCCTTACAAGCCAACAATTCGCTACGCAACTCCAATTTTTAATCCCAAAGGGGAAAGACAAGGTATTTTGATTAGCAATGCTCTGGGTAGCACTCTGATCGATATAGTTAAAAAATTCAATCATGAACTATCAGACCAATCTTTTATCTTAAATCAAGATGGGTATTATCTGGCTCATCCCAATCCTAAAAAAGCATGGGGATTTGAACTCAAAACTAAGGAAAATGTCAAAAATGATTATTCAGGAGATATTGTTGCTAAAATACTCTCAGGTGGCAAGGGAAATATTGATAATAGGGATTTAGTGATTAGCTACAATACAGTTTTTCCCAGCAAAGAAAATACAAATATTTTTTTAGTAATTGTGGAGGCTTCACCCAAAAAATTGCTATTTTATTCTATTGATTATCTACAAAAAATAGCCGCACTAATTGCTATTGTTTCCCTGGCTGTGGTGCTGGGATTTGGATGGTTTTTTTTGCAAAAAATTGTGGCTCTGATTCGGGGGATGATTTACCAAGTATCGTCATTTTCTCTGCAAATAGAATCTAATATGAACAGGCAAGAGCAAATAGCAAATAGGCAATTTCTCTCGGTTAATCAAACAACAATAACTCTAGAAAATTTGGGCAGATCTTCTCAGCAAACAGCCGAGCAAGCTGAGTCTGTTGCCGTTGCCGCTCGCCAAGCTTTAAATCTAGCCGAAGAAGGTACTAAAAAGGTAGATCAAACTCTCAATCAAATGCTCAATCTTAGAGAAGCTGTGGTGGCAATTTCTAAGCAAAATCATCGACTCGACGACAGCACGAGTCAGATTGGCAATATATCGACTCTCGCAAGTTTGGTTAGTGATTTAGCCAGCCAAACTAATATGCTGGCTCTCAACGCCGCTGTGGAAGCAGTCAGAGCCGGCGAGTACGGTAAAGGTTTTGCGGTGGTAGCAAGCGAAATTCGTAAGTTAGCAGATGAAAGCCAACAAGCCGCACAGAAAATTAATGGTATTATTCCAGAAATTAAGAGTGCGATCGACTCAACTTTGAAAGCAACTGAAGATAGTCGCAAAACGGTTGCAGAAGGGGTGAAAACAGCACAAGATACGGCAGAAGCTTTTACGGGTGTGAGGGAAGCTTGCAATCTGGTGTTTGCTAGCAACCAGCAAATTTCATTTAATGTTAAACACCAGGCGATCGCAATTCAGCAAGTAGGTGATGCCATGATTTCTATGAAGGAATCCGCGTCTCAAACAGTCAGCGGCATCGATCAAGTTAAAATCGGTACTCAACAACTCACAGAAGCTGCCTTTAATCTTAAAGAAGTAGTGTAATCATGAGTCATTAGTCATTAATAATCGACTGAGTAGTCAACATAATTATCATTACCAATTAGCCGCGAACCTGCTCACTTACCTATTACTTAATAACATATATGATGATTGAAGATCGAGAACTTCGAGATGTATTTAAAGTCGCTAGTCAAGAACACTTACAGAAACTAGACGACGGATTGCTGTACTTAGAACAACACCCGGACGACTTAGCTAAGTTAGAACAATTGTTGCGGGAAACCCATTCTCTTAAAGGTGATGCTGGGATGCTAGGAGTAAAAAATGTAGCATCTTTAGCTCATCAAATGGAGCATATTTTGGGATCTGTCAAGCGGGGAGAAACTCAACTGAATTCCGATATTAGCGATCGACTTTCGCAAGGTTTAGACGCCATGCGGAAACTCGTTCACGAAGCCGTTACCGGCGAAGATTCCGGCGTTAATACTTTCTACATCCTCGCTAGCATGATGGGTGCTTCTAGCCAGCCACAGCCACAGGCTGCTGCCTCAATAGTAGATCCCTCATCTTCACAAGTACCAGAACAACCGTTGGTAGAAGCGCAATTTACTGAGCCTTCTACCAAAGAACTAGAAACAAACGTTGAAACTTCTGAAGTTCTTAACTTAGAGAAAAATTCCTCTTTTTTACCCCTACAATCCAAGCCAGAATTTATACTGCCAGCTCAAAACTTGCCCGCACCTTCTGGGCCCGCCACTGAGTCGGCTTCGCAGTCGGCAGTTAGTGCATCATCAACCTCATCTTACCGCATTGAAACCATTCGCGTTGCTACTCAAAATTTAGACGATTTAATGACTCAAGCAGGGGAACTTACTGTCACAAAAACTCGGTTAGGACACCGAGTTGCAGAGCTCGAACAAATTACAACTTTGTGGGAAGAGTGGAGCCGAGAATATTTTGTAACGAGCTTGACTGTCGATCGGATGCAAATAGATGAAAACGGTATTAAAGCCAACGGTAAATTTAACCAATTGCAGGATTACTATCAACGTACAGAAGAACGTTTAGAACGTCTCGGAACTTTAGTCAACCGCTTGAGAAATCGAGTTTATGAAGATACTGCCAGACTCGAATTAATCGCTGAGGCATTAGAATCAGGAATTCGCACTCTGAGACTGCTGCCTTTGTCTACTATTTTTAATTTATTTCCTCGAACTGTTCGAGACTTAGCAAAACGGGAAGGTAAACAAGTTTCATTAGTGATTGAAGGAGGAGAAACTACAGCAGATAAACGTATTTTAGAGGAAATGAAAGACCCTTTAATGCACATAATTAGAAATGCGATCGACCACGGTATTGAAACTGTTGATGAGCGGCAAAAAATAGGTAAACCTCCCGTGGCTACTCTCCGAATTAAAGGCTATAATATTGCCAGCAATATTATTATTGAAGTTGCTGATGATGGCCGGGGACTAAATCTAGAGAGTATTAAACAAACGGCTGTCAAACGTAATATTTGTACGATTGAACAACTGGCAGAAATGACCGAAAATCAAGTAAAATCTTTAATTTTTACTCCGGGTTTTTCGACCAAAAAATTTGTTACAGAAGTATCGGGACGCGGGGTGGGTTTAGATGTAGTTCGCACTAATGTTGAAGCCCTAAAAGGTAGTATTCAAGTAGAGTCTTTACCGGGAAAAGGATGCACTTTGAGGCTGCAAATTAGCACGTCTTTAGCTACAGCAAATGTATTAATTGTCCTAGTTGAAGATATTCCTTATGCTCTGCCAGTCGAGTTTGTAGACACGGCACAACAGGTGTCTCAGTCTGAGATATTTGCTATAGAAGGTAAGGAAACTATACTTTCAAAGGGTCAGCCTCTATCAGTTGCTCATCTAACAGATTTACTAGAATTAAACAATAGAAAAGGGTGGCAAAAAAAACGATATTTTAGACAGGAAACAGGGAGCAAAATGCTGAAAAAAAAATCTCAAGAATTCCTCAATTCAACTTCTTCAAAAATTCCTTGTATTGTTTTGAAAGTAGGGGAGGAAAGATTGGGATTATTTGTAGATGCTTTGATAGACGAACAGGATGTGGTGATTAAACCTCAAAGTAAATTGCTGAAACGGGTGCGAAATGTTTCGGGTGCCACAATTCTCGGTACTGGGGAGGTTTGTATGGTACTCAATCCCCACGATTTGATAAAATCTGTACGCCAGCAAGTTTCGTCTCGTGGGGTTTCTGGTGCGCGATCCCAACTTGAGACTGCCACCCGAAAACAAGTTATACTATTAGCAGAAGACTCGATCGCCACGCGCACTCAAGAAAAACGCATCCTGGAAGGTGCGGGTTACGAAGTTGTGACGGCGGTAGACGGATTGGATGCTTTCCATAAATTGAAAACTCGCGATTTTGATGCTGTGATTTCTGACATACAAATGCCGAATTTAGACGGTTTGGCCCTGACTATTAAGATTCGGGAGCAAAAAGAATACAGCGAGTTGCCGATAATTTTAGTGACATCTTTGGCATCGGATGAAGATAAAAAAAGAGGTGCTGATGCAGGGGCAAATGCTTATATTCCTAAAGGTACTTTCAATCAAGATGTGCTGGTAGAGACACTAAAAAGGTTAGTTTAGTCATTAGTCATTACTCCTTGGTTATTAGGCATTTGTTATTTACTACCAATTAGCAAGGCCCAATATCCAGTGCCCAGTGCGCCATTACCAGTGCATCGATGCCCAATGCCCAATACTTTGACTGCGCGGTTACTGAGCGACTCGTGCTGAGCTCAGCCACTCGCCCTGCGCGGTTTGCCCGCTCAGCTTCGCCGAAGGGAAGTAAGTCGAAGGGCAGTACAAGTGCCCTATTCCCCATTCCCCATTCCCGATTTTCCATTCCCCATTTCCCGTTCCCCATTTCCCAGCAAACTGATGTTATCGCCCATTAAACTATTGTTAGTTGAAGATTCCCCAGTAGTTACGCTCGTCCTCAAACGAATTTTTGAGTCCTCGCCAGAAATCCAAGTTGTAGGAACCGCTTGCAACGGATTAGAAGGACTAGAATTAATCCCCAAACTTCAGCCCCAAGTAATCTGTACGGATTTGAACATGGCACCAATGAACGGGTTAGAATTTACCGAAGAAGTAATGAAGAAATATCCGCTACCAATTTTAGTAATTAGTGCTTCAGTGCAAGCGAATGATACTCAGAATGTATTTCAATTGTTAAAGGCTGGTGCATTGGATGTTTTTCCGAAACCGATTGGCGGGTTGGTATCTGATTACGCTCACCTAGCAACTCAATTAATAGCTAAAGTTAAAATACTCTCAGGAGTCAAAGTATTTACACGGCATCCAAAAAAGACGCCAACAGAAGATAATAATCAAATTGTAAAAATCAACCAAGCACCAGTTCCTAATTACAAATTTTCCAACGAAAATGTTAAAGCTCAAACTATTAAAGTATTGGCTATAGGGGCTTCTACAGGCGGGCCACAAGCACTGTACGCGATTATTTCTAAACTTCCGGCTAGTTTTCCCGTGCCTATAATTTGTGTCCAGCACATCAGTGAAGGTTTTTTGCAAGGATTAGTTGATTGGCTGGGTTATGAATCTAAACTGCCTGTTAAGATAGCTTCTTTTGGGGAATTGCCACAAGCAGGGACTGTTTATTTCCCGCCAGAAAAACGTCATTTAGAATTGGACTCTCAAGGCAGATTTGTTTATTCAGAAGCTGCTCATGTTGCGGGACACTGCCCTTCTGTAACGGTGACATTTAAGTCGGTAGCTAATTTTTATAGTCGGGCAGCAGCGGGGGTTTTGCTGACAGGAATGGGTAGAGATGGTGCTGACGGAATGTTGGCTATTGCGAGACAAGGGGGGTTGACAATCGCCCAAGACGAAGCTAGCTGCATTGTCTTCGGAATGCCCAAGGAGGCGATCGCCCTCGGTGCCGCCCAATATGTTCTACCTGTCAGTGCGATCGCTCCCCTACTCCTGGCAAAATTAAAAATTTAGCACTTACCTCGCAAATAGTGCAGAATACCCCGCCCCCCGACTTGTTAAAGAAGTCGAGGATAAGAGAGCGAGATCGCAACTTTTTAGTTCATTAATTACTCAAATTACTTCATTAATTACTCAAAACTGATTTTTGTCCTAAGTCCGATTATTTGATTTTGATAAATTTACCAATTACCTCGCGCAACTTATCAGCATCAAACGGCTTAGTTAAATACTCTGTTGCTCCCGCCAAACGCCCCTGTACCTTATCAAAGGCTCCATCTCGCGCTGTCAGCATTACGATCGGCAAATTCTGAAACTGAGGCAAGCTCCGCACCGTGCGGCAGAGTTCCAATCCGTCAATACCAGGCATCGAAACATCGAGCAACAAAACCGAAATTTGTTCGTGATAAATCGTTGACAAAGCATCCACCGCATTGTCGGTTACGAGAACTCGAAACTCTTTGCTTAAAGCCTGTTTAACAAGTCCTTGCATCACGACGCTATCATCAACTGCCAAAATAGTTGGTACTTGACTGCTACTTGCAGACATATTCTTCTCCCTGTTTATTTATAGTTCTTGAAAATACAAAACATACTTCCTGCAGTTATTTTTTGAGAGTTGCCTCTACGCAATAATTGTCAACCCCGTTGGAGTGTTAGTTGAAACTTTACCCCTGTTTTTTTACCTCAAAGTCAAAAAAAGGGATTGGGATAGTGGTCGATCGGCAATTACAACAGTTGCAAAATGTGCATCCGGGCCCATAAACCCTAAAATGTCGAGTTTGAACAACTATTGTTACAAAGTTTAACATCTTACCAATCTTTTGTAATTCATCTCCTAACTGTAGTTGAAGTCCAAGCTAAGGCACAGCTCGGTAAAGGACACTGGTATTGTGGCACAAACCCCTGATTTAAATCTACCAGCAAGCCAGCTACCCACGATTAGACAAGTCTGTTAAAATACAATTAAACCGATCAAAAAATTATAGGTAAGCAATCGTCATAAATTTGGGAAAGGTGCTTCCTCCCAACAGAGGCTCTTAGATTTAGAGAGCCGGAGGTATTCAAAAGCATAGTCAACTGGAAGTATAATTTATATAGTCTTAGATCTGGGGTGCTCTAACTCCCATAACTCAAAAGTTTCCAGATCGGTCAAGAGGTTAGTCTAAATTCGGCGCCAGCAGCCTGCGCCGACTTTGCGCCCACAGTCTCCCATAACACAATTCATAGCTTGTTTTTCTCGAAAGTATTGAGAAGGGCGGTTGCCAGCAACTAGACGGGCAGTTACACATAATGAAAGCACCCTTTCCTCTTGATAAAAAAGTGTTCAAGCTCCATAACATTGACTTGTATCAGCTTCTGGGCTCGGCTCCAGAGGCTTGCTTGGACAATTTGGTCGGTTTGGCAGCTCAGATCTGCCGAACTCCTATTGCTTTCTTGAGCTTGATTGACGGTAACCGCCACTGGTTGAAATCGCAGTTAGGTATCGATCGAACTTTGGCCCACCGTTACCTGAATTTTTGCGATCGCGCCCTGAACCAAATTCCCGAAGAGTTCGCAGTCGGCTCAAACTCAAACTCGGAATTTGACCGGGCAATTTCCCTGCAAAAACCGCCAGTAGCTCCCCAATTTGCGATCGAACCCCCTGCAAATTCCTTCAAGGAACCGCCTGCGGCCATTGTCCGAGACGCTTCCACAAACGTCGGATTTGCCGAGCATCCGCTGACGGTTTCCTACCCCTTCGTGAAATTTTACGCCGGAATCCCAGTCGTCACCTCAGATGGGCAGGTGCTGGGAGTGCTATCCGTCATGGACTCGGTGCCGCGAGACTTGACAAAAGAAACCATAGAAGCTCTGCAAGCTTTGAGTCGGCAAGTTGCGAGTTTGGTAGAGCTGCGCTGGCAATTAGTCAAAGCTCAGAAACCGTTGCCAGAGGTAGAAGATATCAGCTCGAAGGGCCAGCAAATCTCGGAGTTAGTTTCTGGCTCGAACCGCTGCAGCTTGTGTGCGGTACATGCGCCACAGAGCAGCAGGACAATATACGGAACAAAAAAGCTCCCGACGCTGGGGGAAACAGACAAATCTCAATATGTGTGGGAAACTTCAGCGGGCATCGGGCGCGCGGACGATACCCAACAAATCAGAGAAATCGTTGCCGGCCCCCGGGACACCTCGGATCGCCAACTAACGGCAGCGTCCCTACAAGAGCGAGCTCGCTTGGGAACCCTGCAAGCTAAAGTCGGTGCAGCCCTCGGACAAGGCGGGAAAATATCGGTCATCCTCCACCGCTGCACCGAGGCAATGGTAGAGTACCTCGACGCCACAGGGGCGAGCATCTGGACGTTCAACCAGCAGACAGAGCGGTTAGAATTGCAGGCCAATTCAGGACTTAGCAGCCAAGAGCGGACACGGGAAATAGAAGATTGGGTGCGAACCGAATCGGGAAAACTCCAAACGGCTCCTGTGTGCCTAATGTCGAACCCGTCTCTTTGCACCATTGCCTATCCACTGATTGTGGAGGAGCGCTGGGTGGGAGTGATGGCTCTGTGCAGTAGCGCTTTGGCAAGCGAGGGAGCGCTAGAAGTTCTGAGTTGCATGGCTAACGCCATCGCCGTGGCGATCGATCGCCACGCGGCCCGAGAAGAATTGTTGAGCCGCCGGGAAGGCCTGCTCTTCGGCCTCGCCAGCCAGATGCGGAATTCCCTCGACCTCGACAAAATTTTAGATACGGCTGTCAACGAAATTCGCAGCTTGTTGCAGGTTGACCAGTGCTACTTTTTGTGGTACTCCATCTCGCGAGACGGGCAGCCAAGCTTTGCAATCACCCACGAGGCGGCAAATCCCGAACTGAAAGAGCGGCTCACAGAATACCCGATCGAACAAGTAACCCTGCTGGCAGAGAAAATTTGCCACCGCCAAACGCTCCGGATCGGCGACGCTGCAACAGCACTGTGCATCGAACCGCCCACGCGAGCTTTTTTGAGCAGTATGGGGATTGTTTCTAACCTGCTGCTGCCGCTCAAGACTCGCTCCGGTCAAATGGGTGCTGTAGTTTGCAACCATTACAGCAGCCACCGTTCCTGGGCGACGAGCGAAGTGGAATTGCTGCAAGCGGTGGTGGATCAACTGGCGATCGCGATCGACCAAGCCGAACTCTACGCCCAAACCCGGGCGGCAGCCTTAGCCGCTCAAACTCAAGCCCGCCAACTGACGGAAACTTTGCAGCAGTTGCAGCAGAAAGAAGCTCAGCTCATCCAAAACGAAAAAATGTCCTCTCTCGGTCAAATGGTCGCCGGCGTCGCCCACGAAATTAACAATCCGGTTAATTTTATTTACGGCAACTTGACTTATTGCAAGCAGTACATGAAAAATTTGCTGGATTTGCTGCACTTGTATCAAAAGCACTACCCCGAGCCTTGCCCCGAAATTCTCGACAAAAACGAAGAAATCGATGTTGATTTCATAGTGCCGGATTTGCTGAAAATTTTGTCTTCCATAGAGATGGGAACTGAACGCATCCGCCAAATTGTCCTGTCTCTGCGAAACTTCGCGCGGCACGACGAAGCCGAGATGAAGCCGGTGGACATTCACGAAGGGATTGACAGCACGCTGCTGATTTTGCACAGCCGCTTGAAGCCAAACGGGCTAGTGCCGGGAATTGAGGTAATTAAAAACTACGGCGACTTGCCGAAGGTAGAGTGCTATCCCGGACAACTCAACCAAGTATTTATGAATATTTTGGCGAATGCGATCGACTCTTTGGAAAATCAGTCCCCACCCAAGACGATCAAAATCTCGACGGCGGTGGTGGGCCCAGACTCGGAGGCTGATGAGTCAGGAAAGTCGAGGGGTCAAGTTGTGGTGATTCGGATTCAAGACAGCGGGCCCGGATTGCCCGAAAAAGCTAAATGCCACTTGTTTGACCCTTTCTTTACCACTAAACCTGTAGGCAAGGGTACGGGGCTCGGCTTGTCTATCAGCTACCAGATAGTGGTGGAAAAACACGGAGGAAGTTTGAAGTGTATCTCGGAACCGGGACAGGGAGCGGATTTCAGGATTGAAATCCCGGTGGCTCGCCCCCCTGAACTCAAAGAATAAAGCTGCGGGCGATCGCTTTCAAAAAGATTTTTTAAATTTTATTGTCAAAATGCTTGACAGATTTCCGTGTTTGAATGTTATGATACTGAAGGTTAAGACGTTGGGGCGTCGCCAAGTGGTAAGGCAGCGGGTTTTGGTCCCGCCATTCAGAGGTTCGAATCCTTTCGCCCCAGTTAAATGGTGTCCGGTGAATCAATTGTTTAACTCATCGTTTAGAGTTATCGATCGACCGAGGAGAGATAAACAACTTCCTAACTACAAATCTAATTAGGACTTGCTCACAGGATATAAGAAACCGGGTTTCTTGCTGCGGGTTTTACCTAAAATCATAGATTTGTGGTCAAGACATTCGTTTTTTTGGTCGCCAGTCCCCATTTTTCGCAGAAACCGTTGTTTGTGCGTAAGATAGCTTCTGACGGCGCCGGAATTGTAAAATCGAGTCAACATTCAACACTCATATCAAATCCGGTTGCATTGGAATGATTAAACCGCTTTTGACGCCGAGAAAACAGAGGAAGAGAACAGAGAGATGAATAATTCCGATGCTACCGGATTTGATATCAACCATCCTTCAGTTTTTCGACCCCTAGTCAACAGTCAACAGTCAACAGTCAACAGTCAACCGGCGCTACTCGATATCACTGCAAAGTGCTGGGGTCACGAGCATTTAGCCGATCGAAAACGTATCGGGAAATGGCCGGAAAAGCTGTTTCGTCCTTGGCATAAGCAGGATCGTCTGCAAAAACAACTAAGATATAAATCGCGCGATCGTCTAAAGTTCTAACAAATGCCGCTTCGCTGCGGGATTTGGAAGTATAGCCAACTTTGGAACCAAAATAAATATTAGTTGGTAAAGATTCGCCGAGAAATCCTTGTATCGAATTGCTAGGGTCATTTTTCCATGCCTTGGGGTCTAAATCTCTTGTCAGCAAGTAAGCCATTTTGCGGCTGGCGACGCTAGAAACCGCTTGCCTAGTATAGATTTCATATATTAATCTGGCGGCTTGGTCGGTAGTTACTTGATTGCGAATCGGCTGGGAAGCATCGCCCCGCAATTGCAAGTCGCGACCGATTGGACCTTCTTGCCTTAAATAGTATATGGGATAATTTTTGGTGCTTATACGAATATCATTGTAGCCGGCAGACTGGAAAAATGTGTTAATTTGAGTCCGCTTTTTCAGCCATGTTTGCAACTCTTCTCCTGCCAGCCGTCCGCCGGATTTTGTATCTGTGATTTTGTCTAAAATCCTGCTAGCAGCATCGTTGTTGGAGACGCGAATCATTTGCTCCAGGTCGTTTTTAAAGGTCGATTCTCTTTGCGTAATTAGGCCTTTTTCTATGGCTGAGTAAAACGCTGCCATCCAAAATAATTTGGCAACGCTAGCGGGAAATCGGAGAGTTTGATTTTGATATCCGGCAAAAGTGTGAGTTTTGGAATTGCTGACATCAAATAAGGTAATTGATAGCGGTTCTGCAGGCAGTCCTTTACTGGTTGCAATGTTCACAGCTTCATCAACAATCCCTTGCAATTCTTGAGAGTAAACAGGATTAGGAGGTGTTTTGATGTTGTAGCTAAAGGTAGGCTCGCTTTGACGAGCGGCTAAATTTTCCGATGGTTCAATTGTCGGAGGCGAGAGTGTTTCTTGAGGCGAGACGGGCTGTTGAGCCAAGATGACTGGCGGTTCTGGGGGACGGCGAATTCTGAACGGTATTGTGACAATCCAACCGATCGCGATCGCCCCGGCAATTAAACACAGGATGTTACGGTATTTTAACCGAGAAAATTTCGTCCTCACTCGGCGACGAGATGGGACTGGGCCTTCGCTGCTTTGGCGACGGGGCCCGACTGGGCGCTGGCTGCTTTGGCGTCGGGATTGGATTATACCTCTTTCATGAATCTTTGCTCGATCGGTCAACCGCAGATACAAGGCAGATGAACGCAGATTAACGCAGATAATTTCAAGAATTGAGAGCGACTTTTGCAACAAGTCTATTGGGCGTCGGGTCTGGATTGGGCGTCGGGACTTGACTGGACGCTCGCTGCTTTGGCGTCGGGACTTGACTGGACGCTCGCTGCTTTGGCGTTGGGGCTGGACTGGGCGTTGGGGCCCGATTGGGCTGCGTCGGCGTTCTACTTGCATTGTGTTGTGGTATCAAACTCGCACGATCAGTTTATAATAGGGCGGCGTCTAAATGACAAGTGTGTCGATCGAGTGTGCTGTTGCCAATTTTATCGGTCTGCTAGGCTGATTGAGACTTCTAATAATTGTAAAAATTTCAGGATAGCACTCAGTTGAAGCAAAATCCTTTGAAAAACATGAGAAATTTTTTGAGTCTGGCTGTTTTGGGATTTGCGATCGCCAGCGTGAATAATTTTTTGATCCCTGATGTTTGGGCATTTCAGTCTCAACCTGCTGCGGAATATGTTGTCGATCGACAAACAGCAGGACAGGGAGCAGATGTAGCGGTTTCCTTGACGGGAGAAAGCGAAAATCGGGAAGTAACAAACAAGCAAACTGTTTCCAGTTTCCCGAGTCTGTTTTGGCCCTTCAACAATTTAGCGGAAATTTCTTATTCCGAATTGCTGAAGGTGCTGGCGAGACGATCGGACTCAAATAACACGGAGAGAGAAACCGCTGCACAGCCTGAAGACATAGCACGTTTTGAAAAGGTTGTACAGTATGCAAAACGACAAAATTTGCACGATCGCTCGATCGGAGAAATCGTCCAGGCGATCGCCGATTATTTCCTAGGAAAACCCTACGCTGAGGGTTTGCTGGACAAATCCGGCGAAGAAAAGTTGCTCGTAACTTTGAATAAATTTGATTGCGTTTTGTTTGTAGAAACAGTTTTGGCGATCGCCCGGGGCGTAGCAGTACAAGATTACGACTATCAAAATTTTGTAAATCGCATAGAAGAACAGCGGTATTTAAACGGTAAAATGAACGGTTATTGCAGCAGGTTGCACTATTTTTCCGAATGGATTAACGACAATCAAAAACGGCAAACAGTGGAAAATATCACTGCTGAATTGGGCGGAGTACCCATGAATAAAACACTAAATTTCATGAGCCAGCACCGCAGCAGTTACCCGCAAATGGTCAAAGACGAAGCAACTTATCAGTGCATTGTCAGCCAAGAAGCAGACTTAGCCAAAACTACTGTTAATTACATCCCGACAAATCGGATAAAAAGTGTTTATTCCCAGTTAAAACCGGGCGATATTGTAGCGGTAGCCACGGAGATTAAAGGATTGGATGTCACCCACACGGGTTTAGTCTACCGCAATGCTGACGGCAATATGGGTTTAATTCACGCTTCGCCTGCTGGGAAGGTGACAGTTGCTTACGACTTGCAGAGATATATTAGGAGAGTCGAAAGTGCGATCGGCATTGTAGTCGCTAGGGCGAAAACCCCTAATTAAATTACTTTTTACTCCTAGGGTGTATCAGCTTGCATTATTTTAGCTGCAAATTCAAAATTTCTCTGCTGACCAGGAATTTCAAAGGTGGTACCCGCCACGCGATCGAGCCGTGGAATCAATCCCAAATCGAAAATCTAAAATCCTCAAGAAAGAGCATTTATCTCGCGCAAGTCAATCTAAAATCTAAAATCTAAAATCGATAATCTCAAATCTAAAATCCTCAAGAAAGAGCATTTATCTCGCGCAAGTCAATCTAAAATCTAAAATCTAAAATCGATTGACGCACCCTACAAACTCTGTTGTGGGGTGGGCTTCTAGCCCGCCCGGAATATACAAATTAAATGCACAACAGTTTATTGAACAATTTCGCTGCGAGATACCTTACTATTTCTAGCAGGATTTGGCGTTAATTCGGGCGGCGAAACTTGAACACTTCCCCACTCATTCAAAAAGCTTTTCAGCAAAACCTCTTGCTGAGTGCGAAATGTCTCGACATTTGCCCCGCGATTCATAATCACAAACCACACAGTTTCTTGTTTTTGAGTGGGCAGCGCTCCACCCAAAGCGCTAACATTATCCAAGGTGCCAGATTTGACTACTGCTAATTGGGGAAGCGGCCTTTCTGACAGTATTCCTTTATCTTTCCCAACTACAGTTAAGACATCAGCAACTGTCATGCTGTAAGGTTTAAGATAGCGTTCTAAAGCGATAAACAACGCGCAAGCAGCCCGGGGAGAAATGAGATTTTCTTCGCTCAATCCCGAACCGTTGACGAGTTGAATTTCTGCGGGGGGAACTCCGGTTGCTGCTGCTGCTTTTTGCGCGACTGTTTTAGCGCCGCCGACAGTATCCGCTAGCATATCTGCCATGAGATTGTTGCTGTACTGATTCATTTTTTTGATCAGTTCGGCGAGGGGCAAAGAATAATGTTTGACTAAAGGTTGCACGTCATTGGGAGGTGCTGACAAAACTTTTACATTACCCTCAATTGCTATTTGGGGTTGTGGGGTATTTGGAGGCAGTGTTTGATACTGGGCGGCGGCTTCGCTGGGCCAGATTTGACTGTTCAATCCTTGCTTGAGCAATTCTCCCGATTTGAGGGGATCGAGTTCAAAATTCATGTAAAACTTATCGACAATTATCAAATTGCCAGTGACTCGCTTTATCCCTTTTTGATTTAAGGCGTTACCGAGGGCGATCGCCTCTTCCCAGACAAACAACGGATCTTCGCTGCCGGCAACAATTAAATCGCCTTTTAATACGCCGTTTTCAATTTTTCCCGTTGTACCAATTAAGGTGATAAATTGATGTTCCGGCCCGAATTGTTGCAGCGCTACAAGAGATGTTGCTACTTTGGTAATAGAAGCTGCTGACAGAGGAACGGTACCTTGATGATTGGCTAGCAAAGTATTGCCCGATTGCATCCAGACGCCTTGGTTTTCTTTGGCAAAACCTTGGGCTGCCAACCCGTTGAGATATTGCTGGATTTTGGTATTTGTGGGGGTTTTGGGATTGGTAGCAGAGACTATTAAGGGCTGAGGCTGACTTGGTTTAACTGGCGGCGGGGAAGATTCAGCTACAGGAGAGGGAGATACAAGTTCCGGCGATTTAGTAGCGGCGCATCCGGCAATAATTGTGAGAAGGGCGATCGAACTCGCAGCAGTCAAGTAGGGGTTTTTCAGCATTACCTTAATTTTGTTCATCAAATTTACGATCGTCTGTCGGCACGCCCGATGGAAAGTTTAGCACTCTTCTCGCGCGTTTTGGAGCGTCCGCATCTGTATTACCACAATTGCGAACCGCTAACATCAGCTATCTTCTTCTCCATCTTTCTTCGTGCTCTTGGCGTCTTCGTGGTTCGTTAAATATATGTTGTTTCAATACTGCGGGATTTTATACCAATAGCCCGGACTGTTTTTAGTTCGTAATCTGAAACCTTCGATTTTTCGTTGGTAGCTCGCATCTTGGATCGTTCTCAAGAACAGGCTTTCCGGCCTGTTCCACAGCAAGTGCAATTTCTTGTGGGGAGTAGGGTTGGGTAGGAGAACCCGCCCATAAAAAGCTTATTGAAAATGGTGCAAGATGTCATATCATCTGCGATCGGTTAACCATAATATCCCGGTCGGGGTGGGTTTTTGAGATTGGAGATTGTTGGCAGGTATTGTTGGTGAACCCACCCCTACAAAAATCGCGGTCGCTCGACCGGACATGATGTCAGTTGGTAGTTCTATTGCCGCATCGCCTGGAAACCCTTATTTTACTGTGGGCAATCAAAAACTGTCCGAAGTATTTTTATACCAGTTCCCAAAAGTAATTCTACTCTAGACCAGCGATCCAAACTCTTATCTTATAAGCCATTCCCAATTCTAAAATCTAAAATCTAAAATCTAAAATAGTACGATCTTCAGCGCCTGGGGCCTTCACCCCAGGCCGATCGCTCTGACAAATTTTCGATAAACTGGTTTATCCAGCCATACTTCCCATACTCAGCGGCACCATTTCGCCGTGCACCGTCAGTCCTAATAACATCGGCCCGCCCGGTCGAATCAACTCTCCTGTAAGCGCGCAGCGTTCCTCCTGCTGTGCTGTGGCATTAATGCTGGCTCGAATATCCGATCGAGAAAACATCTGCCGATACTCTCCAGACTTCTGCTGCACGTAATTCCAGAGCAAATCTCGAATCAAAGCTTGATAGCCTTGATTGCCCGCGAGTTCTTTAAGTCTCTCTTTGAGTTCTCTTTCGAGTCGAATGCTGGTGACTTCCATTTCGGTGGTTGAGGTTCTAGGTAGGGTATGCATAATTTTTCTCCGTGACGGGTGGACATATGTGTAATATCAGTGTAGTATGTTTACAGCTAGATTGAAAGCCTCTTAACCACCTTCTGCCGACTTTGAAATTTCTCCCCACTTACTCCACCTATAAACTGAAGTGCGATCGCCCCACAGGTCGCTCCGAGTCGTTACGGCACGTCTTTAGCACGGGTTTGGCGACTGTCGCAGCGACCTGGTGGGCGGGCCGGGGTCTAAATAAACACGGTTATAGTGGATTAGGACAAATTGCAGAAATTCATGACAACGAGGTAGGCCGGCACGGTCTGCAAGTGGCACAGCCATATCCAGATACGCGAAGCGGGAGGTACAGCTAAACGACTGTACCAACACAGGATGAAAATTTGCATGAACGCAGTTTTTCTAGCCCCCGCTTCTCTCGTAACAGAAGCGGGGGCATTTGATTGGATATTTGAGAAATTCCCAAAGGCTTGGGGAATTGGCAAAAACTAGATATAGCCAATGCAGGCGTTGCATCGAAAATTCCAAATCCCAAATTCCAAATCTAAAATCTAAAATCCAAATGAGGAGGAGCAAGCCGTGACCGTAGTAACTGATGTATTGAGGCAATCTGTGGTGGTGTTTTCTCAGAATTACCTACCGATGAGCCGTGTCAACATCAAACGGGCGATCGTACTTTTGGTAACAGGCAAGGCTGAACCTCTGGATTTTAGCATTGGCAACGGCTGGCTGGTACGATCGCCCAGCAACAGCATCCACGTACCCGAACAAATCCGCTTGACTTTTGGTAACAGGGAACGCCTGTGGAAAGTGCCCCCGGTCAACCGCCGGGAAGTTCTGCGCCGCGACGCTCATTCTTGCCAATACTGCGGTAGCAGCCGGCATTTGACGCTGGATCACGTGATGCCTCGCTCGAAGGGCGGCCCGCATACTTGGGACAACGTGGTGACTGCTTGCGAAGGGTGCAACTCCCGTAAGGGCGATCGAACTCCCGTAGAAGCTGGAATGTCTCTGCGAACTAAGCCGAAGGCCCCCATACACCCCACTGTTGCTTTTGCCGAACTGTTTTGGCACGAATATCAAATTGGGGAACAGGGCATGGGGAATAGGGCATCCGGCATGGGGCATGGGGAATAGGGCATGGGGCAAACAGGTAATTGGTAATTGGTAATAGCTAATAGCTAATAGTTAATAGCTAATTAAGTCCTGTAATTGAAAAGGATTTTAGGTCGGAATAGCAAACTTTTGATTCCCAATGCCCGATGCCCAATTCGCAATGCCCGATGCCCAATTCGCAATGCCCGATGCCCAATTCGCAATGCCCGATGCCCAATTCCCGATTACCAATTTTCAATTACCAATTTTCAACTTTTAATTCCAAATTTAGGGCTGTCAATATGCTGAAGTTGACTTACACTGAAACGGGCTTTAACCTCGAGCGTTTGGCTCAATCTCCCGAACAGTTAGTGGCGCTGCGAGTTGTGCTGGCTATGCGAGTTGGTCAAAGCATCAGCGTCGAACCGAGCACTGCGGCATTTTTGCTGCCCGCGAATTTGCCGGCGCTGCCTCTGTTGGAATCCGAGGCCCGCCGAAACGACAACGATGCGATCGAGCTTTGTGTTGCTGATGCTGACTTTGTAGAAGTAACTCTGCGCGGTACGTGGATTTCTAGCACGTCTGAGGGGGCTGACGGCGTGTTTGCGACTGTGTTGGGCGATCGGGCGGAGTTATTGCTGCTCAAACTCTGGCTCGAAACTCAGGCTGCTGCGGAGGTTGTCGGGGAAATCGGCGATTAATATCGGATGTTGAACAAGGAAGAGGAAAGAGGGAAGAGGGAAGAGGGAAGAGGGAAGAAGGAAGAAGGAAGAAGGAAATATTTTCTTCATTTCCCACTCCCCCACTCTTCCCATCTCCCCTCTGCCATAACAGACAATTTATATGTTTAGTAGAGCAGCAAATCGCTCGTTTTAGGGCGTATAAATTATGTTGAAGTAAATTCCCTTATCTTGCAGATTGTCACCCCGATCGCTAATTCCCACCAAAGGAAAAGCGTAATCTACGCGCAGGTTCACCCGCTGTATCGGTTCCCAGAGTAACCCTAAACCCACACCTGCTAAAAATGTCTGATTGGTTAATTTATTAGGATTGTTCGCAACGTTCCATACAGTACCCGCATCGAAAAATGGAGCTAATTGTAGTTTAGGATTTCCCGAAGCATCGCGCTGCAAAGTAATCCGATCTTCGAGGGAAACTCTGAAGCCGTTATCGCCAGAACGGACATTTTGGCGGTAGCCTCGCAAAGATTGTCCGCCGCCAATTACAAATTGCTGGGAAGGCAACAAACTATTAGCTGACAACTGCAAGTCTGCCTGCAAAATTAATAAATGTTTGTCATTCAATCGCTGTACTCGCTGCACTTGACCCAGCCAGCTCAAAAATTGTCCGTCGGGATCGGAACCTTCGTATTGAGTAGCATCAAACAAGCTAGTGCCGATCGTAAATTGCGATCGCACTGCCCAAGCCCCCTGCGGGTCGCGCCGAATGTAGTCCTGTCCCAGCTTAATTGCGCTCGTAGTGCTGACACCCTTGGACTCCGGGCGGATGCCAAAAGAAACCGGGTCGCCACCGAGAAAAGTTCTGCCTGTCTGATAAGTAAAACCCGCAGACAAGGCAAATTCTTCGATCGGCGTTCTCCGCAGCGGCTGGCGGTAACTAACTTCAAATAAATGCGATTTTCCCGAAATGTCAAAAGTGTCAAAAGGTGGTTGTACGATACTGTTGCGGTTCGGTGCCGCCCTCAATTGCAAAGTGCCGTTCATCGCATTTAGCGGCACGCGATAGCTGAAATCAAACACGTCTGAATCGCCGAGCGATCGGTAATAAGCCGCCGCCAGTTCGTCGCCATTTCCTGTTATATTGCGGTGGCGCAGACTAACTCCCAATCTTTCGGAACCGACACTGGGAGGCGAGTAATTGTCAATGCTGAAAGTAGATTGAAACGGATTAGCTTCCGAGACTCGGACGATCAGAATGCTCTCGCCTTCACTATCCCCAGCCCGCAGACTGGCTTCTACATTGTCAAATAAAGGATCGACTCGCAGCAGCCGGAGTTGGTCTTCTAAGGAAGCTGTGCTTAAAGGCATTCCGGCACCGAGTCGAATCCGGCTGCGGATGTAACTTGGATGCAATCTTTTAGTTCCTTCTACCTCAATTCGGGCTAGCTTGCCTTCGATAACTTGAATTTGGACTACCCCTGCGGTGATAGTTTGGGGCGGCAAGACTGCTCTCGAAGTGATGTAGCCACGGTTGAGGTAAATTTCGGTAATTTTGTCGGCGATTTGTTTGAGCTGTTGTAGGGTGGTAGAACGGCCTTCTAACGGGTTGACTAAGGCATTAATTTCGTCTTGGCTTAAAATTGTGCTGCCAACTACTTGAATTTTCTGCACCTCAATTGGTGTATTCGGCAGGGTTGGGGGAACTGGCGACGGGGGGCTAGGCGCTACTGTTGGCGGTACTTGGGGAGGTTCTGGGGAAGGCTGGGGGGCCGGTTGCAGAAATCGATCGCGATTTGGATCTGGCTGAGTCGGCGGCGACGGTAACAGCGGATCTGGTACTCGATCGCGGTTTAAGTCGGGCGGGAGGTTTCCCGGCGGCGTCTGCGGGTTTTGGGCTAAAAAATTACAATCTAGCGGGTTCTGACATTGGGGATCGCTGTCAACCAGATTTTTGGCTGCGGGCAAGATGCCCGCACCACAAGCAGTTTCATCGATTGTGGAACAGCCTTCTTGGCTGTTCTCGGCGGGGTTCGATGGTGTTTCTGGTTCAGGGTTGGTCTCGATCGCATTGGGAAGCTGATTTAAGTTTGTTGCTGTTTCATCCTGCTTGATTTCCAGTTTTTGCAGTGCTAATACTTGATTGCCCGGATCTGCTGAGTTGTCAGCGGCGACGGGCAACTGAGAAATATCGGAAGTTTGGGATATAGCTTTATTGGCATAAAAGCAAGCGATCGGCAACCCAGTCAGAAGTGAAATCGCCAACCGAAATATTGCAATATTTGCACTCGGGCGCATAATTAATATTTTGTCTAAAATAAGTTGGTATGCTGCTTGACTCTGCCAGTTTATCATTTAGTATTGAGCGCAATTTAACAATAAAAATTTCCCCAGTCGGGCCCTCAAGAGGCAAGCGAGGCAGAACGGCTTATGAGCACAAAAATTTTAATTTATTGAGGAGGATCGACAAAAAAACCCGGAGCCGGCAAAAATCATCTGTAGCGCTGTCAAATACCGCAATCGAAACCGGGTTTTTGATACTTGCTCCAGAAGTCATACCATTTTAGATTTTAGATTTTAGATTTGGCAATGACTTATGGGGATCGGGGTTTGGGGCACGGGGCTACGGTTGCATTCTTGTTTGAAACGGGTGTCGAATTATTTTTTGGTTATGGGTGTTAACTCACTGGTGACTAAGGGTTCTTGGGCTATTTTGCCGAGTTCGACTGAGTTGAGCACTGCTGACCACTTGAGCGCTAAACTGGCATCGCTGGGAGACTCGATACGCAATTGAGCGAGAGTTGCCAGGTACTCGTACCAGAGACCTTGTTGGGCAAATATGCTGAGTTTGGCTAGGCTGTCGGACGATCGATCCAACTCTATTTTCACGGTTGGGGCGAGTGCAGTGCGGTTGATCCACCCGGAAACGAGAACATCATCGGTTGTATTTTTTGGGTTGCATTTGATAGTAAAGTACCATTGATAGTTTTTGCCAACTTCCAGGGCTGGCGAGTTGTCGTCGGAGCCGAGGCTGACGCTAACTACACCTGCACGGCTAGTTACCAGGCGAAAACTTTTTTTGTATAGTGTTTTGTCCCTTTCGTCTGCTAACTCAAACTGAACTGTTTTGTCGAGGGCTACGGGAAGATAGTAGAAAAATGTTGGCTTTGCTGATATGGTTTGCCCCATAGTTGATTGGGGAATCAAGGCAGTTAAGGCAGTTGTGGCCGCGGGGCATTTTAAGCCGCGGGTTCCTCCCCCTTCCCTCCTTCCGGGTACTCCGTCCTCCGGCGGTTGAAAGCTATTCCACGCGGCTCCCGTTAACTGAATGTTCGGTCTGCTTCCGCTGGGTTCAGGGGGTTGAACTGTTTGCCAGTTGAGCGGTAGCTGCGGTCGTGAGGGGCGCTGGACAATATTTGCGGGGCTGTTGAGAGCCTCTGCTGGTATTAAAAAACTACCGGCGGCAACTGCCTCTAAAGACAGAATTAAGGAAAGAGCACCGATATTTAGAGCAGACTTCAAAGCCATGACGAACCTGCCTTCTGATGAACCTAGGAACTTTATCGCACGGTTTTATTCTATCCAAGGTTTTGACGGATATAGTAATCTGTTGTACTTAATTTATATCTTCAGGCAGATACGATTATTTGGGTCGCTCTGCTCAACATAGAATTCTCTGTCGCGTTTGTCCGTGGTAGCTTAGTAGTTATACTTACTTCTATTCACGACAGCAGGTTGGGTTGAGCTTGTTAAAGCCAACTTTGACAAAGACTAATATTCGGGGTCTTTTAACTCTAGCAAGAGGCTACAACGGGTCTTTTCGTAAAAACACCCGGTTGATGCGTCAATCCTGGATATCAGGAAACTCGGCAATTTTGCTGGTGAACCTCAAGCGATCGGCTACAAGTTACAAATCAGGTTTTCTGTACAATAGCGGCAAGAAATTTAGCATGAATCTCGATTCACCTGTTCTTTCGGACAAACAGCCTTCGAGGCTGCAGATGGTAAGACCCATCGGAGTCTTGGCACTGCACGGCATTGCTTTTTTAGGAAATAGGTTGTTCGCTGTCGATCGCGCCGAAGGGCTGCTATTGGAGATCGATCGAGAAAGTGACAACACTACTGTTTTGAATCCTTATCACACGGCTAAGTTTGCCGGCGCAACGGGGCTGGCTATTTCGGAAGATACTCTGTGGTTTGCGCGGGATGAGGATGTTTGTTGCTGTCGGGGCGCAATTCGGGACGGGGCGATCGCTGAACTCAAGCCGGAACATTTTGTTTCGCTTTCTTATCCTGCTGACGGGATTGCTGTGTGGAAATCTACGCTTTATGTGACTTGCCAAAGATTAAACTCGATTCTGGTTTTTGACCTGAAAACTGGTCGCGAAATTACTCGGTTTTACGCTCCGGGTATTGGGGTGGAAAATATCACAGTTCGGGATGAGGAAATTTGGGTTTGCGATAAGACTGAGCAAACTGTTTACTGTTTGGAACGGGGAACAGGGGAGATTAAATTTAGCGTTTTGACTCCCTTTGAATCGCCTTCTGGTTTGGCTTTTCACAAGGATGTGGAAACTGGGGAGGAGGTTCTGTACGTGGCTTATGCTGGAGATGAACTTTACATCCGGGACGACCCGAATTCGGAAGATCCTTTTCAGTTGACGAAGCGCGATCGCACTTTTATTCAGCCTTTGTCTTTTCACTACAATGAAGCTGACCGCTACGCTCTGTCAAACGGTTTTTTGATGGAAATGTCTTATGTGGAGGAACTGTCTCCCCTCGATGAGGTAGAAATCGAAAATTTGGAGTGGCGGATTGCTTTGCCTTCGCAAACTCACCGGCAAAAGGTAAGGAAAGTTACGCCGATCGGAATGCCTTTTACTGAGGAAATTCAGGAAGGGGAACGGGTGGCGGTGTTTAAGTTCGATCGGCTGCTTAAGGGGGAACGCCGAATTTTTGGCTGGAAGGCTTTGTTAGAAGTTCGATCGATTAAGTATCAGTTGTCGCCTCGGGATGTCGAAAAGATTCCCAAGCTGTCGCCGGAGTTTGCAGCTAAGTATTTGGTGGATAATGATAATTTGGCGATGGATACGGATATTGTGCGATCGGCTGCTGTGGCTGCCATTGGCTCGGAAACTAACATTCTCAGGCAATTGCTGAGCATTCGCAATTTTGTTTACGACCAACTTTCTTACGGGATTAGGCCTCACATTGACACTCCCGATATTGTGCTGAGGCGCGGTATCGGTTCCTGCGGCGAATACGTGGGAGTTTTGTTAGCTTTGGCTAGGTTAAACGGGATTGCTTGCCGCACGATCGGCCGCTACAAGTGCCCGGCTTTTGCTGACAGAAAAGGGGTGTCGCTGGAGCCGGATTTCAATCACGTTTGGCTGGAATTTTACATTCCGGGTTTTGGCTGGGTGCCGATGGAATCTAATCCTGATGACATTCAAGACAGAGGCCCTTATCCGTTGCGATTTTTTATGGGTTTGGCTTGGTATCACGTAGAAATCGGCAAGGGAATTCGGTTTCAAAGTCTCACCAGCGGAGGTCTTCCTTTAAATAAGGAGGAGGTTTCCGTGGGGAGTCTGGCAATTAATCATGTGAGGTTTACAATTTTGGAAGAGTTGCCAGCAGTTTGAATCGAGTGTTAACAGTGAACTGTTAATTTTTAACTGTTAGCAGTCAAAATTCAACTGTTAATTGTTAACATTTTTAATCTAAAATCGAAAGTAGAAAATGTAAAATCAGAGGAAGAGGGGTTGTGGAATTTTCGATTGCTAATTTTCTCGTTTTAGTGGCCTTTGTACTGCTGCTAACCGTGACTGGCGGGGTCGCTTATTTAACGGCGGTTGAGTGGCGCGATCGCAGGCGGTTAGATAAGGCTAGACGCAATAAAAAGTAGCTATTTGCTGTTGACAAAGTGCATTTCTTATGATATTGAACAACGCGACCTGGTTGAGTCGCGTTGTTTTGTGATTTTAAATATAGCAGAAGCAAGAAGGAAGTTCGGCAACGGATTCGCTTTCGTCGGATGTAACGGATGTCAGGAATAAGGAATAAGGAATAATCGCAATGGTTTCAGCAATTTAAAATCTCCTAAGCTGTTACGCATTTAAATTGTAGATTCAGGGCGGGCGGGACGCCCACTCCACAAGACTTTGATTTTTTTTGACAGACAATTTAAAGACTGAACAGCTTAATCGGGTTGGCGGTTGCTATATTTTCACCGCAGGTAAAAGCAAGTTCGGTAACATAAACGTTGTAGGTTTGCAGTGAGGACTTGAGTTCTAGTAGTTTGATCGGGGTTCAACTCCTCACTGCCAAACAATTGGATTGCATTTGTTCGATCGCACATAAGATGATTCACGGGCGAGACGCCCGCGCCACCATAAACACACCACAACGAACACACAGGAAAAAAAGGATTTTGGAGTTGGTATTTTAAGTCCACTGTCGGAAAAAGGTATTTTCTTGCCAAGCGGCGGCGGTGCGTTTTTCAAGTGCTGCCATTTCTGTTGTGTTCAGGGGTTGGAATGCTTGGGCGACTTTGAAGTTTTCTTCTAATTGCTTTATTGAGTCGGCGGCGATGACGCAGCAGTGCACGCCGGGAAGTGAAAGCGTGTAGCCCATTGCTTGGTGCATTCCATCTAAAACACCGTTCTGAAATAATTTGCCGTAAGCTGGTATTTTCATGGCTATGACGCCGATGTTTTTAGCTTTGGCAATTGGTAAAGCGCTGGTAACAAAGGAGCGCGGGTGATGTTTTTCGGCGGCGTTGAGGGAGATTAATGTTGTGTCGAAAGGATAGCGCTCCCAGCCTTGCACAATGATAGCAGGTTCGTGATGTCCGGTGATGCCGGAAAAACGAATTATTTTTTGCTGTTTGGCTTCTTCGATCGCCTTTATTGCTCCTTTGGCACTGAAAATTTGGTCTAATTCTGTTTGGAATGAGACGTGGTGGAGTTGCCACAAGTCTAGCCGATCGGTTTTCAATCTTTTGAGCGATTTCTCTAAGTCTCTCCACGCGCCATCTCTGTCTCTGGCGGAGGTTTTTGTGGCTAGGAATATGCGCGATCGATGTTTGGGCAAAACTTTGCCTAAGTTTTCTTCGCTGGGCCCGTACTCGGCCGCCGTGTCAAAATAGCGAATGCCTAGTTCGATCGCGCGTTCAATTTGCGCCGCCGCTTCTGTTTCTCTTCCCGGCTGCGACAGCGGTGTTTGTCCGGCCCCACCCAAACCGAAAATCGGCACTTTCACACCTGTTTTGCCTAACAGTCGTTCTGGCATTTTTACTGTGGCTGCAGCCTGGTTATTGGGTGCGGCTGCGATTTCCCGATCCTGCTGTTCGATCGCCTTAGCACCTGCAATGCTGCTGGCAACGGCTATACTGCTCAATATAAAATTGCGGCGAGTCTTTTTGCCGGTCATGGTTTCCGTCTCCTCAGAACATTTGAGCAGAAATTAACCGCGTTTGTGTTGGCACAATACATAAAATTTTACTGCAAATCGGATAATTTCCCCCTATCCAAGGGAGGAGATGGCCGGGGGAAAATGATCTATGTGCCGATCGACTATTGGTCAATTATCCAGGCGCGAATCAGTTCGTTTATCTGTTCTGGTACTTCGTCGTGGGGACAGTGACCGGCTTTGATAAAGTGTTCTGTCAACTGCGGATAGTGTTTGCGAAATTTAGCGCTTCTTTCTGTGGAATTCATCCACGGATCGCCTTCTCCCCACAGCATTAGCAACCGGCAGTTTAATTGACTCAGCAATACGTCAATTTTTTCGCCTTGGGGTGTTCGGAATACGGAGGCGAATACTTTGGGGGCACCGGGATCGCAGGAGGGAAGGTAAATTTCTTCTACTAATTGGTCTGTGACGGCGCTTTGGTCGAGATAAACTTTTTCTAGGGTTTTCCGAATTGTCGATCGCTGGCGCACGTACTGGAACAGCAGAAAACTTGCCCAATCTTGCTGAAATAAGGTTTTAGCTACTGCAGATATAGCTTTTTGCAAGGGCGGGGCTTCGGGTGCGGGCTGCGGTTCGCTGAAGGGGCCGGCGCTGTTGATTAATATGAGTCCGGCTGCTGATTCGGGGCGCCCGGCTGCTACACACAAGGCGGCGTAGCCTCCGAGGGAGTTGCCGGCTAGTACGGCGGGCCGGCCGATGATGTTCGTGATAAAGTCGTGGAGTTGGTCGCGCCAGAGGTCGCCGCTGTACTGCAATTCGGGTTTTGCCGATCGCCCGAATCCCAAAAGGTCGATCGCCCACACTTCAAAGTCTTTGCTCAGACCGCTGATATTTTTGCGCCAGTGGTCTGTGGAAGCGCCAAAACCGTGAATTAACAGCAGGGGAGGGCGTTGTGGATGCCGATCGCCGGATCTAACGTAGTACACTGAATGCCCCCGCCACTGCCAGTAAGTGCCGGCTATGGGGGCTGCGGTGATGGCTGGGCTTGTTTGCATAATGTAAAGAAATAATTATTTACTTTAACTATTGTATCGCGACATTCAGATTTATATAGTTTGACGAAGGCCCCGGAGTTTCGCCAGCAAAGGATTGGTCTATTTGGGCGAGTTGAGATTTCGCGAGCTCCCGCACTCAGGATTAATAAGTTTTGTAACGAATCTTGGTTTTGTGAGGGGCGCAGCAATGGGAGATATTTTGCCCGATCGCATTTGGGAAAATAAATCGGGTTTTGGCTGCAACATACCTAGGTATGATGATTTTGCTGTGTAACGGTCTGAGCAAGTTCTGGGCGATGGCGCTTGCCCAGGGGCTGCGAGGGTCGAACCTGGTTGGCGAAGGTAAAGGGATCGACTTTTTTATAGTTATTTTCGAGTTGTTTCAGGTGGGGATCGTTTGTTAAACAGGTGTTGACGGCTTCGGGGATACAGCTAGCCGTTTGGTTGCTAGTTGGCAAAAGCCGACATCAAAAATCTGGCTGCTGGAAGAAGTTATAAGTAAAATTACCGATGGTTCTCTGCAGCAGTTTCTCAGAATCGCAGAATATTTTGTGACGTTGTTTGCTGTTCTTAACTGCTTTGATACTCTAAGATAGAAGTAGAGCAGCGCAGCTCAATTAATTAGCATTTTGAATACTAGGGAGCCAACTATGCAGGGTGTGAACTTTATCCACCTGAAAGTTAGGGAGTTTTCTGAGTGATTGCTATTTCACCTCGTCCCGTCGGACGCAATTGGATTACGATTAGCTTCGCTTCTACTCTATACCTTTGTCCTATTTTGGATCTGCTCCTAGCAGAGGTGCCAGATTACTGGCAAGCGGAATTGCGGTTGGGGCTTCAAGAAGCTTTGGTAAATGCTGCTAAGCATGGAAACAAATTAGATCCCGGTAAAACTGTTGGAGTCCGTTTTTCGATCGTCCAAAACCAATATTGGTGGGTGATATCGGATGAAGGTTCTGGCTTTAATGCCCCTTGCAGTTGCAACCTTTATACTGATGATTGCGACAGTCTCCTAGCAGAGGACGTTGCAGATAACTCTGGACTACCCCATGTAGAACAGGAATGTGGTAGGGGATTGTTTATTCTTTACCAAATATTCGATCGGGTAGAGTGGAATTCTCAAGGTACAGAGTTACGGCTGTGCAAAGAACTTCCCAGTCGTTACCGACTGCCTCGCTTGCGCTAGCACCGATATTTGGCAGCAGTTTTCACCTCAGCTAGACCGGGAAATTTTTTCGTTGTCGGGCTGAAGTTTGGAGTGAGAATTTGAACGCTCTGGCTATTGATAGCTGATCGTAATGCAAAATGTGAGTTTTGAGTTCAAAAAGTATAAATCTTTTGATCTCACAATCGCGCTGCTCGATCGAGCGGCGCGATTGTCTAAGTTTTGAACCACTAATTAAGTCCCAACTCAAGACTCAACGCTCAAAATTATTGGCCGTATTATAAATAATACCCTGAAAACCCCGCGACTTTAGTCCGGGGATGAAAGGGACAAAGAGGCTTTAGCCTCCCAGTCTATTTTCTGAGCTCTCAGGATGGCGCTGTCAAGTAAAACCATGTAAATCTTTGTGAACAACTAGAGGGATGTTAAGCCGACTCTGGTAGCATAAGACTATCGTGATGAGGTCGAAGTCATGTTAGTTTTTGAGTTCAAGGCATACGGGAAAAAACAGCAATTTGACGCTGTAGACGAAGCAATTAGAACGGTGCAGTTCATCCGCAACAAAGCACTGCGGTTTTGGATGGAAAACGAAAAAGTCAACAAATACGACTTGAATAAATACAGCGCCATTCTAGCGAAGGAATTCCCGTTTTGCGACGACTTAAACAGCATGGCCAGACAATCGAGTTCAGAAAGAGCGTGGTCGGCGATTTCACGATTCTACGACAACTGTAAAAAGAAAGTCCCAGGAAAAAAAGGATTCCCGCAATTCCAGAAACACAACCGCTCGGTAGAGTACAAAACTACGGGCTGGCGTCTGGCAGACGACCGGAAATCAATCACTTTTACCGATAAAAAAGGAATCGGCAAACTTAAATTAAAAGGAACCCGCGACTTGCATTTCTACCAGCGCAGTCAAATCAAACGAGTACGCTTGGTAAGGCGAGCAGATGGATATTACGTGCAGCTTTGCGTGCAAGTTGACCGTTCTGAAGAAATTGAGTTTTACCGGAAAGACCATCGGATTAGACGTGGGACTCAAAGAGTTCTACACGGATTCTCATGGCGTTGCAGTTGATAACCCGCGTTTCCTCCGCCAGGGAGAACGCAGGTTGAAAAAAGCCCAAAAACGAGTTTCAAAACGAGTCAAGGGTTCGCAAAACAGAAAAAAAGCTAGAGCGATTCTAGGGAAGCGCCACCTCAAAATAAGCAGACAGCGTAAAGATTTTGCCGTGAAGTTGGCAAGATGCGTCATCCAGTCTAACGACTGTGTAGTCTACGAAGATTTGAGGATTAAAAATATGGTGAAGAATCACTGTCTGGCAAAATCGATTAACGACGCTTCTTGGTATACGTTCCGAATTTGGTTGGAATATTTTGGCAAAGTATTCGGAAGAATTACGATTGCCGTACCAGCTAACGGAACAAGTCAAGAATGCTCTAGTTGCGGAACAATTGTTAAGAAAAGTCTCTCAACGCGAACCCACGCTTGTCGGTGTGGATGCGTATTAGATCGTGACTGGAACGCAGCTAAAAATATCCTGAGTCGGGGATTGAGTACGGCGGGGCACGTCGGAACTTGGATCTTAGATCCGAACGCTTGTGGAGAATTGACCGCTACCGATGTTGAAGTAATTCTGCACCGGCAAGTCGATTCTGCGAATCAAGAATCTCCTCGGCTTTAGCCAGGAGAGTGTCAATTGCCGTGGGTGGGACAGGGAGGAGCCGATATCGATCGATCCAGCCATCCTGCTGCTTGGTTTAAGCGCGGGAGAGCTTCTTCGGGCTGTTGTTTGAGCAAAAAGACCAAAGCGGCCGCAGCTTGCTCGCAGGCCCGCGCGGAACGGTTGGCTTTGAGGCGGTGCCAATCTTTTTCGGAGATGGCGAGGCGCGCAGCTAGAGCTTGGGCTAGTTCTACCGTGCTCAGCTCGTTGAGGTTGACAGTTTGGGTTGTTTGTGTAGTTTCAAGCATAATTGGCAATTATACGAATTTGGCTGCCGTTTCTGAATTTAAAAAATATACTGCATATAATAACAACTTAATTGGAAATCGGTTTTTTTGATTATTATTGTCAGGTTTGCAGATCGAAATGCCTCAACAGCCGTCAGAGTTAAATCGGGAAGAGCAAGAAAGTGAGTTTGTTGAAGCGATCGCAGCAGTTGAGCGATCGCTCGCCGCAGTCAAAGAACGGTACACTCAAATTCAGGTCGATCGACAGCGCCAAGTCGAACTCGGCCATCGGCGCGAAGAAATCCGCCAGTCGGGACGCCGAAATCCATTGCCGCAACTCAAAAAAGAATTGCGGGAAATTGAGCAAGAATTGGAAACTATCGAGTTGAATTTAGAAAGCAGCCTGTTTTCTTGGGGAAGCATAAAACAACCTTTTTGGCAAGCAGTTCGGTTTGGGGGGCTTGGCATTTTGCTCGGTTGGATTTTGAAATCCTATGCAGGTTGAATTATGTTGGGATTTTTGATTTTTTTAATGAACCGCAGAAATTCACAGGCGGGACGCCTGTTCCACAGAGGGCGCAGAGTCCGAGAAAAGAGATCAATATGGTGCAAAATATTAAATAAACAGGAGTGGATATGACAACTCAACGAATAGCAGCAATTTTGCGCGCAGGTGAACCCGACGAAACTGTAACTGTTCAAGGCTGGGTTCGCACTAAGCGCGAATTGAAAGAATTTGCCTTTGTCGAAGTGAACGACGGTTCGGCGATGGCTAACTTGCAAGTAGTCATAAATTCAGATTTGCCAGACTTTGAAAATGTACTCAAACAACTGAATACAGGTGCATCTTTAGAAGTGTCGGGAGTGCTGGTAGCGTCTCCGGCGAAAGGACAGCGAATTGAGTTGAAAGCCTCACAAGTGCAAGTTTACGGCGATGCAGACCCGCAAACTTATCCGCTGCAAAAAAAGCGCCATTCCTTTGAATTTTTGCGGACAATCGCCCATTTGCGGCCGCGCACAAACACCCACGGTGCTGTCTTTCGAGTCCGCAATGCTTGTTCGGCGGCGGTACACCAATTTTTTCAAGAACGCGGTTTTTTGTGGGTTCACACTCCGATTATTGCGGCTAGCGACTGCGAAGGGGCGGGGGAAATGTTCGCCGTTACCAACTTTGATTTAAAGAATGTGCCGCGCACTGATTCGCAAGAGGTTGATTATGCTAAAGACTTTTTTGGCAAGCGCGCCTATTTAACAGTTAGCGGCCAGTTGGAAGCGGAAGTTATGGCGATGGCTTTCGGAAATGTTTACACTTTTGGCCCGACTTTCAGAGCCGAAAATTCTAATACTTCGCGACATTTAGCTGAGTTTTGGATGATTGAACCGGAAATGGCTTTCTGCGATTTGCAGGGAGATATGGATTTGGCTGAGGCGTTTTTAAAGTATATTTTTAAATACGTTTTGGAGCATTGCCCGGAAGATATGGAGTTTTTCAACGAGCGCATTGATAAGACGGTTTTGGCGACTGCTGAAAATATCATTAACAATCAGTTCGAGCGGATTACTTATACCGAGGCGATCGCACTTTTGGAAAAAGCCGACAAAAAGTTTGATTTTCCAGTAAGTTGGGGCTTGGATTTGCAGTCGGAGCACGAGCGTTACTTGGCTGAGGATTTGTTTAAAAAGCCGACAATTGTCAGCGATTATCCCGTCGGGATTAAAGCATTTTATATGCGTTTAAACGAGGACGAGAAAACGGTGCGAGCAATGGATGTTTTGGCTCCTAATATTGGGGAAATTATCGGCGGTTCGCAGCGGGAAGAAAGGCTGGATGTGTTGGAGCGGCGCATGGAAGCGCAGGGTATGAATAAGGAGGAATTGTGGTGGTATTTGGATTTGCGCCGCTACGGTACTGTGCCTCACGCTGGGTTTGGTTTGGGATTTGAGCGGTTAGTGCAGTTTATGACGGGAATGGGGAATATTCGGGATGTGATTCCGTTTCCGAGAGCGCCTTTGAGCATAGATTTTTAGTTGAATATTGTTCGTAGTGAGGACTAAAATCCGAGCGAGTTTTAGGAGGACTTTAATCCTCACTACAAACACCTTCTTTTCCAATCTAAAATCTAAAATCTAAAATCTAAAATGGTATGAGCTAATGGTTCTTCAAATCCCGTCGAGTTCCAAAGCACCAACTGTCACCTGGGAAGCCTTACCCGCCGACTTTGTATTACCGGACGATCCCGTGGAAAATATTCAACAACCACCCCTTGCGGCCGCTCTCACCGATGCTCTGGGAGCCGCGGGACGCATTGGGCCGATCGCCCTAATCGGTTCCAATTTTGGACTGGTAGCGACAGTAAATAAGCAGACTGTAGTCAAAGCACCGGATTGGTTTTACGTGCCGCAAGTGCATCGAGTCGCAGAGGGCACGATTCGCCGCAGTTACACGCCGAATCTGGAGGGTGCGCCGGTATCGGTGGTGATGGAGTTTTTGTCTAATGAAGATTACGGCGAACTGTCGGTGCGATCGACTCCTCCCTACGGCAAGCTCTACTTCTACGAACAGATTCTGCAAGTGCCCACCTATGTTACTTACGACCCCTACGAGCCCAAGCTGGAAGTGCGGTATCTGCAAAATGGAGCCTATGAAACGCAGGCTGCTGATGCTGAGGGACGGGTGCGGATTCCAGAGTTGGATTTGTGGCTGGGGATTTGGCCGGGGGAACGGCTGGGGCAAACTATGAATTGGCTGCGCTGGTGGGATTCGCAGGGAAATTTGCTGCTGTGGAGTTCGGAACAGGCCCAACAGGAACGCCAGCGGGCAGAACAGGAACGCCAGCGGGCGGAGGTATTGGCTGCAAAGTTGCGGGAGTTGGGTGTCGATCCCGATCGGCTGGCCTGAAAGGGCGGGATATCTGTCAGCCGAGTTTTTCAACTGGGCGATCAGCTTTAGGATGGTAGGCATAGAATATAATATTTGCTACCTTGTCCATTTTAAATGAGGGGATAATAATGAGTTCATCAGATACAGTGATCTGTGGGACTGAGTTTGGAGTATACCTTTGGTCTATTCTAATTTGTGTAAATAAAGAGGTTGGTTTCGGTTCATTTTCTACGCTTATGCCTTATCCTCCTGTTGAGGGGCGATCCATTGAATTTTATAACACTCCAGAAGGCGATTTTTTAGGAACGATCATTGATGTTCACGAAGCAGTCCGTTTCGCTCCGTGTGAGGTAATCCAGCCAAATAAAGATTTTGGTATGCCGAAAAAAATTACAGTCAAACCTTCAATAATTCAATTTCAAGTACGGGTTGATGTGACAAACTCTAGTCAGTTAGGTAGTTTTGGGATTCCAGAGCTTTAGTAATCGAGTTCTTCAGCAAGATAGTCGTAGGGTGTGTCGCCATCAAAAATTAACAAATTAGAGTGACAATCTCACAGTGACGCACCACACAATAGTCAGGTGCGTCACACGAATCATCGTCAAGTCGCCGAGGGAATAGTGATATCAAGAGATTGCACTTTTACCGAATTTCCTAAACTCGATAACGGCGGTTGAATTGCCGCAGTATTTCCCACTACTAATGTTATCAAATTCTCCGGTTTCAAGTAAGTCTTGGCTACGCGCTGCACGTCGGCAATTGTTGCTGCTTCGATGCTGCGGCGGTAGCGAAAAATGAAATCTTCGGGATAACCGTAGTATTCGTAGCGAATTAATCGCGACAAAGTTTGACTGGGATTTTCAAATTTAAAGATGAAAGAATTCAGGGTGGAATCTTTAGCAAAAGCTAATTCTTCCGGGGTAATTGGTTCGGTGCGGATACGATCGATCTCTGTGCGAATTGCCTGGATAAACGGTACTGTCGCGTCCGATCGCGTTTGGCCTCCAGCGACAAACACCCCCGGATAGTCATATCTCGGACTCCAAGCCGCGTATACTGAATAAGCTAAGCCTTGGCGCGATCGCACGTTATTAAACAAACGACCGCCGAAACCGTTGAGAACCCCGTTCATTACGTCCAAAGCACCGTAATCGGGACTGCTGAGCATTCCGCCCAAATGTCCCATCTGCACGTAACTTTGGCTTAATTGCGGCTGATTTACCAAAAATACGCCGTCGCCCTTTGCTGGCGATACGGTTGGTAGCGCAGGCACTTCAGCACTTAGATTCGGTTGCCAGTTGCCAAATTTTTGCTCGACGAGCGATCGCATTTTAGCTGTGTCAAAGTCGCCAGAAATACCCAAAATCATATTCTTGGGGTGGAAATATTTCTGGTAGAAACTCACCAAATCGTCGCGGGAAATATTGGCGAGGGTTTTGTATTCTACCGTGCGCGCGTAAGGACTGCGATCGCCGTAAATTAATTTTTGAAACTCGCGGCCGGTAATACCGTTAGGATCGTCATTGCGGCGGGCGATCGCACCTTGAGTTTGATTCTTCGCTAAATCCAACTTTTCCTGAGCAAATATTGGCTCCCGAATCACTTCCGCAAATAAGTCAAACACGGGTTCCACATCTTCAGCTAAAGCACTAAAATTAGCGGTACCAGAAGCAACATCAATCCCCGTTTCTACCGAAGCTGCTCGCTGTTCTAGCAACTGATTTAATTCATCAGCCGTATGCCGGCTAGTGCCACCAGTTCGCATGACTTCTCCCGTCAAACCTCCCAATCCAATTTTATCGGCAGGTTCAAAACGCTCGCCAGTGCGAAATAGAGCCGTTCCCCCGACTAAAGGGAGTTCCCTGTCTTCCATCAGATACACCCGGATGCCATTTTTCAGCTCGAAGCGAGTGTATTTAGGCAGTTTAATTTCTGACAGCGGGGGAAATGTTAATTCGTCGTAGTGTTTGGGTGCCGCCGCCAAGGAAGGTAACAAATTAAACGTGCCCAGTGAAACAGTAAAAAAGCAAAGCGATAGCAGAAATAACTTTACTTTTTTCAGTCTCAATTTAGTCCTTTTCATTCTTTCTCCTAAGTTATACATTCTGACAAATGTTGACTGTTCGCTGTTGGCTGTTTGCTGTTTGCTCACCACTGACAACTGACAACTGACAACAGTCAACAGTCAACAGTCAACTGACAACTGACAACTGACTTCTTTACAGCGGCAAAAGCTTACCAATCGTGCGATTTTCCGGACGGAAAGTTGCCTGAGAGACACGCTGAATGTCAGCGGGAGTAACAGCCGCGATCGCATCCAATTCCTTGAACAAATTTCGCCACGAACCGGTGTTTACTTGATAGTCCAGCAGCGAAAATGCCATGCCCATATTAGAATTGAGCGATCGCAACAAATCGGCTCTCGCCTGAGTTTTCACTCGCTCCAATTCCAAATCAGAAACCGGCTCAGTTTTCAGGCGATCGATTTCCTTGCTCAAAGCGGAGGCTACTTCATCAACCGTGCGGCCCGGAGCAGTTTGAGCGTAAAATAACATCAAATTCGGATACTTGTCCCCCGGATAACCGCTGAAACCTTGAGCCGCGAGCGCCAATTGCTGTTGTTCTACCAAAGATTTGTAAAGCCGAGAAGTGCGGCCATCGCTGAGCAAAGAACCAATCATTTCATAAATCGCATTGTCGGGATGATTCATCGCCGGCCGGTGGTATCCTTCCAAATACCAAGGTTGAGTTTTTAATTTAAGCGTGACTTCCTGAGTTTGCGTTTGGGGAGGTTCGACAATCTGCAATTCTGCAGGCGCTGGCGAAGCCTTGTAACGGCCGAAATAAATTTGAGCGAGTCGCTTCACCTCCGAAGCTTTCACGTCTCCTACCACCGCCACAGTCAGCTTGCTGGGGACGTAGTGAGTCTCAAAAAACTTCTGCACGTCGCTGCGGCTGAGGTTTTTAATGTCTTCAGTGTAGCCAATTACCGGGCGGCGGTAGGGATGAACAGAGAAAGCTTTGTTGGCAAAAACTTCAACCATTTGTCCGATCGGAGAATTCTCGGTTCGCAGCCTGCGCTCTTCTAAAATTACCTGTTTTTCTTTGTAAAACTCCCGAAATACTGGTTCTAGAAATCGCTCGGATTCCAGCGACATCCACAGTTCTAATTTGTTAGCTGGGAGGCTGTAAAAATACATTGTGGCGTCGGTGGTAGTAGCGGCATTTAGTCCGACTCCGCCTGCTTGTTCGACTATTTTGCCGAGTTCGTTGCGCTTGACAAATTGCGAAGCTTCGGCTTCAACTTTGTCAAATTCTGCTTTTAATTGGGCGACTTCTTCAGTTTTGCCGCTGGTCTTGGCTGCTTGCATTTGCTCGAAGAGTTGGTCTTGTTTCTCTAGCAGCGGCTTTTCAGCTTTGTAGTCGGTAGTGCCGATTTTTGGCGTGCCTTTGAAGGCTAAATGTTCGAGATAGTGAGCGACTCCGGTTTTGCCGTCGGGTTCGTTTGCCCCACCCACATCGGCGTGAATCAGAAATGATGCTACGGGCGCTCTGGGCCTTTCGAGCACGATGAATGTCATGCCGTTGTCGAGCTTAAATTCGCTGACTTGGCTGATTACTCGATCGAGCGACGGTTGAACAGAGACTGTTTGGGAGCCGCTAGCGGGGTTGGGGCGGGCGAGGGCGATTTCGGGAGAAAGGCCCCACCACAGCAGTACAGCGGCCAGCAGGGAGGCGATGAATCGAGTTTGGCGATCGGGCGATTCCCTACGGGATAGCTTCGCTTCACGGGGTTTTTGGAACTGCGGGGTCATTCGATTTTAGATTTTAGATTTTAGATTTTGGATTGTCAAACAAACAAATGTTTGTGCTCGGTAGCCAGGGATTCTTTTCTCAGGATAAAGATTTTTGGAGGCATAAGCGATCTGTTGCGCCGCAGATGTTAGGCTGATACAGCAAATCTCAAAAAGGGTCATGGGATTTTAGATTTTAGATTTTAGATTTTGGATTGTCAAACGGCAAGAAGTTTATGCCGAATCACAAGAGATGCTTTTTAAGCATCAAGATTTTTGGGGGCATAAGCGATCTGTTGCGTCACTTCCAGTTTAAGATTAAAGTCACGCACAACTTAAAACTTAACATTATTTAGCCATTCAGTCCCGAACCCGTAGTTCCAAGTCGCAAATTACCGATTGCAAAGCCATGCGAATTTTTAATCAGTCTCCTCCTTCTGAAACAGAAACCAAGAAGCGAATTTTACAAGCCGCTCAGCGGTTGTTTGCCCGCAGCGGATACGACGGCACGACAACTCGCGATTTAGCAGCCGCGGCGGGGGTTGCCGAGGGTACGCTATTTCGGCATTTTGATAATAAAAAAGCGATTTTGATTGAGGTGGCGACGGAAGGATGGGTAGAGTTGCTGACGGATTTGCTGACTGAATTAAGCGAGATGGGCAGTTACAAAGCAGTGGCTCAGGTGATGCGCCGACGGATGCTGAATATCCGCGAGAATAGCGACATGATGCGGGTGTGTTTTTTGGAGGCGCAATTTCACCCGGATTTGCGCGATCGCATTCAGTTGGAAGTCATCGGAAAAATGACCAATGTTGCTGAGGCTTTTTTTGAAACAGCGATGGAAAAAGGAGTTTATCGGAAGATGAATCCGAAGATTGTCGCTCAGGTATTTTTGGGAATGTTTGCAGTCGCGGGTTTCAGTCAAAATACGATTATGGAGCCGAATGCTTCTGTGCAGGAAATGCAGGAAATGGCCGAAGGACTCGCTGATATTTTTCTGAATGGGGTTTTACAGAAAGATGAATAATTAGGGCAACAGGGAAAACTTGTTATGAGCAAAGTTTTGCACTATTCTATTCGGCCGCTAACGCAGGAAGACGAGCCTTTTTTGTGGCAAATGCTGTATGAAGCGGCGCACATGGCAGAAGAAGGTGAATCAACGGTGCAAGCAGTTGTCAATCATCCTTTAATTGCGAAATATGTTCAGAATTGGGGACGTGCAAGCGATTTGGGCTTCGCAGCAATGGAATTGAACGGCAGCCAGCCAGTAGGAGCCGCCTGGCTGCGTTTGTTTGCAGAGGATGACAAGGGCTTTGGCTGGGTTGACGATACTACCCCGGAATTGGCGATCGCCGTTCTTCCAGAATATAGAAATCAGGGTGTAGGAACGCAGTTGCTGGCTCGTTTGCTGTCAGCAGCAAAAGCCTCTTATCGATCGGTATCCCTGAGTGTCAGAAGCTCGAATCGAGCCCTGAGTTTGTACGAGCGATCGGGATTTAAAGTAATTGATGGCAGCGAGACAATCAACCGCACAGGAGGGACATCATTCACCATGAAAGTGGATTTTGATTAAGTGAATTATTACTCTATAAATTCGTACATCTTTTGCACCCACTTCTCCCGATTATCCTGCCATTCATCCGTCACTACTTCCCAAGTAGTATTGCTTTCAAGTTCCAGCAATAGACTTGATACTTCTTCCAGCGTCGATGCTATATGACATTCTTCTACCCAACTTTCACGGATCATTTTCCAGAGACTTTGTACCGCTTCTCGCTGAAAATTTGATTCTAATTCAACTAGCAATTTTGCTAGGTGTTTTTCGTCACTTGCTGCTGACACCTCGCTCATCCAACAGTCGCGACGTTCTTTCCATTCTTCCGTCACTGCGTCACTGCTTAGATGGGCTTGAAACTCTAACAGTAATTGGTTTAGTTCTACCATATGAAATTTGGTCTTGTTTGCAGTTTGTGCTATTTTTGTACAAATTTTATTCATTTAGACTGTTGGTTCTTGATAATGAGGGATGTGGCTGAGGCTTTTTTTGAAACGGCGATGGAAAAACGAGTTTATCGAAAGATGAAGCCGAAGATTGTCGCTCAGATATTTTTGGGAATGTTTGCAGTCGCGGGCTTCAGCCAAAATACGATGATGGAACCGAACGCTTCACCGCAGCAAATGCAGGTAATGGCTGAAGGACTCGCTGATATTTTTGTGAATGGGGTTTGAATTAAAGATGAACAATTAGTCATTAGTAATTAGAAAAAATTCGATCCTGGAAACGCATATCTAAAGGATTTTACTCGTCTAAACTACTCCTTAAATTTGTGCATTTGCTGTACCAATTATCCAGCAGATAGTTCTGCCATTCCTCGGTCACAGCTTCAGAATTTGTATGGTTTCAAGTTCCATCAATAAACTTGATGCTTATTGAACAATCGATGCTTCCAGACATTCTTATACCAACGATGCTGAGGCTATTTCTAATGAGTATTCCCCGATTACCACTGCAACTTAGATTCCAATTCAACTAGCTATTATGCTAGATGTGTCAGATTAACTGATGCTGTCACATCGCTCACCCAACTTCCCGGCGCTATATCTATTTTTTTGTCACTCCTTCCCATTTGAGGTTGCTTTCAAAACCTAATAGTAACTGGTGCAGTTCTACTATCTTAAATGTGTTTTTTTTTGCATTTTGTGTAAAATTATACCAAATTTTCACTAAACAGAGTGTTAATCTTTTTTTAAGATTGCGGTTGCAGTTAAATTACAGAATAGATAACTGAATAATGAGCGATGAATTGACTTTAGATATGCTAGACATTCCCAGCGGTTGGAGGCGGGGCGAAGGTGACTGGACAGGAGTGGCGGCGGCTATTGCTAGAGGGGAAACTGTCGAAGTAATTCAAGAAGTTGGTTCTACTTTGTGGCAAAACAGTCTGCCAGAAAAACATTCTTTGTATTGGGAGGGGGAAAATATATCAACTATCAAAGCCCGAATTTGGATTAGTTTCACCCAGAGAAGATTTTCGCCGGAATCTGCTTTGCCAAAAGTTCAGTGGCATCCGAGAGTGTTGTGGATAGGGATAGGTTGCGAACGCGGAACAGGGCGAGAATTAATCGAAACTGCGATTAAACAAGTATGCCGTGCTTATCATTTAGCGGAAAGTGCGATCGCAGGGATTGCTACAATAGACACTAAAGCAGGTGAAGTCGGCTTGCTGGAACTTTGTCAAGCGCGAAATTGGCCGTTACAAACCTTTGCGGCTGACATTTTAAGTTCCGTAGAAGTCCCCAATCCTTCAAATATTGCACTCAAAGAAGTCGGCACGCCCAGCGTAGCAGAAGCCGCAGCACTTTGTGCGATCGAACTGATATCTTGTACCATGCTCGATAACAGGCAAGATGCCTGTGCCACAATTCTCAACAACAGGCAAGATGCCTGTGAAGCGAAGAGTGAATCTGCTTGTGGGGTGGGCATCCTGCCCGCCCGTGAAAAGCTTTTAGTCCCTAAACAAATATTTCGCAGCAAAAATCCCCCCCTTTCAAAAGGAGGGGTTAGGGCGGGTTCTGCGGTAACAGTAGCGGTTGCAGTTTGCCCGATCGAGTATCTGGAATAATGTATTACTGAGCCAAAGTATTGGCATTCACAAATCGACCGATTAACCCAGAAACGAATGACAGCACAATGGAACCAAACAAAGCCGGCCAAAAACCGTTAACCACAAAGCCGATACTGAACGCACCCGCCAACCACGAAGCCAGGGAAAGCGAAATTGCATTCACAACAAACAAAAACAAACCTAAAGTAATAATGGTCAAAGGCAGCGTCAGCAATGTAAGAATCGGTCTGACAACCGCGTTCACCAATCCGATAACAACAGCAGCCAGCATCGCCGCCGGAAAGCTCACCACCGAAATACCTGGTACAATGTAAGCTGTAATGACCAGCGAAACCGCTGCTACTATCCAAGTTAAGAAAAAACTTAGCATATGTTTTTTTTCATCTCCATCACTCTTAATTAAGATTGTAACTGTTTAGTCGATCGACCAAAGTTCGGGATACACTACGAAATACCCACCTTGCAAGAATATCAGACTTATGAAACTCCGGCAACTAGCTGCATTGCTATTCGCGTTAACTATCTTCATCTTCCCGCGGCCAGCCCTGGCTCAATCTAAATATTACGCTCCTCCGCTGTCCTTTAGCAATGCCGAACTGACAAGACGCGATTTTTCCGGTCAAATGCTGCGGGCCGCTGAGTTTTCTAACGCTAATATGGACTTGACTAATTTTTCTAATGCCGATTTGCGGGGAGCAATTATGAGCGCTTCGGTAATGACTCAGGCGAATTTGCACGGCGCCAATTTAACTAATGCAATGATAGATCAAGTTAAATTTACTAATGCCGATTTAAGCGATGCAATTTTAGCGGAAACGATTTTGCTTCGTTCTACTTTTGACGGAGTTGATATCACCGGCGCTGACTTTACCGACGCAATTATGGACGGATCGCAAGTTAAAGAATTGTGTACAAAGGCAACCGGGATTAATTCTCAAACTGGGATTTCTACTCGCGATTCTTTGGGATGCCGCTGATATCATCTCCGGTCAATTACTGATGATTGTTTGTTGGGTGGGGGCGGGTTTTTGAGATTGTTTGTTTGGGGAGATTATGGTTGGTGGAACCCGCCCCTACGAAACCATATTTTGTAGGGGCGGGTTCCACCAAAAAGATATAACGATTACCAGCAATTTAGATAAACCCGCCCCCACACCGCGAATAATTCACTTGGCTTTTTTCTGAGCAGCCGCATAATGCTCGCTCATTAACTGATTAACTTCTGGATTGTAAATCCGCAGATAATTCCAGTAATTCTCAAACACCGATTTCACGTATCCTTTCGTTTCAGGAAACGGAATCTTTTCCGCAAAAGCATCCGGGTCACTAAAATCAAACCTCTTCAACCAATCTGATACTGCATTCGGCCCGGCATTGTAACTCGCCACAGCTAACATCGAGTTATTCTTGTACTCGTCGTGAGTGTGATCCAAATACCACGTACCGAGTTTAACGTTGTCGTCCACATTCTCCAATGAATACTTTTTGAGACTGATTTTATCAGCAACCCAAGCTGCTGTTTCCGGCATTACTTGCATTAAACCAGTGGCGCCAACTGATGATTTGATGGCGGGCATAAACCGAGATTCTTGCCGGATTAATGCTGTTACTAATACTGGATTTATTTTGCGTTCTTGCGACCATTTGACAATGGTTTCTAAGTAAGGAAAAGGATAAAGTGCTTGCCAATAAATCGGTTGCTGTCTGAGCTCCAGGTATTGGGTTCTATCATCTGGTTTATCGCGCTGCCGCAAACTACCAACCATCCACAAACCGTCTAAATTGTCTCCGACTGCTACTCGCATTAAACCGTCGGTAAACTGTTCGGCAATACTTGGTTCTACGCGGTCGATAAATTCTATTTGCCACAGCGTCCAAGCGTCTCTATCTTGACCTAATTGATAGAGTTCTTTCAAAGCAGGAGAACCAGCAGTTGGTTCGGGGCGCTGAGGCGGCCGCACTACATTGGGAGACAAATCTCGGACTGTGGTAAAGTCGCCGACTGGCCAGCCGAGAAGTACAGCCGATCGCCACGCAAAATATGATTCGGGATAGCGTAATATAGTGTACTCAAATGCAGTCTTGGCGTCTTGTTGGCGGCCGAGTTGCTGTGCCCATTTTCCGACCCAAAATGCTGCTTCTGGAGCTTGTTCGCTGTCGGGATTGTGGGTGGTTAATTCTCTCGCCCACTGCCAAGCTGATTTTAAATCTCCGCCTTTGGCAAACTGCTGGGCGATCGTCCACCGCAATTCGCCTGCTTTATCAGAATTATTGTATTTTGTCAAGAGCAACTTCCGGGTTTCTGAGGCGGATTGACCGCTGCGTGCTTTGTCGAGAAGTTGGGATTTATCTAACAAAGCTTCGGCGGCATAATTGGGGAATTTGCTAATAACTCGATCGAGCAAAACGATCGCTTCTTTCGGTTCGCTCAGCCGCGACAGCCGAATTAAACCCAAACCAGTATCTTCGGCATCGGGAAACTCGCGCACTAATTCTTGATAGGCAATTCTCGATTCCGGTATTTTTCCCTCCAGCCACAAACCGCGAGCTTTGCGGTAAAGATTTTTGGCGTTGCGGGGAGCTTTCCCGTAAGCAATAGCTCCTTTGCCATAATCTTGTTTTTCCCAATAGCCAAAGGCAATTTCTTCCCAATCTTCCGGTTTCAAAGCGGCGCTGTTTCGCTGCACCAGTTGTTCCAAAATTGTCCCGTAATCTTTGACATAATGACCGTGTTTTGCTACGAGCAGCATCAACTGCGGCTGATTGGGATTTTCTTTTAACTTGCGGATGGCAATTTCTACGCTGCGGGGATGACCGGGAAATTCAGTAATTGCCTGTTGCCAATATTCGGGTTTTGACTTGCCTAAAACATATAAAGCTTCCGCTGCTACCGGGTCGCTCGGATAGTTTTTGAGCAGTTCCTGCCAAGCTTTTTGGGCTTTGCCTTTGTCGCCGCTTAATTGGTAAGCTTGGGCCCTTTTTAGGGCAATGTGAGCAGCTAAAACCGGATATTCTTGCTCTAATTTGTCCAATAACTTTAATGCTTTGGCCGCATTTCCTTGCTGGATTAAATCGCTGGCAAGCAGGTAGCGGGCGCGGCTTTGAGGGGAGATTTCCTGCTGCGGGTTCGTACTTGCAGCCTGACTGGTTGCGAGTTCAACTAATTTCGCCGATCGCTCGCTCGGTGACAGCGATACCAGCATCTTGACTTGCGATTCGGAATTCGCTGCATTCAGGGGCTGCTGGGCCTTCTGGAACGAGCCAAAACCCATCCATTTCATCGCAGCAACCAAAGAGCCGATCGCAATAACGCAAACTGAAACGCTGATTAAAACAGAAAATCGGGCCGGGCGTCGTTTTAGCATGGGAAAATTTAAGAGAATAACAATAGATAACCGATCGTTTGTCAAAAGCCATCACAGGCAGGATGGGTGTTCCACGCCATCACAGACAGGATGCCCGTTCAACGAGAAATAAATGTTAATAGTGGGGCAAAAACGGACTGCAGACCCCCAAACAGATGATTGAGATTGGTGGAAGATCCGATCGCAGGCGGACTTGGCTGATATAGTAGCAGAATTTATTTCGATGTGGAGCGGAGAATTTGTGCGATCGATCTATTTACCCGCACCAACGAAAAACCACAAACCACCCACTGCAAAGTACAATCAAAAATCTAAAATCTAAAGTGTAAATCAAAACATGGAATTTCTAGTCACCGATACGCCCCGCTCTGTTTGGACAGGAGACGCCCTGGCAATTGGTCTATTTGAGGACGCCCTGGAACTCACGGGCGATCTGGCACAATTAGATGAAAAGCTTGCAGGCACTTTGAAAGAGCTGCTACTGGAAGTAGATTTTAAGGGCAAAGTGGGCACGAGCGCCATCACCCGCGTCGGCGGCAATAATCCCATTCGCAAAATTGCGATCGTCGGTTTGGGCAAAACAGAGGACTTAAAATTAGACACCGTGCGGCAAGCTGCGGGCGTTTGCGCCAAGTTAGCCAAAAAAGAGAAATGCAAAACCCTCGGAATTAGCTTTCCGGTGTGGAAAAACGCGCCGGATTCTACAGCAAGCGCCATCGCCGAAGGTGTAGAACTCTCCCTGAATCAAGACAACCGTTTCAAATCGGAACCGGAAGACAAAAGCCCGCAACTCGAACAAATTCATTTGCTCGGTTTTGCCGGTACCGAAAGTGCGATCGCCCGCGCCCGCCAAATCACTGCCGGAGTCATTTTAGCACGGGAATTAGTCGCAGCGCCGGCAAATTTTGTCACCCCGATTACCATGGCAGAAACTGCTCAAAGTCTGGCTGCCGAATGCGGTTTAGAATTAAAAATATTGGAGCGGGAAGACTGTGAAAAACTAGGAATGGGAGCCTTTCTCGGCGTGGCTCTAGCATCTGATTTACCACCAAAATTCATCCATTTGACTTACAAACCAGAAGGCACACCGCGCCGCAAAATAGCAATTGTGGGCAAAGGATTGACCTTTGATTCTGGGGGTTTGAACATCAAAGGCGCCGGCAGCGGCATTGAAATGATGAAAATAGATATGGGCGGCGCTGCGGCTACTTTGGGAGCGGCAAAGGCGATCGGACACATCAAACCCGATGTGGAAGTTCACTTTATCAGCGCCGTCACTGAAAACATGATCAGCGGTCGCGCCCTGCGGCCTGGAGACATCCTTACAGCTTCCAACGGCAAAACAATTGAAGTCAACAATACCGACGCTGAAGGTCGTTTAACCCTGGCTGATGCTTTGGTATTTGCTGATAAATTGGGAGTTGACGCGATTGTCGATTTAGCAACTCTAACCGGGGCCTGCGTAATTGCTTTAGGCGACGAGATCGCGGGTTTGTGGAGTCCTCAAGATAGCGTCGCCGCCGAAATAGTCGCCGCCTCAGAATTGGCAGGCGAAAAATTTTGGCGAATGCCGATGGAAGAAAAATATTTTGAGGGCTTGAAAGCATTGCACGCCGACATGAAAAACACAGGCCCGCGTCCCGGCGGTTCGATTACGGCGGCGCTATTTTTGAAGCAGTTTGTAAAGGATACTGCATGGGCGCATTTAGATATTGCCGGCCCGGTTTGGACTGACAAAGAAAATGGCTACAACGGCCCTGGGGCTACCGGTTTTGGAGTTCGGACTTTGGTGCATTGGGCGCTGGGCGGTGCTTAATTGTGGATTTCCAGCGGAAAAATTGAGATTTTCTCTGCCTTAAAAGTCTGCTAGTCCATCTGTGAGCCAGGGGTTAAAAACCCCTGGCTCACAGCTTAAGTCATCTAAAAGAAAATTTAATAGCGATCATTAACAATTTAAATGTTTCTGAAGCAATCCGCAGGCGAACCTATGTATTCCGTCACAGGGAGCAAGGTAAGCGTTGATAGCCGTGAGGCTCACCATTGCTCATACTTGGGACAAGCTTCGTTCCCAGGGCCCCACCTCGACAGTTTTGATATTTCCTGAAAAAATAGCTGTTTCATAAAAAATGAAAAAAGTATATAATTATGTAAACATTTCACTAGCTGAAATCAAATAATTAGATTTGATCGGATTTGCATTGGTACAGATAATTTTTTTCTTGAACTTTATGCAAGAACAATTAACAATTTTTTTTTCAACACTTGCTGTATCTTCTACACTCGCCTGCAACGTGGTGCCGGAGTTGCGGCTGTACGCTGTTTTTGACTCGCTGACGGCACTGGCTTATTGCTCGATCGCCCTATGTTTAGTTTATTTTACCCGCCAAGGTTCTCACCGCAAGATTTTCCGGCTGTTTGCCGTTGTTTTTTTTGCCTGGGGCGCTGCTAAATTGACGGAAGTTTGGACGCTTTGGCATTCCATATATTGGCTGTCGGTAACTCTCAAAGCTGCAAGTGCTTTGATTTCTTGGCTTTTAGCCGCAACCGCCCTCGCCCTCATGCCGAAAGCACTTGCCGAGTCTGGTTTCAATCAAAGAGAAAAATTTCAACAACAGTCGTTAAAACAGGTAGAAGAAAATCAGCCCCAACATTATATAGAGAAAGGAGAATTAGCAAAACAATCGATCGATCTTTACCCTTCAGATACTATTGTCGATGGCACTTTAGCTCTCAATTCGCTTAACGAACAGTTAGAAAAAGAAATTGCCGATCGCCAGCGGGTTGAGGAAAAGTTGCAACTGACTCAGTTTGCGATCGACCGATCGGCAGATGCGATATTCTGGATCGGGGCCGACGGTAAATTTTTGTACGTCAACGACGCCGCTTGCTCTTCCTTGGGATATTCAACCGCTGAATTGCTCTCGATGACCGTGCACGACATCAATCCAGATTTTCCCCAAACTGCTTGGAGTTTGCACTGGAAAGTCTTAAAACGCTGCGGTTCGGTTAATATTGAAGTTCACCACCTCACTAAGTACGGTCGAATATTTCCGGTAGAAATTACGATCGATCATTTGGAGTTTAACGGCAAAGAATATCAGTGCGCGTTTGCTCGCGACATTAGCGAACGCAAGCGGATTGAGGCAGCTTTGCGAGAAAGAGAAGAAGAATTTAGGTCATTAGTTTCTAGCATTCCCGGTGCGGTTTACCGGTGCAGTGCTGCTGGGCGAGCGAGCTTAACATTTATCAGCAGTGGCATCGAAGCTATTTCTGGCTATCCCGCAGCTAACTTTATGCAAAAACCGGTGCAGGCTTTTCCGAGTATAGTTCATCCCCAGGACGCTGAGTATATCGATAAAACTATCGATCGGGCTATTAAAACAAAACAACCTTACATCATCGAATATCGCCTAATTCACTGCGACGGAAATGTGCGGTGGGTTGTAGAGAAAGGTCAAGCCCTTTTCAACGCAGACGGTGAAGTTTTATCCCTCAACGGCGCCATTTTTGACATAACAGAGCGCAAAGCAGCCGAGGATGCTTTGCGCCTTTCTGAGGCGATCGCCAACAACAGAGCCCAGCAGCTAGAAATCGCCCTCAAAGAACTCCGAGAAACTCAAGCTCACCTAATTCATACCGAAAAAATGTCAAGTCTCGGTCAAATGGTAGCTGGAGTAGCTCACGAAATTAATAACCCTGTCAGTTTTATCTACGGCAATATTTCCTATGCCAGCCAATATATCAGAGACTTGTTGCAGCTTGTAGAACTTTACCAAAAACACTATCCTGAGCCAGCGGTAGAAATTCAACAATGTATTGATAACATCGATTTAGAATTTTTGACAGAAGATTTGCTAAAAATATTATCTTCGATGAAAATGGGAGCAGATCGAATTCGCGAAATAGTTCTCAGCTTGCGAAATTTCTCGCGTTTAGACGACTCGGTAAAAAAGCCTACCAACCTTCACGAAGGCATAGACAATACGCTCCTAATTTTACACAACAAACTGCGCGCCAGAGGCGACTATCCCGAAATTAAAGTAATCAAAGATTACGGTAAAATTCCTTTAATTGAATGTTATGCAGGTCAGCTAAATCAAGTATTTATGAACCTGCTTAGCAACAGTATTGACGCCTTGGAAGATGCTTGCAACCAAAAAAGGCGAGCCGCGGTCAGCAACGATTGGGAACCAACTATTAGCATTCGCACAGAAGCCCTGAACGAAAATAGTATTTGCATCCGCATTTCCGATAATGCGATCGGCATGACAGAAGACGTGCGGAGCCGATTATTTGACCCCTTTTTCACTACAAAACCGATGGGAAAAGGCACTGGTTTAGGGTTAGCCATCAGTTACCGAATTGTCGCGGAAAAACACGCCGGAGCATTGAGCTGCCGTTCCACCGTAGGAGAAGGTACGGAATTTGCGATCGAGATTCCTGTATGAATTAGTGCGACCGAAGTATCAAGAATTTGGCACAAGTTATCGCTGACTCTAAATCGGGCGGTAGAACTATCAAAAAACGAAATTTAGCTGGAGTAGGAAGTGAAAACCAGCTCAGATAAAATCCTGTAGCATCGTCGGGCTTCCAATCCAGCCAACAGTCAACAATCACCGACCGTGCAACCGGACTCGATCTAATTCATCTGCGTTAATCTGTGTTGCATCTGCCCTCATCTGCGGTAAAAAAAAGAGAATGTATTAACCGCCCCGGACAAGGGACTGACGCCCATTCACGCAGATGAAAAGAAGAGAGATCTGAATAATTCCGATGCTCACAGATTGAATATCAAAAGTAATTTTGTTTCCGGCTTTAAGTTGACTGTAAAAGAACAGCGCGACTGGCTGAATTTCCTGAAAAGTTTAACAGAAGTCTAATCGATCGACAACCCCGCTGTTACAGAGCCTAATGTACCCTTGTTTGAACTCGCCAATCGGCAACTCAATCACCCACTTATACCCTCCCCGCGAATATAAAAACACCGCGCTAATGCTCAACATGGCAGTGAAATTATAAATTCTGTACCTCGACCTAAAGTTGAGCTTACTTCTAGCATACCCCCATGTTTCTCAACTACAATCTGCCGTGCGCCAATCCTAAACCCGTTCCTTTGCCCACTGCTTTCTTCGTCAATAAACGATCTAATATCTTTTGTTTGACCTCCCAACGGGCGTAGCAGTAAGAAGCTTCTTTAGGCTCTAATATAGCTGATAGGAATCTCGATCGCTAACTCTGTACCCTCTCCGACTCTAGAATTACAGGTTAATTTACCGCCATGTTTTTTGACAATACCATAGCTAACAGATAAACCCAAACCTGTACCGCTACCCACTGGTTTAGTTGTAAAAAATGGATCGAATATTCGAGATTGAATACTCGCCGGGATACCGGCACCATTATCAGTGATTTTAATTCTCACCCTGTCTTTTTCTATAACTTCAGTATGAATCGTGATGACAGGATTTTTCTCTGTTTTATTAATTGATTCAAGAGCATCAATAGCGTTACTGATAATACTCAGAAATACTTGATTGATCTCACTAGCATAACAAATGACCTTGGGCAGATTTCCGTACTCTTTAATAACTTGTATTTCTGATTTGCCATCGCTCAGTCTTAAGCGAGTTTGTAAAATTAGCAAAGTGCTTTCAATTCCGGTATGTAAATCTACTGCTTTCATGTCGGCTTCATCTAAGCGGGAAAAGTTACGCAAACTCAAGATAATCTGGCTAATGCGATCGCTCCCTGCTTTCATAGATTCGAGAATTTTAATTAAATCTTTCCACAAAAAATCTAAATCCATTTCTTCTATTTTCGCTTGAATTACTTTACTGGGTTCAGGATACTCTTGTTGATAAATATCAAGTAAAATAAGCAAATCTTTGACATAATCCTCTATATGTGAAACATTACTGCGAATAAATGTTACTGGATTGTTGATTTCGTGAGCAATCCCAGCTACCAGTTGACCGAGAGATGACATTTTTTCGCTCTGAATTAATTGTGCTTGGGTTTGTTGTAAGTTTTTAAATGCTTGCTCTAAATCAAAAGCTTTTTGCCTTAAATCTTCCGTCTTTTGCGCTACTTCTGCTTCTAAGCTTTGGGAATATTTCTCTATTTGTTTATATAAACGAGCATTATCAATAGAGCTCGCCGCTTGAGCTGCGAGCATCTGGAGAATTTCTACTCGCTCATTAGTAAATGCTCCCACTGTTAAGTTATTTTCTAAGTACACAATACCGACGAGTTTTCCTTGCCGAATAATTGGAGTACATAAAACTGATTTAGGTTGATGAGCTATAATATAGCGATCGCCTGCAAATTGGTCGGCTGTACTTAAGTTGTCAAAAACAGCCGTCGCTTGAGTTCGTGCCACCGCATAAATCAAACTCTGAGGAATTTCCTGATATTGTTCCAGAGGAATTTCTAATATTTTTGTCTGCTTTAGTGCGGCTTGAGCGACGACTAACCATTGTCGGTCTTGGCGAAGCACTAAACAACCGATTTGCGATCCCCCATTCGCAAGCATAATCTGCATCAAAGTGGCTAACAGTTTCTCTAATTCAATTTCTTGTGAAATGGCTTGTGCCGCCATCATTACTGCTGGAAAATCTAACCATAAATTCTCGTTACTACTGAGGCTATTTAAGCTTCTCATCCAGGTCGGGTTGATGGTTGCCCCAGATGTGACGGCAAAGTTAGCAGGTTGGAGAATAGCTTTCAGTAGTTGTGGATAGTGGTGTTCTAAATAAGCTACTTTAGCCTTTGCACCCCAACGGGAATAACAGTAATACGCCTCAATCATGTAAGATTGTGCAACTTTTTCTTTCCCCCAATCTAAGTAGAATTTGGCAGCTAGTTCGTTGGCTAAACCTTCTTCTTGGATATAACCATTGTCTTTGGCTTCTGAAATAGCGCGATCGTACCAATCTCCCGCTTCATAATTATTGCCTAAAATCCGGCATTTTTCTGCTTCTACTAAGTCAACTTTATGTTGGTGATTCATCGGGGCCTGGTGTGCCCATTTAGCCAGAGTGGTTTGATGGGTTTCTGCCAAAGCGAGAGTGTTAGCTTGCTCAATTTCTGACTGTGTAGAGCAGAGTGCCAAGTAGGTTAACCCGGCATAGAAATGGAAAACCGGAGTATGAATCATTGCTGCCGCTACCTTCAAATAAAGGCTTGCTTGGGCAATGTAGTCTAGGGCGTTGGTGTAGTTGCCAAAGAGATAGGCAAGCATTAGTTTGTAGTTATAGGCAAGAGCAAGTGCAGTAAGCTCACTATTCTGATTGTGCTGAGGAAACATCACGGTTTCATCATAAGCCTGACCGATTAACAAATCAGGTTGATTGACAATTTCCCTCAAGTTATGCACAGTCTGTTGTGCCATCTTCAGGTAAACCAGAGGAGAATATTGCTTCACAGTCGCTAAGACAACACAGTAATTTTCTATTTCTGCGTGCCAATCATCAAGCTCTACTCCAGAAAAAAAATTATTATATAAATAACTACTGACGCAGTAGCCAGCATTGAGAAAATCACCTGTTTCCATTCCTACTAAATAGCCTTGTTTCGCCGTTGGGATTGTTGCCCTCAGTGCTTCTTGACGATGCTGGATAAAACAGCCAAACCAAAGTAAAGTGATACATTTAAATTCTCGCCAATTCAACTGATTGAGCAAGCTGAGTGCTACTCGCCCAAAGCGATAACCTTTTTCTACTTCTCCGCAAAAACCAGACAGCACAATGCCATAACCCACATACCCGATTGTTGATGCTGGTGCATTGCCAAATTGAAGTGATAGACTGACCATTGTGGCACAAAGTAGAGGCTGCAAGGCAGGATTTCCCATAAAAATAGCCGGAAACAAGATGCCTAACAATTGCATCGCCGCGATTGTCCGAGGATCGCTCATCACGGGAAGGTTAACCAGTTCCTCAATCTGTTTGCCCTCCAGTTGACTGGCAAGGTTTTGTAATGCAATGCGTGTCAAGGCTTCGTCAGTTTCGCATGGTAGTTCAATCCCCAATTGTGCTAGGGCATTGGTGCCGATCGCGATCGCTTCTAACATCTGACTCTGAGTTGTCAGCGCGTTGATTTGAATCTCAAATATCTTGATTTTATCTAGTATTGTTTTTGCCGATCGCAAAACCTGGGCTGCCATTTCTTCCATGCCATTAAAATCGGCATTTAAGTAGGCAGTTTCAGCCGCAGCAACATACAGATTTAGGGTTAATTCATACTGAGTTTGCCAACAGTTTTCTGTGAGTAACTCCAGCCCTGTTTTCACAAAACTTCTGGCGCCTGCATAGGCTGTAGAATTTCTGGCTTTCTGTCCGGCTGCTAAGTTCAATCTGGCTAAGGCTTCCCGTTCCTCAGCTTGAGCCATGAACTCAATTCCGAAATTCAAATGCCCGACAATATCAAACAGCTTTTCCTCTTTTTCTATCTCTGATAAGTTTTGTTGGAGTAGTTGCCCAATATGGTAATGGGTCTGCTGTTTTTGCTCGTCAGGAATCAATGAATAAGCCGCTTGTTGGACGCGATCGTGTAAAAATCTATAAGTCGGATTAGCGGAATCATTGAAAACTTCTTCACTATCAGATTGGGTATAGAACTTATAAATTTCCGTATTAGGAATTACCAAACTTTCTTGCAAGGCTTTCCATAAAGCTGTGGCGCTACTTTCGGGTGATTTCTCACTGACAAGTGCTAAGGTATTCAAATCAAACTGCGCCCCAATACAAGCCGCTAGTTTGAGACTATCCTGAGTTTCTCTGGGCAATTTCTGTAATTGCAATGCCAGGAATTCAACGACATCATCAGTAATTGCTAATGCCTTCACTTGGGCAATATCGCATTGCCAATATTGAATCTCGCAATCAAAGCTAATTAACTTGTCATCATGTAATGCTTTGAGAAACTGGGTCGCAAAAAAAGGATTACCTTGAGTTTTTTGAGAGACCAATTTTGTTAAAGGCTGGGCTAGGAATGATTCACAATTCAGTGTATCTGCCACTAACTGATTCATATCAGGTTCCCTTAACGGTGGCAAAGTAATTGTATTCACCGTTGCCCCAGTTTTGACAATTTCCTCCACTGTTAAAATGAATGGATGTACGGGGGAGACTTCATTATCTCGATATGCACCTAATATTAATAGATACCCCCCATCTTGCATCAATAATTTCAGCAAGTTCAGTGATGCGGAATCTGCCCATTGCAAGTCATCTAAAAACATGACTAACGGATGTTCTTTACTGGTAAAGACTTGCACAAATTTTTGAAACAGGAGATTAAAGCGATTTTGGGCGGCTGTTCCTGATAATTCAATGGCGGCTGGCTGTTTACCGATAATATTTTCTAACTCAGGAATTACGTCAATTAAGACTTGTCCGTTGTCTCCTAATGCGGTTAATATCTGGGTTTTCCATGTTTCTAATTGCCAATCTGATTCGGATAGCAATTGTCCCATTAAATCGCGGAATGCTTGTACAAAGGCGCTGAAGGGAATGTTGCGATGAAATTGGTCATATTTCCCTTTAATAAAATAACCCCTTTGCCTCACTATGGGTTTATGAACTTCGTTGACCACTGCGGTTTTTCCGATTCCTGAAAAACCCGCAACTAGCATCATTTCTGTTGCACCTTCGCTGACTCTTTCAAAGGCTTGTATGAGCGTTTCTACTTCGGTTTCTCTTCCATAGAGTTTGTCGGGAATCAGGAAGCGATCGCATACATCCCGCGTTCCTAACTCAAATGTTTCAATTTTTCCACTTTCTTGGCATTGCTGCAAACACCTTTCTAAGTCGTGCTTCAATCCCTTGGCACTTTGATAGCGTTTTTCGGCATTTTTTGCCATCAGCTTCATGACAATATCCGAAACCACCTGCGGGATTTCTTGACTGTTTATTGCAGGAGGTTGTTTGGCAATATGGCAGTGAATCAACTCCATCGGATCGTCACATTCAAATGGCAGTTTTCCTGTCAGCAGTTCGTAAAAAGTGGCTCCCAGAGAATAAAAGTCGGTGCGGTAGTCGATGCCTCGGTTCATTCGTCCAGTTTGTTCGGGAGAAATATAGGCGAGGGTTCCTTCTAAAACGTTGGGATTTTGAATTTCTTGAGTTTCTCTCGGCAGTAGGGAGGCGATGCTAAAGTCAATCAGTTTGACTTGTTTAGTTTCCGGATGTATGAGGACGTTAGCTGGCTTAATATCTTTGTGAATGACTCGGTTTTGGTACAGTCCGTTAAGGATGTCAGTTATTTGAATGGCGATCGCCAATATTTCTGCTAAAGTCCGCGTAGGTGCTTCACCCAGCAGTCTTCGGCATCGATCTTGGGCGTATTGCCGTAGAGAAATGCCGCCAAAATCCTCCATCACTAGGGTATAGCTGTTGCGGTAGGATTCCAGACTGTAAGGTTCAACGACTCCCGGCAGACGTAGATTTTTGGCGATGGTGTACTGGTTGCGGAATTGCAGCAGTTCACTGAAACTGGGATAGTCTCTATTTAATAGTTTAATGACAACTGGAAGCCGATCGATTTCTCGAATCGCTCGATAAACCAGGGTTTTAGAACCACTGTACAGTTGCTCGATTAGACGGTATCCGGGAATGGGACTGGTTAAATCTATACCTGCATTCATTTTGGCTCTCCTCATCTCAAATATTGACTGTCAAAATTAAGGTGCGCCTCTATTTGTAAGGGTTAAAGGCGGCGATCGCATAATTAACTTCATCCGTTTGCAGGCAATGAGATCGTAAACTCCGTCCCTTCTCCTAATACAGAATTTACCTCGATTGTACCGCCGTGTTTCTCAACTACAATCTGCCGCGCGATCGCCAAACCCAATCCCGTGCCTTTACCCACACCTTTAGTGGTAAATAAGTGGTCAAAAATCTGACTTTTTATCTCATCTGATATCCCTGGCCCGTTGTCAGAAATGCGAATCGTCACCCACTCAGAAGACTGTCTTTCTGTCCGAATCGTTATGCAATGGGCTGGGGCTTTAATCTTCTCTAAATTCGGTTCCCGATTTGATTCTTCCAGTGCATCAATGGCATTGGCTAATATATTCATAAACACCTGATTTAATTGTCCGGGGAAGCAATCAACTGAGGGCAAGTTCCCGTACTCTTTCACAACTTCAATCGCTGGACGCTGTTCGTTCGCTTTCAATCTGTGTTTGAGAATCAAAATCGTACTGTTAATTCCGTCATGAATATTGAAAGGAACTTTGTAATCTTTGTCGGCTCGGGAGAAGGTACGAAGACTGGTGCTGATACCTTGGATGCGCTCGCACCCGATTTGCATCGAATTCAACATTTTGGGTAAATCTTCTAAGAGATATTCGATGTCAAGTTCTTCTGATTTTTCTTCAATCTCCTCGCCAGGACTGGGAAATTTTTCTTGATAGAGCTGCAAGTATTCTGTAAGATCTTTTACGGCGGCGATCGCTTCATGGATATTACCAGAAATAAATCCGACTGGATTATTAATTTCATGGGCAACCCCGGCCACTAAATTGCCCAACGCCGACATTTTTTCGCTCTGTACTAATTGCAGTTGAGATTGTTCCACCTGGTGGGCGTAGTCCTGCGCTTGCTGATACAATCGCGCATTTTCTAGGGAAATGGCAGCCTGAGTGCAGAGGAAGTTGAGGACGAGGAGACGATCGCGAGTAAAAACTCCTTTTGTCGAGCTATGTTCGAGATAAAGTATCGCAACTAAATTCCCGCGATCGACAATCGGAGTACATAGCATACTCTGAGACTGATACTCGAGCGTACAGCCATTCATTAAACCCGGAATATCCGTCTTGCCACCTTCAATAACCACAGTTTCCAGGGTGTGTTTGACATAATAAACCAGTTTGAGCGGAATCACCGCCGAGCCTTCTATAGGTTGGGTTTGCAGTAAGGTTGTGGGTAACTCGTTATCTGGATTGATGTGAGTTATTGCCCGGATTTGCCATTCATCCTGATGGGGGAGTAGCAAAGCACAAGTTTCTGCCCCAGAAGTTTTCAAAATAATTTGATTGAGGGTGCCGAGCAATTCATCAATCTGAATTTTACTGGATAAAGCTTGAGCAGCTTGCACAATTGATGCGAAATCCAGGGCATCGGAAATACTGGTGCTGCTATTACTGGAAGTTTGCGAAGAGTGGCTAATTGTTGCCAGCGTCTCTAGAGGATTAAAGCGAAGTTTGGGCTGATTCAAGATAGGCACAAGTAACTGCGGATAGCGTTTTTCTAAGTCTTCAACCTTGGCTAGCGCACCCCAACGGGCATAACAGTAATATGCTTCCTGCATATAGCTGGCCGCAACTTTTTCTTTACCCCATGCCCAGTAGAATTTAGCCGCGAGTTCGTTGGCGATCGCTTCGTCTTGGAGGTATTCGTTTTCTTTGGCTCCTTTAATCGCCAGGTCATAGAATTCTATGGCTTCTATTTTTTGATTGAAAACGCGATGTTTTTCCGCTGCCACCAGATGGTATTTATGCTCGTAGTTCATCGGAGCGTGCTGCATCCAAAGCTGCATTTTTTCCTGATTGGCATCAACTTGACTTAGGTAATTCGCTCGCTCTTGGGAACAGACGTTGGAATAGTTAGCCAGCAGTGCTAGGGATTGGTAGAAGTGCAAATTGACGAAATTTTCTGACCCAACGCTAGAGTAACTCGCTGCCTTAGCTGCACTTTCCACTGCAGGCTCAAAATCTTCGAGCAGATAGAACAGAATCGTCTTTGCTAAAAAGGCATGAAACAGAGCAATGAGATCGTTCTGTTCTAGGAGTTGCGACAACATGGTAGATTCCTCAAATCCCTCGCCAGTTAACTGGAGCGGATTGGCTGCTTTTCCCAACAAATTCAACAATAATTGATACCATATTTGGGATATAGAAATCGAGTGTTCCCATTTCAAATACAGCAACAATTCATGGTATTTTTTATGTTCGCTTTCAACTGTTTCGAGATTTTTTCCTGCCAGGAATATGTAGAAACAATAGTTGGTGATGCAGTAACCTGTATATTCGTAATTGCCGCTTTCTAGCCCAATCTGTACCCCCTCGGCAAGAGGAGATAAACTTTCTCGTAAAGGCTCCTTCCAATGGTGGACGAAGGTGTAAAACATATTATAGGTAACAACTTTGTGTTCCTTGGTTTCAAAGTGTTTGAGCAGTTGCAGTGCCAGCCGCCCTGCTTGATATCCGATATCAATGTTGCCCAAAGGGCCGCATAAAAGTGTGCCATACCAAGCATAGGTTGCTGATGCCAAAGGAGAGTGACCGCCTTCTACACAAAGTTTCACTTGTCTGACGATTACGGGCAGCAGAATTTGCGGTCTGCCTACTAGAACAGAAGTAAAGCTGACTTTAAGAATCCGCATGGCTGCTAGTTGTGCGGGGTCAGTCATGGTGGGGTAGTCTTCCAGGCATTCTAAAGCGGGCAGTTCCACTAAAAATTCCTGCTCGCTCAGGTTAACGGGGTAGCCCAGCAGTTCTAATGCCTGCAATCCCGTATCAATGGCATCATTCACTTGGTGTTGCGCCATGTGAACTTGGATCTTGATATCGTAAGCGGGGATGCGATCGAGCAGCGTTTTCCCGTACTGCAACACCATTTCAACTAAGGTATTTGCGGCAGCGAAATTGGTGTTGAGATATTGGGCCTCTGCCGTTTCCACAACGATTTCTAGGGTTAAATTGTACTGAGTTTGCCAGCGATCGCTTGATAGCAAATCCATCGCCGTACTCAGGTATTTCACTGCTGCCACGTAGGCTGTGGATGCTTTTGCTTTCCGTCCTGCCATCAAATTCAACCGCGCTAGTTCTTCGAGTTCCGCAGGTTGAGAAATTAACTCTAATCCTATATTCAATTGGTTGACAATGGCAAAAATCTGCTCTTCCCGTCCTTGAATGGGGGTCTTCTCAAGCAGCCGTTGCCCGATTTTTAGGTGAGTTGCCTGTTTTTGGTCTGTGGCAATCAAAGAATAAGCAGCTTGCTGGACGCGATCGTGCAAGAAACGATAGGCAACGGTTTGAGTAGTCGTTTCAGCAATCGCCTGTACTGCGCCTACATAAAATTTATAAACTTCACTTTGGGGAATAATCAGCTCTTCCTGTAAAGCTTTCCACAATGCGGTTGCGGTTTCCGTCTCCGAACTCTCTGAAACAATTGCTAATGTTGCCAGATCGAACTGGTTGCCAATACAAGCTGCTAATTTTAAAACCTCCTGAGTTGTTGCTGGCATTTTTTGCAACTGCTGCGCCATAAATACCACCACATCATCAGTGAGCGCTGCCTCTCTCACTTTGCTAATATCGCACTGCCAATGTCCCGATTGCATCTCAAAACTAATCAATTCATCCTGATGCAATGCCTTGAGAAACTGCGTCGCAAAAAATGGGTTTCCTTGAGTTTTTTGATATACCAATTCAGTCAGCGGTCCGGCCAACTTAGGAGAACAAACTAGCGTATCCGCTACCAATTGATTCAAACTGATTTGATCGAGCGGTGCTAATGTAATAGTGTTGAGTGTCGTTCCTGCTTTCTTGGCTTCATCTAGGGTCAACATCAGGGGATGACCTGGTGATACTTCATTATCCCGATAGGCTCCCAGCAGCAACAGATAACCCAATTGCGACTCATTGACGAGTAACTGCATTAACTTCAGCGATGCCGAATCCGCCCATTGTAAGTCATCCAAAAATATCACTAACGGATGCTCTTTTTTGGTGAAGACAGCAATGAATTTGTGGAAGAGCAAATTAAAGAGATTTTGAGCAGCCATCCCCGATAATTCAGGGGTTGGGGGTTGCGATCCAATAATCCGTTCTAGTTCGGGAATGACTTCAATAATGACTTGTCCGCTGTCACCGAGCGCTTCGAGAATTTTAGTTTTCCATTCTTGGATTTTGGCATCACTTTCACTCAGCAATTGTGCCATAAAATCGCGGAATGCCTGGACAAATGCCGAGAAGGGAATATTGCGGTTGAACTGGTCGAATTTGCCTTTGATGAAATAGCCGCGCTGCCGGACAATGGGTTTATGAACTTCGTTGACTACAGCCGTTTTTCCAATCCCGGAGAACCCAGCGACTAGCATTAATTCTGATGTGCCATTTGCCACGCGATCGAAGGCATTCAACAGGGTTTGTACTTCGGTTTCTCGACCGTAGAGTTTTTCGGGAATCAGGAAGCGATCGCATACATCCCGCATTCCTAACTCAAATGTTTCAATTTTTCCACTTTCTTGGCACTGCTGCAAACACCTTTCTAAGTCGTGCTTCAATCCCTTGGCACTTTGATAGCGTTTTTCGGCATTCTTTGCCATCAGCTTCATGACAATATCCGAAACCACCTGCGGGATTTCTTGGCTGTTTATTGCAGGAGGTTGTTTGGCAATATGGCAGTGAACCAACTCCATCGGATCGTCACATTCAAATGGCAGTTTTCCTGTCAGCAGTTCGTAAAAAGTGGCTCCCAGAGAATAAAAGTCGGTGCGGTAGTCGATGCCTCGGTTCATTCGTCCAGTTTGTTCGGGAGAAATATAGGCGAGGGTTCCTTCTAAAACGTTGGGATTTTGAATTTCTTGAGTTTCTCTCGGCAGTAGGGAGGCGATGCTAAAGTCAATCAGTTTAACTTGTTTAGTGTCGGGATGTATGAGGACGTTAGCTGGCTTAATATCTTTGTGAATGACTCGGTTTTGGTACAGTCCGTTAAGGATGTCAGTTATTTGAATGACGATCGCCAAGATTTCTGCCAGAGTCAGCGAGGCCTCTTGGGCGTAGTCTCGTAGAGAAATGCCGCCAAAATCCTCCATTACTAGGGCATAGCTGTGGCGATAGGACTCCAAATTGTAGGGTTCAACGACTCCAGGCAGACGTAGGTTTTTGGCGATGGTGTACTGGTTGCGGAATTGCAGCAGTTCGCTGAAGGTGGGATAGTCTCGATTTAATAGTTTAATGACAACCGGAAGCCGATCTGTTTCTCGGAGGGCTCGATAAACTAGGGTTCTCGAACCGCAGTATAATTGCTCACCCAGATGATATCCAGAAATTCGGTTTGTCAAATCCACTGCTGCACTCCTCTGGATTACTCCATCTCAGACATTGACTCTTGTAACTAAGTATACACTTTTATTCGTCAAGTCTGAGGAAAATAGAACTGCGAAATCCCCAGGCAACAGACTCTACCGCTTTTATTCTGTTTCACTTTAGAAGAGAAAGATGGCGATCTATCAAGAGAGTTTTATCCTTTCATCGGCAATAAAATTGTAAACTCTGTCCCTTCTCCTAATACAGAATTTACCTCGATTGTACCGCCGTGTTTCTCAACTACAATCTGCCGCGCGATCGCCAAACCCAATCCCGTGCCTTTACCCACACCTTTAGTGGTAAATAACTCATCAAAAATATTCTCTCGCACTGCTTCACTTATGCCCACGCCGTTATCTTTAATGCAAATTATCGCTTGTTTATTGTCCACAGAAATGTCTGTTTTAATGGTAATTTCATTAACGATTTCTGTATAATGTCTTCCTTGATTTGATTCCTCCAAAGCATCGATCGCATTACCTAGCAAATTCATAAATACTTGATTCAACTGTCCGGCATAACACTCCACGGGAGGCAAATTCCCATATTCCCTAATCACTTTGATTTCTGGACGAGTTTCGTTAGCCTTGAGGCGATGTTTCAGGATCATAATGGTGCTATCGATGCCATCGTGGATATTGCAAGCTACGGGATAGTTAGTATCGGCACGGGAGAATGTCCGTAGACTGGTACTAATATCTCGAATCCGCTTCACGCCTTCCCGCATCGAACTGACTAATTTCGGTAAATCTTCCCGGATGTAGTCCAGATCGATGTTCTCGATTTCCTCTTGAATCTCTGGATCGAGTTGGGGATATTTTTGTGCATACAAATCTAGCAATCCAAACAAATCTTTGATATAATCTAAGGCGGGTTGAATATTACCAACCAGGAAACCAACTGGATTATTAATTTCGTGAGCCACCCCAGCCACTAAGTTTCCCAAAGCTGACATTTTTTCACTTTGAACAATTTTTATTTGTGCTTGTTTGAGAGCGGTAAATGCTTGTTGAGATTCTTGATACAAACGGGCATTTTCTAAGGAAATAGCAGCTTGAGAAGCCAGCAAATTTAGCACTTTAATGCGATCGCTCGTAAATGCCCCAACCGTCAGGTTATTTTCCAGGTATAAAACTCCTATCAACTGCCCTTGATTGAGAACTGGAATACAAAGAACACTGATCGGCTGGTGCTGTTCAATATAGCGATCGCTCGCAACCTGGGAACTTACCCTAGCATCAACTATTACCAAAGGTTTCAAACTACGCTTGACAGTATTGACCAAACTAATTGCTACATCCTGACTTGATTCTAGAGGTATTGATGGTAATAGCTCAGGTTCTTGTCCCTCTTCTACAAGAGCCGCTACCTGTAAATACTGTTTTTGTTTGAGCAATAAGACACACTTAGTGGCGCCAGCATTCGCGAGCGCTATTTTTAGGAGAGCAGTCAGGAGTTTATCTATTTCAATCTCCCCAGAAATGGCTTGAGAGGCTTGGATCAGAGTAGGCAAATCTAGAAAATCAGAGTTGCTGCTAGAAGAGTGAGTATAAGTAATTGTTCCCAGGGCGATCGTTTCCTTTAAGGAAGTAAAGGATTGAGCTTGCTGAAGGATCAGACTGAGTAGGCGAGGATAACGTTTTTCCAAATCCTCTATTTTGGCTTTAGCTCCCCATCGGGCATAACAATAATACGCTTCAATCATGTAGGCTTGAGCTACTTTTTCTTTGCCCCATTCCCAGTAGAATTTAGCTGCTAGTTCGTTGGCGAGGGCTTCTTCGTTGAGGAATTGATTTTCTTTAGCGAGGGAGATCGCGCGATCGTACAAGTCTATGGCATCGGCTTTATTACCCAAAACCCGATATTTTTCGGCTTCAATTAAATACCATTTATGCAAATGATTCATGGGCGCATTTTTCGCCCACTGTTGCAGAATCGTTTGATGAGTTTCCGCTAGGGCGAGGATTTCTGATTGCTCTGGCTCTGGCTTTGTGGGGAAGATTGCCAAGTACGTCAAAGCGGCATAAAAATGAAAAATTGGAACTTGAATCAATCCCGATATTGCCATCAAATACGGCTTCGCTTGGAGAATATAGTCGAGGGCAGCGGTGTTGTTGCCCGATGAGTAGGCAAGCAGCAGTTTATAAACATAAGTCTTGGCGATCGCCGTGAGTTCATTATTCTGATGGTGCTTAGGAAGCATCACCCTTTCATCGTAAGCAGTACCGATTAAGCAATCCGAGAGAATACCGACTTTCCTCAAGTTATTCACCGTCTGCTGTATCATCTCCAAATAATCTCGAGCCGAATATTGTTTGACCTGTGTCATCACAGCACTGTAACTGGCTATTTCGGTTTCCCAAGTGTCCAGTTCCACCCCACCAAAAAATTTGGATTCGAGATAATTGAGTATGCTATAGCCAGATTGTAGAAAATCCCCGGTTTCCATCGCAGCCGTATAGCTACCTTTCAGCGTCGGTATTGTTGCGCCGATCGCTTCTTGGCGATGCTGAATAAAGCTTCCAAAAAAAGCGGGAATTGTCGCTTTCAGTGCGCGGATATTGAAGCGATCGAGCAAATTCATCGCCAATTTACCAAAGCCATAGCCCATTTCTACCTCTTGTAAAAAGGCACATAGTACCATGCCGTGAATCGCATACCCTACCGTCGATGCGGGTGCATTTCCAAAGGAGATCGATAAACTCACCATCATCGAGCTAAGGATGGGTAGCAATCCCGGCATTCCTAGAAAAACGGGCGGAAATAAGGTTCCCAATAGTTGGATTGCTGCCTGAGTTTTGGCATCGGTCATCACTGGCAGGTCAACCAATTCCTCAATCTTTTTGCCGCTTTGTTGGTTAGCAAGATTTTGTAGAACTTTGCTAATCTTAGTTTCGTCAGGTTCGGTGGGGAGTTCAACCCCCAATTGTAAGAGTGCATCTCTCGCGACCGCGATCGCTTCTAACATCTGGCTCTGGGCTGTCAGTGCGGCGATTTGAATTTCGTAAATTTTAACTTTGTCTAAAATCGTCCGAGCTTTTTGCAACACCCGTTCTGCCAGTTGTTCCATGCCATCAAAGTCAGCATTCAAATAAGCCGCTTCGGTAGCAGCAACATAGAGATTCAGCGTCAATTCATACTGAGTTTGCCAGCAGTTAGCTGTTAGTAGCTCAATCCCGGTTTGCACATAGACTCTTGCGGCAGCGTAGGCGGTGGAGCTTCTGGCTTTACTTCCGGCTTTTAAGTTCAGTTGAGCTAAAGTTTCGCGATCGCTCGGTTGGGTAATTAACTCAATTCCTAGATTCAAATGACCGACAATATCAAACAGTTTTTCCTCTTGCTCGATTTCCGAGGAATTTTGCAGGAGTAATTGGCCAATTTTCAGATGAGTGGCTTGTTTTTGGTCGTCGGGAATCAGGGAATAGGCAGCTTGCTGGACGCGATCGTGTAAAAATCGATAAGTTGGATTAGCTGAAGCCTGGAAAACTTCATCACTATCTGATTCGGTAAAGAACTTATAGATTTTGCTTGTGGGAATAACCAAACCTTCCTGCAATGCTTTCCATAAAGCGGTAGCCGTGATTGCCGCAGATTTCTCACTGACAATTACTAAGGTATTCAAATCAAACTGCGAGCCAATACAAGCAGCTAATTTGAGATGATCCTGAGTTTGTCTGGGCAACTTCTGCAGTTGCCCTGCCATGAATTCAACGACATCATCAGTGATAGCTAAGGTGTTGACTTGGGCAATCTCACACTGCCAATGCCGAATATTCCAATTAAAGCTAATTAGCCGATCGTCATGTAATGCCTTGAGAAACTGAGTGGCAAAGAAAGGATTTCCCTGAGTTTTTTGAGAGACTAATTTTGTCAAAGGTTGGGCAAGTGATGATTCGCAATTCAGCGTATCCGCCACCAACAAATTCATATCTGGTTGGCTTAACGGTTGCAAAGTAATCGTATTCACTGTTGCCCCTGTTTTAACTATCTCATCCACTGTTAAGATCAATGGATGCACCGGTGAAACTTCACGATCTCGATAGGCGCCCAATACTAATAAATATCCTGTCTCCATCATCAATAATTGTAGCAAATTCAGGGATGCTGAATCCGCCCATTGCAAGTCATCCAAAAACATTACTAAAGGATGTTCTTTGCTCGTGAAAACTTGCACGAATTTCTGCATGAGCAGATTAAAGCGATTTTGGGCGGCACTTCCTGACAATTCTGTTGCAGGAAGTTGAGCACCAATTATACGTTCTAACTCAGGAATCACGTCAATTAAGACTTGTCCGCTGTCTCCCACTGCTGCTAAAATCTTGATTTTCCATGTTGGCAGTTGGGTATCCGATTCTGATAGCAATTGACCCATTAAGTCGCGGAAGGCTTGCACAAAGGCACTGAAGGGAATGTTGCGTTGAAATTGATCGTATTTGCCTTTGATAAAATAACCGCGCTGACGGACAATTGGTTTATGAACTTCATTGACAACGGCGGTTTTCCCAATTCCCGAAAAACCTGCTACTAGCATCATTTCTGTTGCTCCCAGACTGACTCGCTCAAAGGCAGCTAATAGTTGAGCGACTTCTTCTTCTCTACCGTAGAGCTTTTCGGGGATAGTAAAGCGATCGCTAATATCTCGCTTTCCGAGTTCAAATTCTTCTATATTGGCTGTTTTTTGTAACTGAAATAAACATTTTTCTAAATCGTGCTTGAGTCCTAATGCACTTTGATAGCGGTGTTCGGCATTTTTCGCCATCAGCTTGCTGACAATTTTCGATAAAATTAGGGGAACTTCTGGATTTATTTGATGGATCGGTATCGAGTGTTTAGCGAGGTGACAATGCACCAATTTCATCGGGTCATCAGAGATAAATGGCAACTGGCCTGTCAACAATTCATAAAAGGTCACACCCAGGGAATAAAAGTCACTACGATAGTCAATGCCTCGATTCATCCGTCCTGTTTGTTCGGGGGAGACATAAGCTAATGTTCCTTCTAAAATATTCGGATTCTGGATTTCTTGGGTTTCTCGTGGTAGGAGGGAGGCGATGCTAAAGTCAATTAGTTGAATTTGTTTGGTGTCGGGATTAATGAGAATATTAGCTGGTTTAATATCTTTGTGAATGACTCGGTTTTGGTATAGATAGTCAATAATGTCTGTTAGTTGTATGGCGAGTTGGAGAAATTCTGCTAAAGGTAAAGTTTGAGATGGTTGGGTGTGATTTTTTGCTGTTTTTAGATAAGTAGATAGGGAGACTCCGCCGAAGTCCTCCATTACTAGGGCATAGCTATTCTGGTATACTTCCAGCGTCAGGGGTTTGACGATGTGAGGGAAGTCGAGATTTTTGGCCATGGTATATTGGTTGCGAAACTGGACGAGCTCGTTGAAGGAGGGGTATTCGTTTCGCAGCAGTTTGATGACGACTGGGTATTCGTCACGGGTACGGATGCCTCGATAGACTAGGGTACGTGTACCTACATAAAGTTGCTCTGTAATCTGATAACCTGACAAATTTGCGATCGCATCCATAACTTGTTGACCCTCTATTATCAAAGAGTTAAATTAAACCCTTCTATTCCATTGTATTTTATTATTTGACAAAGATAGCGATCGCCAACTCTGCACCCTCGCTAGGGACAGAATTAACTGTAATTTTTTCCCAATGTTTATCAACTATTATTTGACAATCAAGCAATTTGGTCACAAGCATCCGGATTCATCCGTGTACCCGTGAAAAAAGCTCCCCATCCCGACCGCAAGCCCCGGACTCATTCGTGCGATCGCTCTCAAATCTCAAATTTCAAATTTCAGGTGGCGTGACGTGCGATCGCTAATCCTAAATTAGTTCTTTTGCCTACTCTGCACTATTTGCGCTATGGTATGTATAGTATGGTTGTGTAAGTTGTGATTGTATCATAAGACAATAATTTGTAATTTTTTACCGCAAATATACGCAGATAAACCAGCATATAAACTTGATACTATCTGCGTACATTAGTCTGCATCTGCGGTTTTATTATGCTTTATTCCCCATAGTGACCGCCGACAACCTTACCCCGAAACACAACATAATTGTAGATGTTGTAAAAAATCATAATCGGGATCAGAAAGCCAATGAACACAATCATAAATACCAGGGCGCTGGGCGAAGCAGCGGATTGGTAAATCGTGATTTGTGAGGGAATAATGTAGGGGAAAACAATCAATCCCAAGCCGATGAAAGTGAGCAAAAAAATCAGAATAGTCCAGATAAACGGCGTGCGTTCTTCTTTGCTAGCGAGACTTTTCAGCAGCAGTCCCACCAACAGGACTCCCAACAAAGGAATCGCAGCAAAGACATAAACTAGCGGTTTATCGAACAACCTGGCTCTAGCACTTTCGTAAAAAATCGGAGTGGCGATCGTAATTAAAATCGCTCCGATTAAAGTTGTCACCGCCGCAATTTTAGCCGTGCGATAGTGATTTGTTTGCAGTTCGCCCTCCGTTTTCATAATTAGATAGGTCGAACCGATCAAAACATAGCCTTGAATCAGCGTCAAAGCAACCAAGATCGATCGCCAATCCAACCAGTCCCAAGTAGAACCCACAAAGTGACCGGCTTCATCAACCGCAATGCCTTCGAGCACCGCACCGAGGGCAAATCCTTGAGCTAAAGCTGCTAAAAAACTGCCAGCACCAAAAGCATAATTCCAGAATAATTTGCGATTAGAATGCTCGCGAAACTCAAAGGCAACAGCCCGAAATATCAAACCAAAAAGCATCATGCAAATCGGTATGTAAAGCGCTGTCAAAATCGTGCCGTAAGCGAGGGGAAATGCGCCAAATAAAGCGCCTCCCATCAACACCAGCCAAGTTTCGTTAGCATCCCAAACGTTGCCCAAACTTGTCATTAAAATGCTCCTGCGTTCCTCGTTGGAAGCAGTCAGAGACAGGATTCCTACTCCTAAGTCAAAACCGTCTAGCATGACATATAGCAGGAGAAACAAAGCCAAAACTACAAACCAAACTTGTGGGAGAAAATGCTCCAAAGCTTGCATAAAATCTCCTATTGTTGTGCTTCTACGGGACGTTGATCGGGAATGTGTTCTGCGGGTTGACTTTCGATTGCAGGTTCATTGTCTAAACCTGGCACAGGCAGACTTAAATTAGGCCCTTTGCGGATAATTCGGCTGCCAAAATACAAGGCACAAACAAACAAAAAGCTGTAAACAACGGCAAAGAAACTGAGAGAAGTTAAAACATTGCTGGCGGGGATGTTTGACACCGCGTCAGCAGTGCGAATTTGCCCGTATAAAGCCCAAGGTTGCCTGCCGACACACCGGACAATCCAACCCGATTCTACAGCAATATATCCTAGGGGAGCAGCTAATACCCAAGCGCGCATCAGCCAAGGTTGACTGCTAATATTTTCAGCAGAAAGTTTGCCTCGCAGCCACTGAATTATACTGAACAGCATCAGTCCTAAAAAGAAGAATCCAATCCCGGACATGATGCGGAAACAATAATAGATTAAACCCACCATTCGCGGTCTATCTTCTGGCTTCCATTCCTTCAATCCGAGTACGGGTTCGGAGAGTTTTTGTTTGAATTCCAGAACATATCCTAAGCCATTGGGAATGCTAATTTCCCAGTCATTTTTTTGGGCTTTTTCATTAGGCAAAGCCAGCAAAGTCCAATCGGCTGACTCTCCCGCTGGTGAAGTTTCCCACTTAGCTTCGATTGCTGCTAATTTAGTGGGTTGATAGTGATAAACTTGTTCTGCGCTCAAATGTCCGATGTATATCTGCAAAGGTGCAACGGCGATGGCTGTTGCTATGGCAATTTTTAAAGACTTGGAAAAAAAGGCTTGGTTGCGCTTATTGAGAATGTACCAAGCACTAATGCCACCAATGACAAACAGCGAAGTTTCTAGCGTCGCAAAAAACATATGGAGAATGCTGTTTAATGCGAACGGGTTCATAATTGCTTGAAAGTAATCGCTGACAATAAACTTGCCATTGACCATTTCTCCGCCTGCAGGAGTTTGCAGCCAAGAGTTGGCGACTAAAATCCAGACTGTGGATAGGTTAGCGCCGAAGGCTACCATGATTGTAGCGAAAAGATGGACGATCGGGTGAACGCGCTCCCAACCAAACAGCATAATTCCTAAAAAGCCGGCTTCTAGCATAAATGCCATTGAAGCTTCAAATCCCAAAATGCTGCCAAAAAAGTCACCGACTGCTTCTGAAAATGGTGCCCAGTTTGTGCCGAATTGAAATTCCATCGGAATTCCAGAAGCTACTCCTATTCCGAAGTTAAGGACGTAAAGTTTAGACCAAAAACGAGCGTGATGGTAGTAGTCGGGATTGCGAGTTTTCAGCCACATTCCTTCAACAATTACCAGATAAATCCCCATTCCAGTTGTCAGAACTGGCCACAGCATATGAAATATGGCGGTTAGCGCAAATTGCATCCGCGATAGCGCCACGGTGTTAGATAAGATATCCATCGTTATATCCTTTGGTCAGTTCAAGAGAGGTTAGCTTGTACGAGTTCCAGAATTGACACTGGTTATAATGTAATGTAAAAATTTGTGACATTTTGTAGAGTTGGCAATTTTTAAGGTTTTATACAGATTTCTGTTGTATTGTCTTGTATGTTAAAATAGGTAGATTATGATTTGCCGTTGGGTGGGGGCGGGTTTATGAGATTGTGGGTTTTAGGCATTTATTGTCGGTGAACCCGCCCCTACAAGATTTATGTTCGGTGATAGAAAGATTCTTTTAGCGAACCGTGACTGTATAAGTCAGTTTAAAGGGTTTAAAATTAGCTTTGTTTTTGGCTGTTCCGCTCAATTCAAGTTCGTAAATTCCCGCCTTGGGAAACACGATATCTGCTCCGGGTATTCCTTGATATTTCTCCGCCGATATGGCTTTTAAAGGCGTCTGCATCAGCGGCTTATCCCCTTCTTTGCGCTCTTTCGGATAAACCGCTAATTTGCAATTGCACTGCTCTAGCGGGATAATTTGACCGCCCCTGCTAGTCAGCGCAAACCACACTTTCGCAGGCTGTCCGGCGCGGGGATTGTGGTTGGGTTCGAGGTGAAAGGTAGCGGCTACATCTCCCGATACTTCGACTTGGTGCGCCAAAACTGAAATCGAGTTTAACTGCGGCGCACTGGGAATTGCTGCTTCAACTAGCAATCCCAAAAAAACTAACAATCCCAAAATTTTACTTTTGTTTGACAGGTGAAACATAGAAATTCTCCAGTGATAAAATTGACCAAAACCAGCGCGATCGCACAAACATAACTAACAGCACAACCACCGCTAACACGGCTGTCAGCAGTTGATTGTGCAACTTCCATTCAAAGCCGCCGAGATAGTGGGAACCGATGAGTGCCGCGTGTACAGCGCACAGCAAGAAAGCTGGAACGCTTAACAGGTGAAGCATTCGCCACAGTTGGCCTAAAAAATTTTGAATGCGATCGCAACTTGTAACCGCCGCCGGCAACATCAACAGCAGCGCCGTCATCCCAGCCGCCATTCCCAACTGGTGCTGCGGCAACATAAAAGATAGCGCGTCAACATTCCATTGCAGCGTATGATCCAGCATATGAAACGTGTGGGCGACTGCTAGGACAAACGCGCCCACACCCAAGGCGCGGCGATAGCGCAACAGTTGCGGCAAAAACTTGCTAACCGGACGCGCCAACAGTGCTAGCATCAAGCACAGCAGCGCTGCGTGGCCCGTAAAATCGACCATTTCATCGGTTCGCAGCAAGGTAAGAATTCCGATCGCCACCGTCACCCAACCACCCGCACGAAACAGTTGACTGCGCTTGTCCGCGCTCAATCTGCCAGCAAAAAAACTCAATCCCAGCATAGTTGGCAAGGTGCCGAGTCCAAAAGCCAGCATCGTCGCCGCACCCAAAACCGGGTTTCCGGTTTCCGCCGCCTTAATCTGCGCCGCGTAGAGGAAACCGCAGGGAATCAAACCCCAAAGCAAACCCAAAGCAACCGGCACCCACCAGTTTTTTTGCGCCGAAAGCTTGCTCATTGCTTGTCCGACTCGATCGTGCGACATTGGGTGCAGCAGGGGCAATCCCGGCAGCAAGTTCGGTTGAATTTGCCCTACTCCGAACCAAATCAGCATCGTGCCCGTCAGAAGTGCGATCGCCCGCCGCAATTCGCTACCCGTACCGGCCAAAAGTCCGCCAGCAATTAACACCGAACCCAGCCCCCCAATTGCAGCACCAACCAAAGCGTAAGCAGCCATTCTCCCCAAATTCAGCAGCAAATGAAAGCGGAAAGCAGCTAATTTATCGTTGCGGGAATTAGAAAGAGAAAACGCCATTGTCAGCGGGCCGCACATCCCGGCGCAGTGACCGAAACTGCCGAGAAATCCCAGAATTGCAATTAGCTGCAGGTCTAACATTTTGAGTCAGTAGTTAGCAGTCATTAGTCATTAGTTTTTTTACTGCTGATTGATTATTGATGAGTGTTGACTATCATAAATGTAGCCTATCGATTTTGTCAAAAGACAGTCGGTCAATCGATTTTAGATTTTCGATTTTCGATTTTAGAGGCGACCCCACGGATAAATGCTCTTTCTTGAGGATTTTCGATTTTCGATTTGGGATTGATTCCACGGATAAATGCGGGGGCTTGTACCACCTTTGAAATTCGTGGTCAAATTTATCTCAATCAGAGGGGCGGGTTTATTTATCCCCTGAGTTAGTTACAAATATTTCTCGTGAAACCCGGCCCTACAGATTAATAACTGTTGACTGTTGACTAATGACTAATGACTAACAATTATTTTTGTTCGGGATGCGCTGCGGCGGGTGATGCTGCACCCATTTGATTAATAGCAGCAATTAGCTGGTAAAGCCGGCCCAAATCCCGCTGGTTGAAATGCAAAACTAGGCGCGGCATATCGAAAGTTGCATCTCCAATTTCCGGCGGCAAAGCTTGACTTTTTTCAATTTTTCCGGTGACAACAATATCGCTAAAATCAGTATTTAGCCGATCGACATTCTCCTCAGAAAGCTCTGTTTTTAAGCGAATTACCAGTTTTTCGCGCACGTAGCGGCAGGAGTGATAAACCAGATAAAAACTTGCGATCGCCTCGCAAGCGACATTTACATCGTCAGTAATCGTATACAGGCTGCGATCGTTGACTGAAATCAAACCCCGACCCCGCAATTGTTTTTGCACAAAATAATTCCAATCAAGCCAATAATCTCCTCCCGGTCGATCGATCAACACCAAAGGAGCCGGCCCGAACTTGCCAGTTTGAGTCAAAGTCAGACACTCAAAAGCCTCGTCTAGAGTGCCGAAACCGCCCGGAAACAGAGCCAAAGCATCGCTCTCCCGGAGAAAAAATAACTTGCGAGTGAAAAAATATTTAAAATTGAGCAATTTGCGATCGCCGGCAATGAAAGGATTAGAACTCTGTTCAAAAGGCAACTGAATGTTCAGCCCAAAAGAACGTTCAGCCGTCGCCCCCTCGTTCCCCGCCTGCATAATTCCGCCGCCGCCGCCAGTAATCACCATAAACCCCTGCTGGGCGATCGCGCGCGCAAAGTCTCTGGCCATCAAATATTCTGCCGATTGCGTTGACACCCTTGCCGAACCAAAAATCACAATTTTGCGAACGTGGCGGTAAGGATAAAACAGCTCAAAAGCGCTCTCCATATCTCGGAGCGACGCGGCAATAATCTTCCAGTCTAGGCGATCGAGCTCCTCTCCGGCCATTTGCACTAAAGTAGAGAGCGATCGTTCGATCCACTCAGAGTGCTTCAACATTGGCAAGCGATCGAGCAAATCCATCACTTCAGCTTGGAGGGACTCAAAACCTTGACCAGACCCAGAACGAATCATGAATTTTTCCGAAACGATAACAAATTGTCTCTACTAAAAATTAAGGGGCAAGCCAAAGTTATAAGCCAATAGCCACCAGCAAATTGCCCTGCTGGCAACTAATAACTTTCCCCGTAGCTTTGCCCCGGTTCTGAAGCGAGTTAGCTTTCGCGACCCAAAAAGAACGGCGCGAAACCGATCGCAGTTCAGTTAAATGTACTTTTCCAGAGTGTTGGCCAGAGTAGTTTTAGGAACTGCCCCAACCACCATATCTACACGTTGACCGCCCTTAAATATCATCAGCGTCGGAATGCTGCGGATACCGTATTGGCTGGCCACGTTAGGATTCTCGTCGGTATTAACTTTTACTACCTTGACCTGCCCTTCATATTGCAGGGCAATTTCGTCTACGACGGGCGCCACCATCCGACAGGGCCCGCACCAGGGAGCCCAAAAATCCACTAGAACTGGAACTTCGCTATCGAGCACTTCCTGCTTAAAGGTAGAGTCGGTTACTTGCGCGGCTGCTGACATCCCTAGCCATCCTTGTAAATACTATTTCTCGGATAACAAGTCTAGCAAAAAGTGTAACCACTTGCGTCAATGATTTTAACAGAAGCCTTCTGAATGAAGAAGGAAGACGGTAGAAGGAAGAAAGCACAAGGTTTCTGAAGGAACAAGGAACTTATGTTTCCGAAGGCACTTATGTTTCCGAAGGCACTTATGTTTCCGACGGCAGAATGCAGTTATACAGAAGCAAAATTCTCTCACTCCCAGACTCTCCCACTCTCCCACTCTGAGCCTCTCCGGAGCTAAAAGCCTCAATTCTGTATCTAGTAAGCAAGAGCCACGATGTCCGGCAAAAAAGGAACCGCCCGAACAGTAGTCCGGGCGGAGTGTGGTGTGAGGAGTGAACGGAAACATGCGTCTCCGCTTCTTCTATTGTGACATCTCCTTCTCGATAATTCCACAATATTCTGTAAATTTCGAGACTCTTGAACAAATTTTGTCAAGGTATGCTGGTATTCGATCGGTAAATCTACTTACCCATGCCCAACTGCTGAGCTTTTTGATAGACTTTACCCTCAGTCAGCAGAGAAGGAGCAATTACCACTTCCACTTGCTGCATCTCCTTAAGATCCTTAGCACCCAAGGTACCCATGCTAGTTTTCAGAGCTCCGAGCAGGTTGTGCGTACCGTCATCTAGCACCGCAGGCCCGCGCAAAATTTGCTCCACAGTACCCGTAGTCCCCACGCGAATGCGAGTGCCGCGCGGCAAAACCGGGCTGGGAGTCGCCATCCCCCAGTGAAAGCCGCGGCCGGGAGCTTCGGCAGCCCTGGCAAAGGGCGAACCAATCATCACTGCATCGGCACCGCAGGCAATGCACTTGCAGATATCGCCACCGGTAATTAAACCGCCGTCAGCTATCACCGACACGTATTTGCCAGTTTCGCGATAGTAGTCGTCCCGCGCGGCGGCGCAGTCTGCTACCGCTGTGGCTTGGGGAACACCGACACCCAATACGCCCCTAGACGTGCAAGCAGCCCCCGGCCCAATGCCCACGAGAATGCCCGCAGCGCCAGTTTTCATTAAATTCAGGGCGACTTCATAGGTAACGCAGTTACCCAAAATTACTGGTATCGGCATCTCTTGACAGAATTGTGTCAAATCTAAAGATGAGATTGATTCAGGGGACAGGAAAGCTGTCGAGACTACTGTTGCTTGCACAAAAAATATATCGGCTCCCGATTCAGCAACCGCCCGACCGTATTTGCTCGCAGCGGCCGGTGTGCCGCTGACGGCGGCAATCCCTCCTCCAGCTTTAATTTCTTTAATTCTCAGGTCGATTAATTCTGGCTTGATGGGTTCGGCATAGAGTTGCTGCATCAGGGAAACAAATTCGTGGTTCCCGACACTCGCGATGCGCTCTAATATTGGCTGGGGGTCGGCATAGCGGGTTTGAATTCCTTCTAGGTTGAGCACGCCCATTGCTCCCAATTCCGACAGCAAAATGGCCATGCGGACATCGACTACTCCGTCCATTGCGCTGGCGACGATCGGGATTTCTCGATCGATTCCGCCAATCTGCCACTTGGTATCTGCCAAACTCGGATCGAGGGTGCGCTGTCCGGGTACAAGCGCGATTTCATCTATGCCGTAAGCTCGGCGAGCGCTTTTGCCCCGCCCAATTTCAATATTCACGCTGTTTCACTTCCACAATGTATTTAAATTAGACTAACAAAAAGTTAGCCGGCCCGAGTGTAGCTATCGCACGGCTGTCTTTAAAAAAAGCTCGGCACTGATTCTGATTGTATTCTGATTGTATGAAATCGAAGGGGATACTTTTCCTCAGCAACGGCCACGGGGAAGATGCGATTAACTGTCAAATTCTCAAAGCTTTGAGAGCATCTGGCGCAAATGTTGATGTTTCGGCGATGCCGGTTGTCGGTGACGGGGCTGCTTACAGCCGATCGGCCGTGCCAATTATTGGGCCCACCAGTCAAATGCCGTCTGGGGGAGTTTTTTACATGAATCCCCTGTTTTTCCTCAAAGATATTGGGGCAGGGCTAATTGCTTTGACTTGGCAGCAATTGCAGGCTGTTTGGAGGCATTCGCGCCACTGCAATTTGGTGGTGGCAACTGGGGATATTGTCGCGGCTGCGATCGCCCGTGCCAGCAACCGCCCCTATATAATTTTTTTGTCGGCCCATTCTAGTTATTACGAAGGGCGAGTCAATTTGGGTTTAATCTTGTGGCACTTGCTTTGCTCAGATAAATGTCTGGCGGTTTTTACTAGAGATGCTTTGACTGCTGCTGACTTAAACCGACAGGGTTTAAATAAAGCTCAGTTTGTCGGCAATCCTGTCATGGACAACCTCAATTCTACGGGCAAAGATTTGCAGTTAATACCCGGAGTTCGGACGATCGCCCTTCTGCCCGGTTCTCGCCTCCGGGAAGCCACCGACAACCTCGTTTTGCTCCTGGAACTGGTTAAAGAAATTGCTAGTAACTCTACTGTACCGGTGCAGTTTCGGGCAGCTTTAGTTCCGGCTTTAATGCCTCAATTAGATGATATTGCAGCGCGATCCGGATGGCAACACCGATCGGGCAAGTTAATTTTTCCCGCAATCAAACGGTCTTTTTGTGAAGAAAAATTAGTCGAAGTGATGTGCTGGGCCGATGCTTTTGCCGATATTTTACAGCAATCGAGTTTAGTCATTGGGATGACTGGAACTGCTGTCGAACAAGCGGTGGGATTGGGAAAACCTGTAATTGCAGTACCGGGAAACGGCCCTGCCTTTACCTATCGGTTTGCGGAGGCTCAAAATCGGCTTTTAGGTGCTTCGGTGCAGGTTATTGGCACACAACCGGCGAATTCTCATATTATCAAGGAAGCTGCTGTGGCAGTCGATCGCACTTTGCAAGATGATAAATACTTAGCCAGTTGCATTCAAAATGGTTTAGAGAGAATGGGGCGATCGGGCGGCAGCATAAAAATTGCTAATTACGCGGCAAACTATCTTGGTTATTGATTGTGCTAGGGTGCGTCAGGTTTGAAATTTTCAAGCGCCACGAAAAGTCTAATACTGACGCACCTTTATTTCCTGGTGCGTCAGTATGAGATTGTTGATTAGTCGCGAAAATAATTGTGGCTGATTCGAGCAAATTATTGTGGGGTGTCCCGCCCGCCCGTCAGTATGAGATTGTTGATTAGTCGCGAAAATAATTGTGGCTGATTCGAGCAAATTATTGTGGGGTGTCCCGCCCGCCCAAAAATACAACGCAAGATGCGTAGCACCCGACTGCTATTTCAACAACTCAGAAACAGTTTTAAACTCGTAACCTTTCGACTGCAAAGCCTTGACAATCATCTCAGTTGCTGCTACGGTTTTCGAGCGATCGCCCCCACCGTCGTGCATCACCACAATCGAACCAGATCGCACATTTTCAATCACCCGATTTGCGATATCTTCTACCGTGTGTGTTTTTTCATAATCTTGAGAATCCACATCCCACATAATCAGTTTTTTGTGCATTTGGGACACCAAATAAGACAAAACTACAAATCGCCGACCCCAAGGCGGCCGAAAACTGATACTATCTTGTTTAACGCCCAACTCTTGCAAAAGTTTGTCCGTTTTTTCAATCTCAGACAGCAAAACTTCCCGGGGTTTAAACATCATATCTTTGTGAGAGTAGGAATGGTTTGCCAACTCATCTCCCCTCGCGACAATCATTTTCACGATTTCTGGATGTTTCTCAATATTGCGGCCGATTTCAAAAAAAGTTGCTTTAACTTGATAGCGGTCTAAGATATCTAAAAGCTGATTTGTATATGGAGGATACGGGCCGTCATCGTAGGTGAGGGCAACAACTTTCGCTTCGGTATCAGCGCGGTTGAAACCAAAAAAATTGTGAAATTTAGTAACTTTAATCAGCAGCGATGCTGCAAAAAATAATGCTATTGTGACAAGCAGAAACTTTTGTAATTTTTTACCGATTCGCATAGCTGCACGCACTCGATCTAAAATGAAAGTGAATCGTTCGGGACTTACGTACAAAATCAAAGAAACCGGGTTTTTTGCCGTTGATGCGGACTTTAATGCGTCTTCTCAGAAAAAAAACGGTTTCTGACCACCCGTGCGTAAGTCCTATTGATGTCAGATTATAGCACGATCGGGGGCAGATTAGTCTTGACATCCTCCTGAATAAAAATGTTATACTCGCACGCAGTCAAGGTTATCTACTCATAATTCGACCTTTGGGACTTTCGACAAAAAAAGCTGTAATTCACAAGTACGAAAGCTAACTATAAATAAAATTAATAGAACAATACTCAAGTTTTTTTTAGCAAGAGTAATTCCCAACATGATTTCACTGCCAGATATTACAATAGTCAACCAAATCTACGAAAGTGCGAATTCCCTCGTATACCGAGGCATCCTCAAATCAAATCAGCAACCTTTGATTTTGAAACTCCTCAAAGAGGATTACCCCACACCAGCAGAACTCTACCGCTATCAGCAGGAATACGAAATCACTCGCCGTCTCAACCTAGAGGAAACGATTAAAGCCTACGAACTGCGAAAATACGAGAACACACAAGTCATGTTGCTGGAGGATTTTGGAGGAGAGTCCTTAAAAATCCTGCTGGATGGCCGTCCCTTGGCTTTACCAGACTTTCTCCACCTAGCCATTCAAATCACCGATGCGTTAGGCAAAGTTCATCAAAAAAATATCATTCACAAAGATATCAATCCATCTAATATTGTCTTTAATTCTCAAACCGGACAATTAAAAATTATTGACTTTGGCTTATCTACCACCCTATCCCAAGAGAATCCCAGCCTCAAAAGTCCTAATCTTCTAGAAGGGACATTGGCTTATATATCTCCAGAACAAACAGCCAGGATGAATCGCTCACTAGACTACCGCACCGACTTTTATTCTCTGGGCGTTACTTTCTATGAACTGCTAACCAACCAGTTGCCTTTTGAATCCGTTGATGCACTGGAGTTAGTCCATTGCCATATTGCCAAACAACCCACTCCACCTCATGAAATTAATCCAGAAATTCCCTTGAATCTCTCAGAAATTGTCATGAAATTAATGGCAAAAACGGCGGAAGATAGATATCAGAGTGCTTGGGGAATCAAGGCAGATTTAAAAACTTGTCTTACTCAATTTAGAAATGGTAAATTTCAAGCTTTTTCCTTGGGCTACCAAGATATTTATCCTCAATTGCAACTCCCTCAAAAACTGTACGGGAGAGAATCACAAATTGAGTCCTTATTGAGTGCATTTGATCGTGTAGCGTCGGGACAAGAGAAACAAGTAGGGGCTGGTTTAGCAAATAACCTGAGTAGCCCAAGGACAACTAAGTCACAAAATGTCTGCGTACAAGGACAAACTGAACTCATGCTAATTTCTGGATACTCTGGTATTGGAAAATCAGCTTTAGTTCAGGAATTGTATAAAATCATAACTCAAAAAAGCGGCTACTTTATAGCAGGTAAATTTGACCAGTTGCAACGAGATATTCCCTATCAAGCTTTAGTCGCTGCCTTCCAAGAATTGGTGCGTCAATTGCTGACCGAAACTCAACCCCAATTACAACAGTGGCAAGAGAAGATTCGACGCGCATTAGGAAGCAACGGACAAATTATTATTGATGTCATTCCCGAAGTTGAACTGATTATTGGCAAACAGACTCCAGTCCCAGAATTACCTGCAACAGAAGCAAGAAATCGGTTTAATTTAGCTTTTCAAAACTTTATTCAGGTCTTTTGCCAAAAAGAACATCCCCTCGTCCTATTTCTAGACGACCTTCAGTGGACAGACAGCGCTACGCTGCAATTTATCCAGTTGATAATGACCGATTTCACGACTCAATATCTGTTTGTAATCGGAGCTTATCGAGATAACGAAGTCAGTGAAATTCATCCTAGTATACTGACTTTAACTGAGATGAAAAAGCAGGGAGTAGTAATTAATCATCTCTCCCTTTCACCCTTAAATTTAAACCAGGTTAATGAATTCATTGCGGATGCGCTGAAAACAGAGTGCGTTCCTACACAAAGATTAGCCGAGTTGGTTTGGCAAAAAACTCAAGGAAATCCCTTTTTTATTAAAGAGTTTCTCAAGTCACTTTATACAGAACACTTGCTGAATTTTGATTTGAATGCTGGGGCTTGGCATTGGGATTTAGAGCAAATTATAAGTAGGAATATTACTGATAACGTTGTTGAGTTGATGGCAGATCAAATTCAAACCTTATCAGAATCAGCACAAAAAGTTTTACGATTAGCCGCTTGCATTGGCAACCAATTTGATTTACCAACCCTTTCAATAATTAATGAAAATTCTCAAAAACAAACTGCTGATGAATTATGGAATGCTATTCAAGCAGGATTGATATTACCCGTTGGGGATGATTACAAATTCCTGAAAACAAACCGAGAAGCGAATGACTTAAAAATTACTTATAAATTTGCTCACGATCGCATCCAGCAAGCCGCCTATTCCCTAATTCCCCCAGACGACAAGCAAGCGGTTCACTGGAAAGTCGGGCAACTGTTGTTACAAAATACACCGCAACAGATCCTCCAACAAAAGATTTTTGATATTGTCAATCAGCTCAACTTCAGTATTGAAGCAATTGACGTTCAGTTAGAAAAAGATAAACTTGCTCAATTAAATCTCATTGCTGGCAAAAAAGCGAAGGCATCAGCAGCTTGGAAACCGGCATGGAATTACTTAAGCATTGGTATAAATTGCCTGAGTGCAGATAGTTGGCTTCGTCAGTATGACCTAAGTCTAGCACTGTATGTGGAAACAGTAGAAGCTGCTATCTTGAGTGGTCATGTTGAGGAAATGGAAAAACTGGCTAACCTTGTGCTTCAACAAGCTACTTCGTTGTTGGATCAAGTGAAAGTCTATGAAGTCAAGATTCAAGCCTATACGGCACAAAACAAACCGTTAGAAGCGATAGATACGGCACTTTCAGTATTAAAGCTGTTGGGAATTCGTTTTCCAAAAAAGCCAACCAAATTAAATATTTTACTTGAACTGATGAAGACAAAGTTAAGTTTAGTAGGGAAGCGAGTTGAGGACTTAATCGACCTACCCGTGATGACCAATCCTGATAAACTGGCAGCCATGCGTATCCTATCAAGTGTAGTTTCTGCTGCCCATTTTGCTTCACCTGAATTGCTACCGCTAATGGCGTTTAAACAGGTCAATTTATCAATCAAATACGGGAATACTTCTGTGTCTTCTTGTGCCTATGCTACTTACGGACTAATTCTGTCTGGGGAAACCGTAGGAGACATTGAGACTGGTTATCAATTTGGGAAACTTGCTATCTTGCTACTCGATAAGTTTAATACTAAAGAACTCACAGCCAGAACCATATTTATTTTTAATTACTTTGTCAAACATTGGAAAGAGCATCTTAGGGAAACTTTAAACCCTTTGCAGAATGCTTACTCGATCGCCCTAGAGACTGGAGATTTAGAATATGCAGCTTATTCAGTTTGTGTATACTGCTATCATTCCTATGTATTGGGGAAGGAATTGGCAAAAGTAGAGGCAGAGATGGCAATGTACAGTAATACCCTCAGCCAACTGAAGCAAGAAACATCATATTACTATAACCAACTCAATCGACAGGTTTTATTGAACTTGATGGGACAGGCTGAAGATAAATGCCTTTTAATCGGTGAAAACTATGACGAAACAAAAATGTTACCCCTGCATCGAGAGGCGAACGCTCAAAATCTTTGTCGCTCGGTCTATTTTTACAAGCTATTTCTCTGCTATCTTTTTCAAGACTATCAGCAAGCTATAGAAAATGCGAAATCAGCCGAAAAATATAGCGATAGCGCTGTAGGTACTATTCCTCTCTACCATTTCTACAATTCTTTAGTTTATCTGGCTATCTATTCTGACGCACCCAAATCCGAGCAAAAACTCATCCTCCAGAAGGTGAAAGCCAATCAGAAAAAAATCAAGAAATGGGCGGAGTTTGCTCCGATGACTCACCTCCATAAATTCTATCTAGTGGAGGCAGAGCGATATCGAGTTTTGGGTGAAAATGCTAGGGCGATCGACTGCTACGATCGCGCCATTGCTTTAGCCAACGAAAATGACTACATCAACGAAGAGGCTTTGGCTAATGAACTGGCGGCCAAATTCTACATCGCTTGGGGAAAAGAGCAAGTTGCCCAAGCCTATATGACAAATGCTTACTACTGTTATTTACGTTGGGGTGCAACAGCTAAAATGACAGATTTGAAACGACAGTATCCACAACTTTTAAAGCGTTTTACGACAGCCAATACGTCCATAGATTCGCGCAACAGCCTGTCTAAGACCTCTGGCAGCACTTCAGGTGAAAGCCTTGATTTGGCAGCATTGATGAAAGCATCTCAGGCGATCGCCAGTGAAATTGAGCTGGATAAACTCCTCACGACTTTGATGAAAATCCTGCTGGAAAGCTGCGGGGCGCAAATTGGCTATCTAATTTTAGAGTCTCAAGGACAACTGCGAGTAGAAGCGTCAGGTGAGGCTAACTCAAGTCAGGTGATGGTGTTGCAATCGACTCCAATAGAAACCTGTCTGCCTTTGTCGATTATTAACTATGTTGAAAGGACTCAGGAAGGATTGATTGAAAGCGATGTTGCCCGTGAAGGCAGATTTACCCAAGATGCTTATATCAAAACACAGCAGCCAAAGTCGATTCTTTGCGCTCCTCTGCTGAATCAAGGGCAATTAATTGGCATTGTTTACTTGGAAAATAATTTAGCAGATGGCGTCTTTACACCCGATCGCCTGGAAGTGATTCAATTGCTTTCAAGTCAAGCGGCGATCGCCCTTACCAACGCCAGACTCTACACCCAAGTACAATCGACGCAAAATCGCCTGAATAAATTCCTCAATGCTATTCCCGTGGGCATCTCCGTTCACGACGCCAAAGGACAAATCATCTACACCAATCAAGTTGCACAGCAGTTACTGAATATTCAAGATTTACCCAAAGTCGAAACCGAGAAATTATCACAAACCTATGGCGTTTATCGCGCAGGCACTGGGGAGATGTATCCAGTCGAACAGCTACCCCTAGTGCGATCGCTTGGCGGTGAAAAAGCTCAGGCAGATGACTTGGAACTATATCAAAACGAGCGGATTGTTTCTGTAGAATCAACCAGTACGCCAATATTCGATGACACGGGTAATGTAGAATATGCGATCGCAGCTTTTCAAGATATTAGCGATCGCAAACAGGCCGAAAAAACGCTGATCGAAAATGTCCGCTTAGAACAAGAAATTAGCCATCGCAAAAAAACAGAAGCAGAACTCGAACAAGCAAAAGACGCTGCTGAAGCTGCCAACAAAGCTAAAAGCACTTTCCTTGCCAACATGAGCCACGAATTGCGAACTCCCCTCAACGCCATTCTCGGCTTTTCCCAACTCATGAATCAGGATACAAATCTGTTAAACGAACAAAAAGAAAACCTCAACATTATTCATCGCAGTGGAGATCATTTGTTAACCCTGATTAATCAAGTGCTTGACCTTTCCAAAGTCGAAGCCGGACGCATGACGCTATCAGAAACTAACTTCGAGCTTCATCACTTCCTAGGCGAGATCGAGGATATGTTTGCATTAAAAGCCAAATCTCAAGGCTTACAATTACGATTTGAATGTGCTGTCGATGTTCCCCAATATATCCGCGCTGATGAAGTTAAGTTGAGACAATTGCTGATTAACTTAATCGGCAATGCCATTAAATTCACCCCTTCCGGGAGCGTGTCTTTAGTAGTAAAAAAATCACAGAAAAATGCCCAAAGTCAAGCTGAAATAGAAATAACAAATAACCCACAATCAACAACCATTACCTTTGAAGTCAAAGATACCGGAGTTGGCATGAAACCAGACGAACTGGAGAAACTATTTCAACCTTTCGTGCAAACGGCATCAGGTCAAAAAGTGCAGCAAGGAACCGGATTAGGACTGACGATTAGCCGTCAATTTGTCCGCTTGATGGGAGGTGAAATCACCGTTATCAGCGGCGGCAAAGCTTTCACCCCTGGAATGCCTCTGCGGGAATTATCTGATGATACAACAGCTCAACCGACATCTGGCACAACATTTCAATTTGACATTTCTGTGGGCCTCGCCGATCGCGCAATTGAAAAGCAACCCTACAATCGTCGCGTCGTTGCTTTAGCCCCCAACCAACCCCTATATCGCATCCTAGTAGTGGACGATAAAGATGACAATCGGCAATTGTTAGTTAAACTCCTCAAACCTCTTGGTTTTGAAGTGCAAGAAGCGAGTAACGGTATTGAAGCGCTTGAAATTTGGGATTCCTACTCACCGCATCTCATCTGGATGGATATGCGAATGCCCGTTATAGATGGTTATGAAGCCACGAAACGCATTAAAACCACTATCAAAGGTCAAGCTACTGCTGTTATTGCTTTGACAGCTAGCGTGTGGGAAGAAGAAAAGGCAGTTATTTTATCGGCTGGTTGTGATGATTTTGTGCGAAAACCGTTCCACAAAGAAGTCATCTTTGACATCATGGCTAAACATTTGGGAGTACGTTATATTTATGAGGAACAACAGCTACCGTCTCCCCCTTCTAATGTGACTGGAGAACCGTTAAATTTCAGTTATTTATTAACAGCAATGTCAAAAGAATGGATAGTAAAATTGCATGAAGCAGCTCTTGAAGCGGATTCCGAATTAGTGTCTCAACTCATTGAGGAAATTCCTGAATTCCAGGCTATAGAACTTCAGACTCTCAGGGGTTGGGTGAATAATTTTCAGTTTGAGAAGATTCTCGATTTAACTGAACCATTGGTTGGTGAATATTGATACAGCAGATTGCAGGTTTATGAAGTACACCTGGGAGCGCTCCCCGTAGGGAAACGGCCCAGGGCATTGGTGACAACTTAAGCTGTCAGTCCGCCAAGCCCGCTAGTAGGCCCGCCAGTCCGCCAGGGAATGAATTCCCTGTCTAATAGCTAAAGTCCTCTGAAGAGGACTAATGAGTTTAAAATTTTTCTTCTCAGTCCTCTTAAGAGGACTTTCACTTTGAGGCAGGGAATTCATTCCCTGCCGGACTATTGGTTGTACGTTAAGTTGACACGAACGGGCATAGTGCCGTGTCCCTACAGCACTTCATAAACCCGGTTTCTCGGGTCAGATTGCGTAAGCCCCGTTTATCCTATTTGATGCTAACACGCGGTTGATTCAGTTCCCTCATTGACTTTAATGCCGACTGTTTTAAGTCTGTAAGGTCGCGGATGGTAATTGAGCAACCGTCTCCCAATTTAACAGCAGTGAAATAATAGCATTTAGCCAGGTAATCACTTTCTAGATGAACCTCTCCTTCCAGCGATTCTCCAGTCTCAACAACTTCTACTAATAAATCAAACAATCCTGGACTCAATTGATTGAGCAGTTTTCTCAGCAGGGGTTCGCCCGCGAGTTCTGTTCGTTTTTTCCCTAAGAGTCTGGCAAAGACAGGGTTAACTACCAAGCAGCGAAAATCTTCAATTTCTCCAGCAATATCTCCCCTCACCGCCTCCACCGCACCTATTCCATCCAGAGATGAGTTTAGCAAATTTGCCAGCATGGCGCGAGATTGGTAGGCAATTTCTGCGGTTTGCTGGTGCCGCGAGATTGCTTCTTTAAGCTGGCGTTTTTGGTGCTGCATAGTTACCTGAGTTTCGAGGCGCACTAGCACTTCTTCCGGCTCAAAAGGTTTAGAAATGTAGTCAACTCCCCCTACCTTAAAAGCTTTAACTTTATCAAAAACTTCGTTCAACGCACTGAGGAAAATAATGGGAATGTCTGATGTTTCTTCGTCGGCTTTCAGGGTTGAGCAGACTTGATAGCCGTCCATGTCTGGCATTTTAATATCCAGCAAGAGAACATCGGGGGGATGATTGCGAACTGTCCTCAAGGCCATCGCACCATTGGTGACGCAGCGAACTGTATACCCCTCCTTAGTGAGAATTTCGGTTAGAAAACGCAGATTTTCTGGGAGGTCATCAACAATTAAAATGTTGCCTTTGCAAGTTTCTAATTGTTGTAGGTCACTTTCTCCTAGCTTAGCGTTCGCGAACCGACGATCGCCTTTTGCATTGGCGATCGCAGTTTTGGTGCTTTGCTTCTCTAGCAGAGAGCGAAAGTTATTCTTAGTAACTTTTTTCCCCATTACCTCTGAAAGGCGCTGCCACAGGATGGCTGCTAAATCTTTGATATGTCCTATGCTCAGGTACAAGCTGTCAGCAATGACACTATAAGTTGCGTTTTCCCAAGCAGCTTTTAAGATTTCTTTTTCAAGCAAACTTAACGTTTTACTGGTCTGGGACTCTAAGGCTGATTCGATAAATTCTAGGGCTTGTTCAAAAGTCATATACAAATCAATCTCATCGGGTAAGGTTTTTCAGTTTTGCACCCTAGCTTTGAGTTATACAATGTACTAAGTCGGTGGAGAAATTCCTAATAGCTATTATGACAGACTTATTGACTATTACGCTCCGGGGCGATCGCCCCCGATCGTGATTTCACCTTGTCGAAACCCGAAAAAGGGGATCGCGGTCGCCTAATTCTTTGTGAGGGCGATCGGCTTAAACCCTTGTCAGCACAAGGCTTTTAAGTTGCTTGTCACCCGTCAGGGCATATGCTCTGTGTCAAGCCTTGTCTTTATCCACAAGACAAGGCTTAATTATTTTTTTTGTATAATAAACTACGCCGATTAGCGCCGACTATCGCTTAAATTTACGTATTATTACTGATGTCTTTTAGCGCGTGATCTTGTATTCCTCACTCAAAAATATGCCAATTAGGCAAAGATCCGACTTTTCCGACTTTACGATCCGACTTTTCCGACTTGTTTTATGCCGGCATACTAAACATACTATTGAATAGCATCTACCAAAAGACATAGAACAGTACCAGTCATGCTGTCGATCAGCTCTATCTAAAGATAGATAGTACAACCAGGGCGTCCGACTTTTCCGACTTTACGAGCCGACTTTTCCGACTGACAGGGGCGGGGGAGGGGAGCCAGGATACAGACATGGAAAGGATGCAGCCTCAAAAAAAGAGCAACTGAATCCAATATTTATCCGCATAAATACTCAGATCGCGCTGAGCTAGATGTTTGCGGGATTGGGGTGCAACGAAAAAAGGAACAGAGGAATGTTCCTGCACATTTATCTTTCACCACTTTTAAAATCATGTCAAATTCTCAATCTGTTATTGCAACAGACATTCGGTATTGTCCAGAAGATATAGAGAAAGCATTTTGGCAGCTATGGCAGCAGAATCGAGATTATCTTTACCGTTGCTGTCTCAGGTGGATGGGAGGGAATGCTACTGATGCTGAAGAGGTGCTCAGTCGCGCCATGCTCAAAGCTTGGAATAAATTACCAGACTATGCCGAAAAAATCTCCAACCTCCGAGCTTGGCTCACCCGCTTAACCCATAATCTATGTATAGATATACAGCGAGAACGTCGCCGGAAAGCAATGCAGATGGAGGATATTGAAGAAGTAGCTGCTAGAGAAAGCTCAGCAGTTATTTCTTGTTTGAACTCTCCTGAAGAAGCACTTCTACATCATGAGTTGGGACAGTACATTCGCCGCGCTATTGATACTCTTCCTTCTCGATTACGCAATCCGTTTATCCTGCGTTACTGCCACCAGATTGCCTATCAAGATATTGCCCAACAACTTGCTCTCTCGCTCAATAACGTTTACAAGCGCATCCAACAGGCACGAGAAATTCTGCAAAAGCGTTTGAGCAAGTATTTGTCAGGGTTGGATGATGCTTTGTTAGATTCCTCCGAGTCGTCTAAAAAGGGGGACGTTCCCTTGAGTAGCGATGATTTTGCTGTAGGGGTAGTGCCCGAGTGCCTACCGCGTCAAGATTGTGAGGCGATCGCGGTAGGGCCGATCGCGGGTGGGCCGATCGCGGGGGAATTGCCCCGACAATTCGATGAAACGATCGCATCCGACTCGATCGCCCCCATCCCTCAAAACAGTAGCGAGACAATAAATTATCAGGTAACAGCAATATGTCTAGAAACACTACACTCCGGGTGGTATCCCTCACTCAGTCCTCTGGGGTGGAGTTGAATGCTTACCTAGTTCTCGACGAAAAGCCAGCCCGAATTGACCAGAAGCTGAAAACATTAAGTGAGTACGTGCAGCAGTATCCTTCTGGATGGAAGAAACGGTTGGAATTGGCGAATCTGCTGTATGCAATGGGTCATATCGAGCAGGCGGTTGAGGAATATCGCCAAGTGATCGATCGGCAGCAACCACCATCGATCGGCGTGCGGTTGCAGTTGGGGAAACTCTTGCAGCTTATGGGACGAGAGGTTGAGGCAATAGCGGTTTATGAAAGTGCCTCGGCCCATGCACGCAATGAGGCGACTCGACAGCATATCAGCGGATCGATCGCACTCTGTAGAAATGACACTCAGGCAGCGATACTCGCTTTTGAGTCGGCGGCTTCCCTAGAACCAAATAATGCGGCTCACTGGCTGGCGTTGGGGCAGGTGCAAAGGGGGAGAGGGGATGCGGTTGCAGCTTTGCGATCGTTCGATCGGGTTTTGTCACTCAACCCGGATGATGTTGTAGCGCTGATTGACAGCTACGACGCGAGTCAGGCGGTGGGGAATGTGCGCCAAGCGCAGCGGCGGTTGAGCAAAGTGCTAGAGGTGGCTCCGGGTGATTTCCGATCGCTCAAACGACTGGCGGATACTCGTTGCCGGATGAGATTGGTATCGGGTGAGGAGGGCAAACAGACTAAACAGATAATTAGTTCTGTGCTGCAACTGGCTCCTGATGCGGCGGATGCCCGCGAGTTGCTGGCATATTATCACCTATTCCGGGGGGAGTCGGCTAACGGGGTTGGGGTGTTGGAACGGTTTACTGAGGAACACCCGAATCATCCTAGGGGTTGGTATTCCTACGGGCGGTGCTTGTTCCACACGGGGGAATATCAGAAAGCGGCTGAGGCGATGCTGAAAGCTTATCGTCTGTATCCGCAGGATTGTGAAATTTATCGGGCGTTGTGCGAGATTTTACCTGCTGCGGATATGACTTCTTCCCCAGCTTCTCTAGATCCCCCCCAGCCCCCCTTAACAAGGGGGGAGCTAGAGCAGGTAAAGCCTTCTCACTGCACGGGGGAAACTCCTCTGGAAGTCCCCCTTGTTAAGGGGGATTTAGGGGGATCTAACCGTGAAGTCACCCTTGCATCAATAGTAGAAGAGATGCTCGATCGTTTTCCCGATCGCTGGAGTGTTTGGACGACGGCGGGGCGGGTGTTGGTGGAAAGTTTTCAGGAAATTGAGCGGGGGTGTGATGTCTCTGTGCGGGGGACGCAACTTGAACCGCAGTTACCGGATGCTTGGCTTGGTCACGGGCGGGTGTTGGCGCTGGCGGGGAAACACCGGGAAGCGGTGGAGGCTTTGGCGCAAGGATGGCAGTTGTTACCGGAAGAGCGGGGTTATCTGCAATCAGTGTCTGCTGCGGTGTGGCTGGGGGAGAGTTATGGAGTGTTGGGGGATGAGGTGGCGAGTCGGAAATGGTTGGAAAAGGCTTGTCAGTTCCGGGAATTGATGGAGTTTGACCCGGCGATGGCTGGTTACTGGCAAGGAAGAGCGTTGTTGGGGTTGGGGGATGTGACGGAGGCAGTGGAGGCTTATCGAAGTGCGCTGAGTCGGCGGTTGCTATACCCTTTTCGCGGTGAGGTTGAGGAGGCTGTGAAACGGCTGAAAGGTAAGAGGCGAAAGGGCGATCGGGCTAAAGCGTAGAGCCTTGACTTCTTCGGGAAGTCGGGGATCTGAACCTCTCAGAGTGCATTGAGTTAGGAAAAAACAGCCTCTAACTCGAAAAATTCAGAAATTGACCTCTGGATTCGTCTTATAGGTGTAGAGACAGATACTAAAAGGAGGATAATTAAGATGCGTAGATTTTACTAGGAGAATGAAAAATTCTAGCAATAAATCACATTTTTAATATCGTAAAATGTGAGTGAAAATCGATGTAGGGTAGGCACTGCCGTCAGCGCCTACCCTACATCTTTTGTTGCTGACCTCAACTCAATGACTAAATTTTGTGCGATGGGTGGTTCTCGTGCTGAGGGTGGGTTTCATAGGGTGCATTGAGTTAGGGGAAAACTGCCTCTAACTCGAAAAATTCAGAAATTGACTACTGGAATCGTCTTAAGGGTGTAGACACTTCAAGAACCAAGAGACAGCAAAGAGATGGCAAAAGCAAAACTATATACTGACATCAATTATCAAGGACGAACGGTTGATGTCACTTCAGACATAACCGACTTTACAACCATTGATTTTAATGACAAATTGTCGTCTATCATAGTTGAAAGTGGCACATTTACCCTTTACAGTGACGTTTTTTTTCAAGGACGTTCAGTCACTATCTGTTCTAAGGGAGGACCATCAAGCGATGGAAAATACCCCTCTGACATATTCTTAGGAGGGTTGAATGACTATTTTTCATCGATTAGAGTTAACTCTGATGAGCCTAAATAACTAGCGATCGCTCCTCACCATGATTTGATTCAGGAGTCAAGAGAGCATCGCTCCTTGGTTCTAATTTCGTCTAATTGATTGAATGTATCCGTAATATTTTATTCAGATTACTGATGCAGTATGACTGATAATTGCGGTAGGGTGAGCACGGACAGCCCTGTCAAGGTGGTGAATTTGAGCAGGAGAAAAAGGAGAAAACCGCTATTTCACGTTCCGATTTTTCAGACTGCAAGCAAGGAAAATTGCCTGGGGGAGCTTGGGCGCGCGTTGGATAAAGACGCTGAAACGTCGGTCAACCGGTGCCGGCGCGGTGGGCTACAAACTCAACCGGTACGCAGTGCACACCCTACAAAATACGAGATTTCAAGCGGAGAGAGGGACTTTTTGACCACCTTGACAGGGCTGGCATTGCCCACCCTACAGATTGAGAAGCTATCTAGATGAAACCTGCCAAATTCACAATATAAAAATTCCCCCCATCAACCATGCAGCAAATTATTTGGTTTATAAAAACAATAAGTAAATATCTCGGCTCCTACCGATGGCAATTTATTTTAATGTTTGGCTGTCTGATTTTCGATGCAGCCTTTGATTCTGTCCTAAGAGTTAGTTTGAAATTTATTGTTGATGCAGCAATTATTCCTCAAAACTATAAACTTTTAGTTTTAATCATCTCCCTGTTTGGCGTAGGCGCGATTCTCTACACTGTCATTGGTTTACTGGGCAACTTTTTAGGAGCGCGTTTGGGCATTGTCATCATCAACAATATTCGGCGCTCCCTATTCGAGCATCTCCAAAATCTGTCAATGGAGTTTTTTGGGCGACGTTCAGCCGGAGATATTGTCAAATGTCTGATTTCCGACGTACAGCAAGTAGAGAATGGTTTAATTACGATGGGGCTAACCGTCGTTGTTTTAGAAATTAGCAGCATCCTATTTACTACTATTTTCATGTTCTCACTTAACTGGCAGTTAGCTACTCTAACTTGCATTGGTTTAACCATCTGTATCATTGCCCCTGCCCCCATTGCTCAGATGGCTACTTCTCAAGGCTATCATGTGCTACAAAAGGAAGGAGAAATTGCCAGCATTGTTGAAGAAAATATTCTCTCCCAATCTGTTGTCAAACTATTTGGGATGGAACGCCGAGCTACCCAGGATTTTGCCGCTGACTTGAATGACTTGCAACGGGTTTATGTTAGGGCAACATTTTTGTCCTACTTGGTGCAAAAAGTCCCCATGATTCTTTTTGTCATAACCCAGCTTGTGATTTTGAGTATCGGTGCAGTGATGACCTACCGCAATTACATTTCTGTAGGAACTCTAGTTTCCTATCAGGTTTTGTTGTTGGGCTTAAATCTGAATATTATTGGCTTTACGGGTTCGCTTCCAATTGTCATTGATGGAGTAGCCGCTCTACAACGCATCAATGATATTCTGTCAGAAACGCCTGCGGTTCGGGACAGGCTAGATGCGGTTGCATTGCCGCATTTTACCCAAGATATTTGCTTCGATCGTGTCAGCTTTAACTACTCTGCCGAAAGAATGGGGGTGAAAAATCTCTCGCTGAAGATTCGCCGGGGTGAGTATGTCATGTTTGTCGGGCAGAGTGGCGCAGGCAAAAGTACGATTGTGAACTTACTAACGCGCTTTTACGACCCAGATCGAGGACGCATTTTGTTAGATAAAATCGATTTGCGTCATGCAACAGTACGCTCCCTCCGTTCTCAAATTGGACTGGTTTCTCAGGAGGTAATTCTGTTTAACACAACTGTGCGGGAAAATATTCGCATGGGGGATTTAGAAGCCAGTGACGCACAGGTAGAAGCTGCCGCCAAAGCCGCTGAAATTCACGATTTTATTCTTACTTTGCCCCAAGGTTATGACACTCCTGTCGGTGACAGAGGCGGACAATTATCGGGGGGACAACGACAAAGAATCGCCCTTGCTAGAGCCTTAGTCAGAAATCCCGCTATTTTGATTTTAGATGAAGCCACATCCGCCCTTGACTTGGTAACAGAAGCGGGTATCCTCGCCACTATCGATCGCATTGCCAAAAAATGTACTGTGATTATGATTACCCACCGCATCACCCATGCCTTGCGTGCCAATCAGATTTTTGTGTTAGAAAACGGCAGCATTGTTGCATCGGGTACCCATACCGATTTGCTGGAACAAGAAGGACTCTATGCCACACTTTGGCAACAGAGTCATCACTCTCATAACGACTTGACAATGCTTGCCCATTCTTAATCACAAACTTGACCTGTACTGAATATCTTGGAGTTGAAAATAATGACTAACACAAATGAATCTAAATGGCTCATCCCCTCTTCTAGTCGCCTTGCCTCAAAATCTCTTGAAGAAGAGAAAGCGATGTGGGATGAAACCCACAAAGATTATGCTGGCAAGGTTTTCAGCTTGACACAAGACCCTGACCTTTGCAAAGCCCTGATCCGTCCTTACAATCAATCTTCCTGCTTTGATATTCCCAATTCTCCAGACATCCAAGTTCTGATTCCTAGCTGTGGCTCGGAAATTCATCTTCAGAAGGCATTACTAGAGTTTTGTCCGCAAATTGGCAAAATTTACTGCACAGATTTTTCCCAAACCGGAATTGAAAAAGCACGGGAAAATTGGCAAAAAGCAGATGGAGATTCCCGGCTTAACAGCCAACAATTAGTTTTTGAGAAAGTTGATTCTACCAAAATAATAGAAGAAAGACCCGATTGGAAAGAAAAATTTGATTATGTCCTAGCGGTTGCTGCAGTTGTCTCCAGTGAGGATGAAATCAATCGCCAGATGATACACGAATTTTCTAAAGTTCTCAAACCAGGTGGTAAGCTCTACGGCTTTTTTCCTACCATCTTTTGTCCTTTAGAAATTGCCCATTTAAGTAAACCCCACGCTTATTGGGTAACAGAAGGGCTAGTCAATGTACCGCACAACACGCTTCACGGGCGGGATTGGCATTATTCACAGATAAATTATACGCCCTTGCGCTTGAATCGCATCTTTAAAGAAGTGGGTTTTAAACGGCTAAATTTTGAGATTTATTTTTTGGATTCGGAAATTTTAGCTAACGTTCTGAAAGAGGATATCGAGCATGACGATCCCGATATCTATCTCTGGACTCTTCTCGTCCGGTATGAGAAATAGGACTTAGGCATTTGGGCGAAGCATCTCGCTCGATGCTTCGTTTCACTAACCATGACACATAGGCTTTGCGTAAGTAGGGACACGGCGAAAGCCTTTGTCCCTCTTCGTGTCAACAACTAGGTTAAACCCGCAGTCCGGCAAGGGTTGAAACCCCTGCCTCAAAGCTAAAGTCCTCGCTATGAGGACTGAAAAACTCATTAGTCCTCATAGCGAGGACTTGCGCTATGAGACAGGGAATTCATTCCCTGGCGGTCTGGCGGACTGGCGACTGTCAGCGGCGAGTTGTGGTTTAGGTCAAACTCTAGAATCTGGAAATTAACAGAGGCGAGAAGTACGATCGCCCGCTTGAAGAGAAATGTATCGAAATAGAAACGCGATCGCAAATTTATTTGTTCTACCCTCCGATAACTCCCCACCTCCAGATTGTTTCCCAACTACGCTTCAACTATCAGAGTAATGTTTTCAAGTCTCACGACGCGAACCACTTCACCGGGTTGCAAAGTTATTTCTCGCACGCACTTGGCAGGCCACCAACTGCTTTGAAATCGCACACTGCCGGACTGATTCGGTTTAATTTCTTCTTCAACGATCGCTCTTTCTAAATGGCTGACAGTCATGATTACTTTCTCCTGATTGTAGGTTGGTCTGAATGTTGGAATGCTATAAACTTATAGCTCGACTCCCTAACCCATTGATTTATAACGATGCTTCAACTATCAAAGTAATATTGTCAATTCCCACAACGCGAACCACGTCACCAGGCTCAAAAGTCAGATCTAGATCGCACTTCGCCGGCCACCAACTGTTTTGGAAACGAACGCGACCGCACTCATTAGGTCGAATTTCTTCATCCACGATCGCTTTTTCGGAATTGTCAAAATTCATGATTGCTCACTCCCGATTGTAGATTTGGCTTAACTTTCAGAATCGATCGCAAACGAGGCTGCAACGATCAAAGTAATATTGTCAATCCCCACAACGCGAACCACCTCACCGGGTTCAAAAGTCATGTCTCGATCGCACTTCGCCGGCCACCAACTGTTTTCAAAACAAACGCGGCCGGGCTCATTAGGTCGAATTTGTTCATCTACGATCGCTGTTTCAACATCGTTAATAGACATAGCTGCTTTCTCCTGAATATAAACTCGACTCAATTGGTGGGTAAGTTAGAAGCTTGCCTGTCAACTTCCCCTCCACACTCAACAGTATCGCCGGCCGACCTCGGCCGTGTCAGTCGGTAAAAGTCTATACAAGTCCGCTGTTTGAGCGTGTAAGCGAGTCGGAAAAAGTCTGTTAAAGTTGTGTCATATGGGTAACGCTAAACCTGGTGACTAAATGGAAGCCGATCGCGCACTGGATTTTACCAACTCGTTACTTGTGGCTCGAAACCTGAAAACTCTCGACAACCTTGACAGCGCTATCTTTCGCGAAGCATGGATCGGGGTGCAAGGCAGGACGTACCAACAGGTTGCAGATAGTGAAGGGTATGGAGTAGGGACTGTTAAGGATGCTGCCTCTAATTTGTGGAAGCGGCTTTCAGCTTTGTTTGGAGATGGCGAAAAAGTCAAAAGAGACAACCTTCAAGCGGTAGTAGAACGGTATTGGCGCAGCTACTCGAAACTAGAACCCCAGTCGGGACAAACTGTTCCAGCCCAAGTATCTCTCGGACTTGATGCGGAGTTGGAAATCGAAAACCCGAATTTTTTGGGCCGGTGCGGGGCGATCGAAGATCTCAATACTCTTGTCGCCCAAGGTGCAAAAGTGATTGTCATCCAAAGTGCCGGCGGTATGGGCAAAACAACTTTGGCCAGAGAGTATCTCAAATCTCAAGGGTTCGATCGAACCATTGAACTGTTGATGGCAAAAGAGACAGAGAACATTACAGCTTTGGAAAGCGCGATCGAAGAATGGCTGAAGCAAGACTTTCAGGAAGAACCAGGGCCAGACTTTGGCGTCACCTTGGGGCGGTTGAAGCGGCAGCTTCAGACTCACAAAGTCGGCGTATTAATTGACAATTTGGAAGCTGCACTCGACGGACAAGGTAAGTTTATTGAACCGCACCGGCTTTACGTGGAACTGTTGCGAGTTTTGGCTGACGCAGCGGTGCAGTCGGTAACGCTGATTACGAGTCGCGATCGACTGTGCGATTCAGATGTAACCGTCGAACACTACCTGCTTCCGGGATTAGAGGTAGAAGTTTGGCGGCAGTTTTTTAGCTGCCGCAACATCAATATAGATGATGTCGCCCTCAAGGAAATGCACAAAGTTTACGGCGGCAATGCCAAAGCAATGGGTATTATTTGCGGCACGATCCGAGAAGATTTTGACGGAGATATGGCGGCTTACTGGCTGGAAAACAGCGATCATCCGCTCGTTGAAACTGACTTAAAAAATTTAGTTACCAGTCAATTCAACCGCCTCCTCGAACTCGATTCCGAAGCCTATCAACTCCTCTGTCGCTTGGGCTGTTACCGCTATCAAGACGTGCCGACAGTCCCTACTGACGGAGTTTTGTGCTTGCTGTGGGACGTGCCCGAAGCCGGACGCCGACAAATCATTAAATCGCTGTTGCACCGATCGCTAGTCGAGTCTCAGAAGGGCGAATACTGGCTGCATCCAGCAATTCGGGAAGAAGCGGTCGATCGGCTCTCGCCCGGAGACTGGGAAACTGCAAATCGCAAAGCAGCCGAGTTCTGGACAGAGAGTGTTGAAAATATTGAGACTGTAGAAGATGCCCTGAAAGCTTTTGAAGCTTACTATCATTATGTGGCAATTAGCTGTTTCGACCAGGCCGCGAGCGTCATCCTCAAAAAAATCAATATCCAGTTTGCCAAAGATTACAAGCTCGGTAGAGCGCTCTACAAATTAGGTTTCTTGCAGCCAATAATTTCAGCAACTACTCGCATCCTCAACAATGTGACTTCTGATTATTATTTGAGCGGTTTATACAGTCTTTTAGGCATTTGTTATCGGATCTTAGGCGAAATCAATCAAGCCATAGAATGCCATCAAATGTCAGAAATAAAAGCAACTAAATCTTTGCAAATTATAGCGAAAAGCAGCGAACCTGAAAACGGCCAACAAGCTAATCTGGAATTTTGGAAAGTTAACGCTGCAATTAATATAGGTTTTTGTCAAATAGAAATGCGGGAATTGGAATCAGCTATGGAGATATTTGTCAAGCTGAAAAATTCGCGGGACGAAAGCGGGAGCAATAGCTATTCGATCCATGTCGGGTTAGCTTTCCTCAACTCCTGTGTCGGAACCAAAAAAGAGGCGGTGAAACTCGCCGAAAAACTTTATGCCGATCGGGAAGACAGTCAGTTGGTGGGTACGGGATACAAGTTAGTTTTTCTCGCCGCCACCTATCAAAACCTGGGAGAGACGGAGAAAGCTTTGAGCTTGTACCGCCAAGCGATCGCCCAAGCCGACCAAAATCAGTACACCACCATCAAAGCCAAAGCTCTCAGCGGTATCGCCGAACTGTACCGCGAACGGGGAGAATTCGATCGAGCCCTGCAGCACCATGCAGAAGCAATAGAAATACTCGATCGAGCCAGCGCTAAATTAGACCGAGCCGAAGCTTGCTATCAACTAGGACTAACAGAACAAAAACTCGGTAACATCGAGAAAACCCAAGAAAATTTTGACCGCGCCATTCAACTGTTCAGCGAAATGGACGCTAGCAAACAAGTAGAAAAAGTACAGTTAGCAGCCACAAAAAAAACAGAAAAAATACCTAATTAATCGAGCAACAAATCAGAAAATAGATACAATAAACGAAAGAACAACCATAAACTTTGTAGATATGAAACTAAAACGATTGGGACACGTAGCCGTCTGCGTGCAAGACATAGAGAAGTCTGCTGAATTCTACCGCAACTTGGGCATGGAGTTAGTCTGGAAAGATGCAGACTGGGCTTATTTGAAAGCAGGAGAGGACGGATTGGCGCTGTTGAGTCCGAGTTACGACCAAGCAGGGCCGCATTTTGGGTTTGTATTTGACGATCGTACAGAAATGGAATCCGCCTACCAACAACTCAAAGCCGATGGTGTTTCCGTCACCCGCATTCACGAACACCGCGACGGTACTGCATCTTTTTACGGCAGAGATCCAGATGGGAACGGCTTCGAGTATCTTTACGAACCGGCCTGACGATTGTAGGGCTTACCAATCAAAACCCAAGAAACCGGGTTTTTAGCGGTTTCTGCGAGTTGTAACGTGTCTTCTCGACAAAACCCGGTTTCTGACCACGTGCGCGAACTAAATTAAGTAAGCGCCCAGAACAAAATAGAATAGCCAGATACCCGGCGCAGGCGTTCCTTCTTCCGTTCCCGGAACATCCCTACAACTCCCCGAATAATTTGAGGTACTCACACCGACGCTTCTCAAGTAAGGTGCAGACTCTGAATCCGAACTATATCCACAACTTCCGAAAATCGGCTCGATAATCTAAAATCTAAAATCTAAAATCTAAAATCCTCATGTTGCAGAGAATACAAGTCAGAAACCGCTGGAAATTCATCTTCAAACCCTGGGAAGAAGCAGACCCTTGGCTGTTCGCCGCTTGCATCGCCCTCACCATCTTCGGGGGAATCATGATCCGCAGCGTCGAAATCAACCAGGGGCTGATCGACTGGTGGCGGCACTGGGTAACAGGGGCAGTCGGTTTGTTCCTCGCCATCATCATTTCCCGCTGCCGTTACCAAATACTGATTGAGTGGAAATGGCCGATTTACATATTAATCAATTTGTCGCTGATCGCAGTGCGGTTTATCGGTACTACAGGACTCGGGGCCCAGCGGTGGATCAACATCGGCGGCTTTTACCTGCAACCGTCAGAATTTGCCAAAGTAGGCATGATTGTCACTTTAGCAGCTCTCCTGCACGACAAGACTGTCCCCACTGTCCGGGATATGTTGAGGATGCTGGCGATTATGGCTGTACCCTGGGGATTGATATTTGCCGAACCAAATTTAGGTACTTCGTTGGTGTTCGGCGCGATCACAATGGGGATGTTTTACTGGGGTAATGTCAATCCCGGCTGGCTAATATTGCTATTCTCTCCTCTCATCTCTGTTCTCCTCAATAACCTGTCTATACCGATTTGGGTAGCCTGGGTAGTTATTGCGGGTATTATCGCTTGGCGAACCCTGCCTTGGCCCTGGTTGGGGACTTTCGGTGCTGTGCTGGTGAACGTTGTTTCGGGACACGTCGGACATATTTTTTGGAATGTGCTCAAGGATTATCAAAAAATGCGCCTGACAGGGTTTTTAAACCCCGAGAAAGATCCTTTAGGCAGCGGGTATCACTTGATTCAATCTCGGATTGCTATTGGCGCTGGGGAACTGAAGGGCCGGGGTTTGTTTCAGGGAACGCAAACTCAGCTTAACTTTATTCCCGAACAGCATACGGACTTTATCTTTTCAGCTATTGGCGAAGAATTGGGGTTTATTGGCTGCATTTGCGTGCTGTTTGTGTTCTGGTTAATTTGTTTCCGGTTGGTGATGCTCGCTCAAAGTGCTCACGATAATTTTGGTTCTTTGCTGGCGATCGGCGTACTGTCAATGTTGATTTTTCAGGTGTTCGTAAATATTGGGATGAACATTGGCTTGGCGCCGGTTACGGGCATTCCGCTACCTTTCCTGAGTTACGGGAATGCGTCGCTGCTGAGTAATTTTCTCGGCCTGGGACTGGTGGAGGCGGTGGCAAGCCAGCGACAGCGCAAGAAGCGTTGGAATTAGGTAATTGGTAATGGGTAATGGGTTTTGGGAATGTGATCGCCCTTTTGATTTCTTTCGAGAAATTCTGCGGGCGATCGCATTTTTTGTCGATCTGCCGCATCTAAATTTTACGCTTCCTGAGCCGAGCCTTGATGACTGGCAAGTTTGATAAAATTATTGTGGGGTGCGCGCGAGAACCCGCCCCAAAATAAAATTTAGAGACCCAACAGCTTAAGTATATCAACTTAATTAAACCACTCCTGACCCAAACAATAAATGCTTTTGTTCGCTATGGGTGAGCCACTCTGTGTGCAGTGGACGCCCTACAGAGGACGTTCTTAATGCCTGAAACAATTGCTATTATTACATCTTTTTTTTTCTTCTTCCTTCTTCCTTCTTCCTTCTTCCTTCTTCCTTCTTCCTTTTTCCTTCTTCCTTTTTCCTTCTTCCTTTTTCCTTCTTCCTTCTTCCTTCTTCCTTCTTCCTTCTTCCTTCTTCCTTCTTCCTTCGCCTCTGATTATTCGTTCATATTCTTGTACGTAGCAACAGCCGAAGGCGAACTCCGGTTTAAATAACGAAATATCCAATACTTAAATACCGTATCCAAGATAACTGGAAACGTCGCAATGAACAGAAATATAAACTGCCTATTTTCTGGCAGTCCTAAATGCCTCGATAAACCTTCTAGAATTATTTCCCAACCGTGAGGCGAGTGGAATCCGACAAACACATCCGTAAACAAAATAATTACGAAAGCTTTCGCACTGTCGCTGAGGCCGTAAATCACATCGTCCATGAAAGACTTTAAAATCTCAATCTCTTTCTTGTTAGTGACGATTATCGCGACAAAGGCTATGCAGGACATCAAATCGGCAAAAATATTTTTAATGGCTCCACCACTTTCAGCGCGGTATTCCTCCGCTAGCTCAACTGCTCTCTCGGCAATCTTCTTTTCCGTTTCCTCTAAAGAAAGCGAGGGAGCAGTGCCTATTAACCTTTCAAATTTGAGGTGCTGCTCAAATCTATCCAGTTGTTCCAGGGCTTCTTCTTCCATGTCAATATTTATGAAGACGGGAGCATTTTCTTGCCCTCGAAAATTGTCAACTATCGGTCCCACTAGAAAGTTTTTGGAGATTTGATTCGTCAACAGGGGAACTAAAATCAAAAGCAAAATAAATCTGAGAGAAATAATTGTTTTTACTTTGGAATTGCGAAAGTTTTTGACTACTTCTTTTTCAGCTCCCGGATCTAAATCTTTAGTAATTCGATTCAAAGTTCCCAAAAGCGATCGCGGCAATAAATTCACTTCTTCATAGTTAGTGTCAACCTCACCATCGTGAATTTGAACATAATTAGCTGAGCCTTTATTTTTTTGGTCAGGTGGAGAGCTGCTATTTGTTGTAGATTTTGACGCCAGATTTACTGAACCGACAACCGGGACAATTGCAGTTGACTTACTATTATTAATATACTTGTCGATGACTCCATCAATAAACTCTAGCTTCTCAAATACAAGGGATGCTCGATCTTTATTGTCAAGACCTAATCCGTGCTGGTGACGATCCGCGCTCTGTCCCGCCTTCGGTTTTGCCCCCACGCGCTCCGGCAATTCCAAAAAAGAACGGCTAGCATTAAACTCAACCATTCTGGTTTGGATGACCTTGAGGTATTTTTTCAGTTCGGATTGAAAGTAAGACAGGGTGCTATGTCCGTAATCTCCCGATCGCTCAGAGATTCCTTGACCGCCAAAATGCTCGTCTTCGATCGCCTTAATTGCTAACGCAGCATCGTAAGCCTGTTCTAGCGCTCTCTCAGGCGTTTCTCGATACCATTGGTTAGCGCTGTAGAGATATTTTACAATCCTGTGCCACGGAGAAGTATTCATAGCTAAAGCTTGTTAGTTTGCTGTAGACATTATTGATGAAAGTATTCATGGTATGGTAACAGATTTACATAAATTGGGAACTGCCACGGAGGATTCAATTTGGATTGTCGGATCGGCCCGCAGCGGCAAAACCGCTCGTTTAGTAGAGCAGTTCTGCATTTGGAGCAAAACTGTCAAGCCCCAGCCCACAACAGTTTCAGGGCGATCGAATTCCGGGCGGCGGCGGGCTGGACAAACTGCCCCAGCAATTTTAGTCTTAGCAGCTAACGGAGACAACCGGCTGGAATTAGCCGATCGCATCGCCGTCGCTACCGAAGGAAAATATACCTTTCACTCCACAACGCCCTTCGGTTTTTTTGAGCAGGAGGTATTGCTATTTTGGCCGCTGCTAGTTCAGTCGCTGGAAACACGGGCTCAATTTCCCCTGCGGCTGCAACCTGAAACAGAACTGGAACTTGCCGCGAGACTCTGGCGTCGCGAATTAGACGAAGGCATTTTGCAACAAACAGGGGTAAGTCCAAACCGAATGGTGCGTCGAACACTAGACTTATTACAACTTGCTGCTGTCAGCGGTACGCCCAGAGAAGAGATTCCCAGCATTCTGGAACAGGGATTTGCTGGTGACGGCGGCTCGAACAACCTGTGGACTAGCACGGGAGAGTTGCTGGAAAGGTGGCGCGAATGGTGCTTGACGCGGGGGTTTCTGACTTACGGGATTGTTTGCGAACTCTACTGGCGCTATTTGTTGCCGGATGCCACTTACCAGCAGCATTTGTCCTCTAGATACCAAGCTGTCATCGCAGACGATGTTGACGATTATCCGGCGATAAGTTGCCATTTGTTCGATCGAATGCTCGACTTCGGTGCAGCGGGCGCATTCTCCTACAATCCGGATGGAGGGGTGCGTTTGGGCTTGGGGGCTGACACGGAATACCTGGCCCGACTCGAGGGCCGCTGTCAAAGCGTGGAAAATTTGGACGCCCAAGCCGGTTTAGCCGCAGAGATTGGAGATTTAGCGGTAAGTTTAGCAGTTAATTCTGAGGGTTTTTATCCTTTAGGCTTGAGTTTGCCCGGATCGGTTCGATCGCTCCAAACCACTTCCCGCGCTCAACTGCTGCGAGAAACTGCCGAAATCATCGTGGATGCGGTGAAGTCACAAGCCGCCCAAGCGCAGGAAATCGCCGTAATTGCCCCGGGGATGGATGCGATCGCCCGTTACAGTTTAACGGAAATTCTCGCGCGAGATGGTATCGCCGCCGTATCTCTCAACGATCAGCGTCCCCTATCGACTACCCCAGAGATTCGAGCTTTGCTGACTTTGTTAGCCTTAGTTTATCCGGGACTCGGCCGTTTAGTCGATCGAGACGGCGCAGCCGAAATGCTGGTAGTGTTGGGCAGCCAAAAACACCGTTCATTGGAAACAGAAGATTCCAACTCGACGTTCAATCTAAAATCTCAAATTCACAATCAAAAATCGATCGACCAAGTGAGAGCAGGTTTAATCGCCGATCACTGTTTTTGTCCAGATATCGATCGACCTAAATTGCTGCCAATTACAGCTTTTCCCCGGTGGGACAGAGTGGGACACCGAGCAGCTAGGGCCTACGAGCACATTGTGGAGTGGATCGAACAACAGCGGTCGCAACAGCAGGAGCGGCTGTTGCCGAGCCCAATTGCCCTGCTCGATCGAGCGATCCAGAAATTTCTCATGAACGACAGATACCTGCCCTACGATCGGCTAGCAGCCTTGCGCGAGTTAATGGAAACCGCCACCCACTACTGGGAAATCAACGGGCGAATGCAGCGCGTAGAACCAACAAACGGCGGCGACTCAGAAACGATCGCCCGGTTCATCCAGTTGTTGCGCCAAGGAACCGTCACCGCCAACCCCTTTCCAGTGCGTCCAGAAGGCCCAGCAGCCAGAGCCGTCACCCTCGCCAACATCTTCCAGTACCGCAGCAGCCGCCGCGCCCACAAATGGCACTTTTGGCTGGATGCCGGCTCGCCCCTGTGGCTGAGCGGCGGTGCGGCGACATTGTTTGGCGCTCCCTTATTTTTGCGATCGCAACAGGGGCGTCCCTGGGAAACCGAAGAGGAAACGGCCGCCGACCAACAGCGACTGCGGCGAATTCTGCTAGATTTGTTAAGTCGCTGTTCCCTGCTTTACCTTTGCCACAGCGAACTATCCGTCAGTGGACAAGAACAAACCGGGCCGCTTCTGCCCCTAATTAACAGCTCTGTCTCTTGTCAGCAGTCAGCATAAGGCATTCACTTCTGCAGGCAAGAGGCACATCTGTATTCAGCATTCGAGATTCGGAAAGAAAAAATTATGACGGCGAAGATTTTTATTTTTTCTGATTCTGGATAAATACACCGGGCTCACTCCAAGCGCGACTTCTAGGTTCTCTCGAAATGGCGCGATATTAAAGTATACCCAACATAGGCCTCAAAACGTGCAATCATTAATATTTTGAGATCAAAAGATGCCCGGCTTAAAAAATATCTATAGCCGTGGCAGTTTTGATTTAGTATGTTAGAAATGATGGGGTTATTAATCAATTTTAAGCCACATTGGTGGCAACAAACTGATACTAATCAGTTCTTAAAGTAAATCGGGATCGTCGTTTAAAGGAGCCAAAATAATGCCAAGTGCAGTGCCATTAGTAATTATACCACCTCCAACACCAACACCAGAACCAGAACCAGAGACGCCAGAACCAGAGACGCCAGAACCAGAGACGCCAGAACCAGAGACGCCAACACCAACTCCGACTCCGACTCCAACACCTCCAACACCTCCCTCCGGGGACGACACAATTGGCGACATAGACGACACAGGGGGCGGAGGCCAAGGTACCTCGCCCGCAGTCATCGGCGGCGTAGTCCGCGGCACAGAAAGCAACGACTCCTTAGCTGGCAGTCCCGGCCCCGACGTGATTTCCGGGCTGCAAGGCAACGACACGTTGCAAGGAGTCGGAGGCGACGACTTACTATTTGGCAACGACGATGACGACGTGCTGTTCGGCAATGAGGGCAACGACGTTCTTGACGGCGGTTCAGGACTCGATACCCTGTACGGAGGCAAAGATAACGACTCCATCGAGGGGGCAAATAACCCTGACCTGCTGTATGGCAATGACGGCAACGACACGGTAATCGGAGGCGAAGGCAGAGACACGGCTTACGGCGGCAAAGGCAGCGACAGCTTGCGTGGCGGTTCTGGCGACGATAGCTTTTTGGGCGATCGAGGCGACGACATCCTCTGGGGCGACGAAGGTAACGACTCGCTCTTCGGCGGCGATGGCGAAGACTTGGTATTTGGCAACGAAGGAGGCGACTGGCTCTACGGAAACGCCGGCGGGGATACATTTTTTTCCGGCGACGGCGACGACATCGTATTCGGCGGCGACGGCGATGACATCGTGGACGGCGGTGCTGGCAACGACGTTCTTTGGGGCGAAGCAGGCAAAGACATAATGGCAGGAGGCGAAGGCAGAGATGTCTTCGTCATCGGTGCCTTCAGTTCCCCCAGCGGCAGCAGCAACGGCACTAACCCGGCATTTGTCACCACCGGCGGCCCCGACATCGCCGATGCCGACATTTTCACAGACTTTCGCCAAGGCGAAGATTTAATCGGGTTGAGCGGCGACCTCAAGTTTGAAGATTTGGTAATCTTCCAAAGCACCGACACCAAAGCCGGCAGCACGATTATTCGCAACGGCGTCAGCGGGGACTTTTTAGCAGTATTGCCCGGAGTGGACAGCCGAACCCTAGGGCGAAGCTCTTTTGTAATTGCCCCCACAGTTCCCGGCAGCGCCACTCCGCTTCCCCTACCGACGCCGACAGACAGTCCGACACCGACGCCGACGCCGACAGCCACTCCGACACCGACGCCGACAGCCAGTCCGACACCGACGCCGACGCCGACAGCCAGTCCGACACCGACGCCGACAGCCAGTCCGACACCAACGCCGACAGAGCCGGTGCCGACGTTCCCGACGCCGACAGCAAATCCGACGCCGACGTTCCCAACGCCGACAGCAAGTCCGACGCCGACAGCAAGTCCGACGCCCATCCTCAACCAACCTCCAAAAGCAGTTAACGACAACTTCACCACGGTTGCGGGTCAACAACTCACTCTCAACGTTCTGTTGAACGACACTGACGCGGAGCAAAGCGCTTTGACTGTCACGACTTTTAGTCCAGCAAGCAAAGGGACCCTGGTTCCCGTGGGCGGCGGCGTATTCAAATACACCCCGAATCAGGGCTTCTCGGGTACTGACAGCTTCAGCTACTCGATCTCAGACGGTAACGGTGGCACAAGTCAGGCGGTAGCAACCATCCGCGTCAGCAGCCCGCCGCAGCTAGTAATTAACGACGGTGTGGTGGTTGCCAAAAGTAATCCTACCCAGACAATCACCGCTGCGGATTTGTTAGTGACAGATCCCGACAACACGCCGTCGGAAATCGTTTACACGATTACTAAAGCCCCCGATGCTACCAGAGGTTTTGTCCAAAGGGGCACCACCTTTCTCAACGTCGGCGGCAAATTCACGCAAGACGATATCAACAACAACATCGTCAAATACAACTTGCTGGCGACAGGTGGCAGCGACAGTTTCACGTTTACAGCCTCCGACGGATCTGCAACTCTCGAACCGATATCCTTCAGCATCACGGTTGTAGATAATATTGTCGATCGCAGCGCACTCCCGGCCAGCAGCTTTACAGGCAGCAACCTCAGCGACTTCATCCTCGGCGGGGCCGGCGACGATACCCTCTCTGGGGGCGACGGCAACGACATTATCGATGGCAGTGGCGGCAACGACCTCGAATTTGGTGACGCAGGCAACGACTCGGTGGTGGGTGCGATCGGCAACGACACCCTCGACGGCGGACTGGGCAACGACACCGTTGACGGCCAAGACGGCATAGACTCGCTGATCGGCGGACTGGGCAACGACCTGATGTTCGGCGGCAATGACAATGACATCCTCTTGGGCGGTGACAACAACGACACCATTGACGGCGGGACAGGCAATGACTCGATATTGGGAGAATCCGGCGACGACTCGATACTTGGTGGCGCCGGGATTGACACCTTACTTGGTGGCATTGGCGACGACTCCCTCGACGGCGGTGCAGGCGACGACATCCTCGACGGTGGACTGGGCAGAAACTTGCTCGACGGCGGTATCAATAACGATTCCATATCCGGCGGCGACAACGATGACACGATTTTGGGTGGAGAAGGCAACGACACGGGACTCGGAGGTTCGGGCAGTGACTACATGTTGGGCGAGGCCGGCAGCGACTCCCTGTTAGGCCAAGCGGGCGACGACACTCTCGACGGCGGTGCCGGCAGCGACTGTCTCAGCGGTGGCTTCGGCAACGACTTGGTATTGGGCGGCGATGACAACGACTCGCTTTCCGGCGGTGCGGGCAATGACATTTTGGGCGGTGGCAACGGTTCTGACTTGCTCACGGGCGATGCTGGCAATGATTTCTTCTACTACGAAACTCCCAGCGAAGGCGTGGACGTGATTGCTGACTTTAACACTAACGGCAGCGAGACCGACAGATTTTTGTTCAGGTCGTCAAATTTCGCAGGTTTAACCAACTCAGGAACTACTCTCGATTTCACCAGTTTTATCGTTAGGAATATCGGGTCTAGCGGCGACGACATCAGCAAGCAATCAGTCATTTTGTTTGAATCTAAATTTGACAACGCTCAAGCAGTAAATGCAGTGTTGAAGAATCAAAAGGGTTCGAGCAAAGCGGGAGCTTTCTTCGTGTACCTGAACAATACTTTTAACAAGTACGTTCTCGGCTTCGACCCGAATGTGGCAGATGACAGTCTCCCAGCTTTCGATTTGGCAGTGTTGAATTCTATTCCTACAGTGCCGGGAGCTCTGAGCACCGTCATTACTGCATCTGACTTTAAGTTTATTTAGTAGTTTTTGAGTAGCGTCGCAAGGAGTCGGAACAATGCCAAGTGCAGTACCACTAATTTTTCTCGAAGGGCGGGTACCCGATGAGAACGGGGATAGTTTGGATGGCGGCACGGCGCCGTCGCCTACGCCGTCGGCGGGGACTTCGACAACGATGACGGGGACTTCGACAACGATGACGGGGACTTCGACAACGATGACGGGGACTTCGACAACGATGACGGGGACTTCGACAACGATGACGGGGACTTCGACAACGATGACGGGGACTTCGACGACGATGACGGGGACTTCGACGACGATGACGGGGACTTCGACAACGATGACGGGGACTTCGACAACGATGACGGGGACGGGCCCGGACATTTCGATCACCCCGGTGCCTCGGCCAACTCTGACAGTTCCCACGCCTCCCCCACAGCCACTTTTTGTCGATGGCTTAGTTGTCGCAAATGACGCCAGTAACTATTTAATCGGCAGCTTATTCAATGACACAATTTCCGGGCGTGGCGGCGACGACACGCTTCTGGGTAGGGACGGAGACGATGTACTCAGGGGCGATGACGGTAATGACTCTCTCAACGGTGGCGCTGGTAAAGATATCGTTGAGGGCGGGCGCGGCAGTGACACGGCGCGGGGCGGCAAAGGCGATGATTTGGTTTCTGGCGATCGGGGCGATGACCTAGCTTTTGGCGACCAGGGCAACGATCTTGTCTTGGGTTCTGAAGGCAACGACTCGCTGTACGGCGGTAAAGGCAATGACTGTCTGCGCGGTGGTGGCGAGGACGACCTGATTTTTGGCGACAAGGGCAATGACACTGTTTTTGGCGACACGGGTAATGACTGCCTGATCGGCGCTGCGGGCAATGATATTTTGTTGGGCCAGGAGGGCGGGGATGTCATCACCGGCGGTGTTGGTAACGATACTGGTGATGGCGGCGAGGGTGATGACCTGATCTTCGGGGGCGACGGCAATGATTCTTTGTCGGGAGATGCTGGGGATGATATTCTTTCGGGCGATCGCGGGTCTGATACTCTGACAGGAGGCGACGGATCGGATATCTTTGTTCTGGGTAGGGTGGGCACGTCGCCTGCTGGCAACGGGTTTCTCACTACTGGCGGCCGCGACATCGGCGATGCTGATGTAATTACAGATTTTAAGGCGGGAGATTCGATCGGTCTGGCTGGAGGTTTGAACTTTACAGAGTTAGAAATTTTCCAGGGCCAAGGCTCGAATTCTAGCAACACGATTATTAGGGACAGGCGAACTGGGGAATTTTTGGCGGTGTTGATTGATGTTCGATCGAACTCGCTAGATGAATCTAGATTCACTACAGCTCAAATACCGCGCGTAGACGACAATCCCTTCACTATTGAGGGGACAACAACGAGTCCTACAACCGGGACAACAACGAGTCCCACAACCGGGACAACAACGAGTCCCACAACCGGGACAACCACAAGTCCCACAACAGGAACAACCACGAGTCCGACAACGGGAACAACCACAAGTCCGACAACGGGAACAACCACGAGTCCCACAACGGGGACAACCACGAGTCCCACAACGGGGACAACCACTCCCACACCAGCGACCACAACTCCCACACCAGCGACCACAACTCCCACACCAGCGACCACAACTCCCACACCAGCGGGGACAACAACGAGTCCGACAACGGGGACAACAACGAGTCCGACAACGGGGACAACTGCGAGTCCAACACCAACAACAGGGACATTGCCGACACAGGTTCCGGGTACGAGTCCGAATCCGACTGGGGGCGCGACAACTCCGAGTCCGATCCCTTCGATCGTCCCGACTCCAACTGCGACAACCCCAACTCCTCCGCCTTTGGGCGGGGGGCCGACTCCGCCGAGTTTTACCTCTCCGACTCCTAACCAGCCACCGATCGTGGAAGCTGGCAAGACGGTGACTGGTTTGCAGAATTTGCCTCTGTCTCTGAGCATTTCGGCGCCCAGCGACCCGGAGGGCGATCCGCTGTCGATCGCGGTAGTCGGACTTCCCAATCCTACTTTTGGTCAGGTAATTACGGGTACCAACCCGGTCACCGTGAACCAAAAGTTAACCGTTCAGGATTTACTGGGGCTGAAATTCCAACCTGGAACAAACGCGATCGGGCAAGCCGGTTCTTTCAGCTACAGCGTAGCTGACGACCAAGGCGGCACGGCAGCAGCGTCAGTGGCGATTAACATCAATTCTTTCGATACCTCGGTAACGGTTCCAACTATTCTGTCGCCAATTGCTGTCGATGACGGCATCGTATTTACGAGTACGAATAATTTGCTGCCCACTTTCATCGACGTGCTGGCGAACGATTCCAGCCCGCAAAAAGGGACACTCAGCATTATCAATGTCAGCACACCGCAACTCGGAATAGCTGTAAATCTTGTCTCTCAAGTGCAATTCATCCCCGGCAACGTAGCGGGTACAACTGCTTTCACCTACAGCGTCAGCGACGGATTTGGGACAATTCCGGGCGTAGGTACTGTCACCGTTCAAATCTTGCCGGCTGATAGCGGGCCTAACAATTTGGTTGGGGGTTCTTTGCCGGACAATTTGAACGGTTTGGCGGGCAGCGATACTATTGACGGTCAAGGCGGCAACGATACGATTAACGGCGGTGTGGATAACGACGTGCTAGTAGGGGGCCTCGGTGCAGATACCCTTACGGGGGGCGGCGGCAGCAATCAATTCCGCTATACCAGCCCTGCACAAGGTGGGCCGGCTTTTGATGCGGCTTCTTCGGCGGCGATCGATGCTGCGATCGCGGCGGGCGGATACGATGTGATTACTGATTTTAGCGGTCTCGGTGTGCCGATCGCCGATCAGTTTAATTTTGCCCCCGGATTTGCCAATCTCAGCAATGGCAGTCAAGTTCTGCTGAATGTGCAGACAACTGTTTCTGCAAATATTCTGGGAGGAAGTGCTTTCTTGTTTGCCTACGATTCCGGTGGCAATACTTACATCATTTATGACGGCAATGGCAATAACCTCACCGGCAGCGATTCTCGCATTTTGGCGAAGTTAAATGGTGTAACAGGGGTTTCTTCTCTTTCGGAATTTGACTTTACTTTTATCTAAAAAGATAAGAGGTTTGAAACCGCAGATAAACGCAGATAAACGCCGATTTTGTTGGCTGTTTATCTGCGTTAATTTGTGTTCATCTGCGGTGAAAACGTCAATCTAAGTAATGAGAATTAAATAACTTACACAAGTTTGTGGGGTGGGCGTCCCGCCCGCCCTTTTTGGACGGGCGGGACGCCCATCCCACCATAACAATTAAAATTGTAAGTTATTTAATTCGCGATCCTAATTATCTTCAGGAAAAATCCCAAGAATGAGCCTAGCATAGCATCAAGCCTTTAGAAAAATCCGAGGTTTGAAACCGCAGATAAACGCCGATTTTGTTGGCAGTTTATCTGCGTTAATTTGCGTTGATCTGCGGTAAAAAATTAAAGCCGATTATCTTCTGAAAACAATCCCAACAAAGGGCCGAGAATAGCGCCGAAAACAAAGCCGCCGGCGTGGGCCCAGTAGGCAACTCCCCCCGATTCCATGCCGACACTTGCCGGGGCATTCAAGGAAGCCAGCCCGTTCAATGCTTGCTGTGCAAACCAAAATCCTAGAAAGAAGAAAGCGGGGACTCTGACGGTGGTAAAAAAGATTCCCAAGGGCAGCAGTGTCACAACTTTGGCTTGGGGATATCTGAGAATGTAAGCTCCCATCACGCCTGCGATCGCGCCGCTAGCACCTAGGGACGGAATGGCAGATGCTGAGGAAAAAAACCACTGAGTTAGTGATGCTAAAACGCCGCAAGTAAGGTAAAATATTATAAATTTGACGTGTCCTAAACGGTCTTCTACGTTGTTGCCAAAAATCCACAAAAATAACATATTTCCGGCAATGTGGAGAAAGCCTGCGTGCAGGAATTGGGAGCTAATCAGTGTCGTCCATTCGGGAAATGGCGAAACTGGCAGCGCCACCCGACACATATTGCTTAACTGGCAAGGAACTACTGCCCAAGAGTAGAAAAATTCGGTTAATTGTCGATCGCCCAAACTGAGTTCGTACAAAAATACTAATATGTTGGCGGCAATCAGCCCGTAGGTGACGTAGGGAGTGATACTAATGGGATTTTCATCGCGTAAGGGAACCACAGCCTTTTTTTCCTCATCAAAATATTGGCAACACAGTAGCGCATTTATAGCCCAGGTGTCTCCTGTCTAAAGGAAGAGGGAATAAGCCAATCGATTTGAGATTTTAGATTTTGGATTTTAGAATTGAAGATTTGAAGATTTGAGATTTGAAGAAAGCGACTTGACGGATGTAGCCGAGGGCTGGTTAATCGATTTGAGATTTTTTATTTCTGCACCGATGAATCCGGGGGCTTCTACCGCCCCTGGATACCCCAAGCTTGCTGCAAACCCGCCGTGTCCCGATGAAACAAAAATAAAACCCAACACCTTGCAGTTACTTGAATATCTGCTTTTTAGTGTTGGGTTTTATTTTACCGCAAAGGCGTATATTGTAGGATTGCAGAGCAAGTTTGTAGTTGCGGTATTGGTGGGGTTTTCACCTCTAAAAAAAACTACAAACTTATTTATCCCCTTGCTGATTACATTTTTACAGCGGGGCTAGTTGAAGGTTTAGGTGACTTAATTTCCTGGGAAACTGCACGGGCGCGGAAGAGTTTAGCAACGACTTGTTCGCACTTAGACAAATCCGATTCTATCTCGGTCAAAATCGCAGTTGATACAGGATCTGTGAATTTCACTCGCAGGTTGTTGATATCGACAACACCGGTTTGCAAATCACCCAAAGTGCTCCGCAGCAAGAACGTTTCATCTGTTCCTTGCATCGAAGCTTTTAATTTAGCGTATTTGTCAGCAATTTGGGCGGGAATTGAGGGTTTTTCACCCAAATCGTTGAGGCGTTTTTCGAGAGCGAGGATGTGGTGCTGTTTGTTTTGAATCATCTCTCTCAAGAGCGATCGCAAATCGCTGTCTTGGGTTTTTTCCGCATAATTTTGAAACGCTTCGCAAGCATAGCGTTCCCCGGCGAGGGCGGTATTCAAACCTTTAACAATGTCGCCTTGTGTAGAACCTCCCCAAGCATTAGCTAATTTCCACCATTCTGCATTTGTGTCAGTTTCTTCTGGCAAAGCGACTTCTTTTCCGCCGTAACCGAGGCGAGCCATAATTGCGGTGGTAAATATTGCTAAATCTCCCGGTTGTCTGGAAGTAATTAAGTTGCCGTCAACGACTAAAGGTTCGTTGATATAATTAGCTCCGGCATTGATCATGTCTTTTTTGATTGCCAAGAAACCTGTGGCATTTTTGCCTTTTAACAAGTCGGCTTCAATCAAAACTTGCGGGCCGTGGCAAACAGCAGCTACGAGTTTTCCTTGCTCAAATGCTTCTCGTACAAATTGCACTGTATTGGGGTTAGTCCGCATCTTATCTGGAGCCATACCGCCGGGAATGACTACTGCATCGAATTCTGCGGGAACTGCTTCAGTCGTAGTTCCGTCAGCCTGCTGGGCAACTTTTCCTTGTTTACCTGCATACTTTTCGTTTGTCCGCGAACCGAGGACAACTACATCAAAATTTGCTTGTTTTAAGGCGTTGTAAGGAACTAGAAATTCCGAATCTTCAACTCCATTTTCAATGAGTATGGCAACTCGTTTGGTGTTGGTGCCGTTATTTGTTGTCATAATCAAATTTCCTCAGACTATCTTCGATCTAACCCTAAATGATTTATGATGTTTTTAGCGTCTTGCTAAAGTGATAAATTAGTTGGTTTGAAAAGATGTCAGCGTGAGCCTTGAGAGGTATTTTACAGTAATTGTCTCCATGCACATAAGAGGCTCCGTTAATATCGATCGCAGTCCCGGTAGCGTGCGTAGCCAAACCGGCTGCTAAAAACGCGATAACATTGGCAACATCTTGAGGAAGAGCGATTTTGCCCGGGATATCGCGAATAATATCAGCTTCACCGAACTCCTGAATAAACTGATTAGACATTTCTGTACTGACAAATCCCGGGGCAACTGTAAAAGCCAAAATATTATCAGCAGCAAACCCTCTAGCAATGCTGCGAGTTAAAGCAACAATAGCATCTTTAGAAGCGGCGTAGTGCAGATAAGTCGGGTCATCGCCGCGAAAAGCAGCGCGACTTGCTATATTAATAATTGTACCGACCCTGCGAGTTTGAAAATATAGATAGGGGGTAGGCACTCTTAGCACTACCCCTACAAATTTATCTGAATCATTTAGGATTGCTATAGACTTATCCAAAAAATTTCAAATCCTTTCCCATGTTGGTGTCTATTGGAAATCTAGCCACTGGTTACAACACTACAGCTTCTTTATCCTTAAACTCGATAGCTAAAGTGTATCCGGCAGCAGAGGTCGAATCAACTCCATAATTCGATCGGCATTAAAATTATTGATATAATCGGTTAGTGCTTTGGACAAACTTGCTTTGGATTCGGGAATTTGTACGATTAATTCGTTCATAACTTCGGTATCGAGATAGTAAGCCGCTTGATACATTTGTTCTAACCACTCAGGGGACATCACGCATAGATCTTCTACAGACAGACTTTCAGCTAATAGTTTCTTTGGAGTTGAGCCGAGGGCTTCGTAGATATATTGCACTCCCAAATATTTAGCGATTTTGTCAAAAATTTCTCTCTGCTGAAATGGCTTGCTTATAAAGTCGTTAAAGCCAGCCCTCAGAACTTTCTGTCGCTCTTGTTCAAAAACACTGGCAGTTAAAGCAATAATGATAGTTTCTTGATTCTGAGGGTGTTCTTTAATATATTTAGTAGCAGTGTAGCCGTCCATGATTGGCATTCGCAGATCCATGAAAATCAGGTGCGGCAACCAACTCTCCCACAGTGAGATTGCCTCAACTCCCTGTGTTGCTTCTCTCACCTCAAACCCAATTGAGGTTAGGATCTCGACTAACAAGCGGCGATTTTCTTCTAAATCTTCAACGACAAGAATGCGGTAGGTTGGTTGTCCGGTAGCTAAACTAATTACTCTTTGATTAATTGATTCTGGGGGTAAGGATTCTGCTTGAGGTAACTGTACGCGAAGCTCAAAGGAAAAAGTGCTACCTCGGTTTAAAGTGCTTTTAACGCGAATTTTACCGCCCATTAGTTGGACGATTTTTTGACTGATCGCTAAACCAAGCCCAGTGCCTTGACTCAAATTATTCCCAGCTTGGGCTTGCACGAATACCTTAAATAAGCTGTCAATTTCTGTGGGCGCAATTCCCACGCCTGTATCCTCTACTTCAAAACATAGGTAACAGGATGTTTTGTCTCTTTGTGCTGCTCTTACCCGTAGGGTGATGCGTCCTTGATTGGTAAACTTAATCGCATTACCGAGCAGATTTACCAAGACTTGATAGAGTTTTTTCTCGTCGCTATGCACAAATTGAGGAATGTCGGGATCTAGCTCGAAAATTAGTTGCAATTCTTTTGATTGGACTTTAATTTGCAGCATTTCTTCAATAGAAGTCAGCAAACTTGTCAAAGCAAAGTCAGAAGGATTGAGCGTCATCCGTCCGCTCTCTATTTTGGATAAATCTAAAATATCGTTAATCAAGTCCAATAAATGTCTACCGCTACGATTGACAATCTGTAAATTTTCTTGGAGAGAAGGAGTCAGATTGCTCTCATAGCTCATCAATTGCGTGAATCCCAAAATTGAGTTGAGGGGGGTGCGGAGTTCGTGGCTCATATTGGTGAGGAAGACACTCTTGGCTTGGTTTGCTGCTTCTGCTGCTTCTTTTGCCTGCCGAAGTTCCACCTCAGCTTGTTTGCGATCGCTAATATCAATTAAATATCCCAAAATTTCCACTGGTCTACCTGCACGATCGCGAATTAGCTTTAGTTGTTCGAGTACCCAGCGATAATTCCCATCTGCGTGCAGAAGACGGAATTCCTGAAAATAAAAATCATTGGTGAACAGGTTAGTTAGTCCATTAAGCACTCGCTCTACTTCATCGGGATGCAGATGATTCATCCAAAATCCAGACTCTTCTAAAAATGCTTTGGTTTCGTAGCCCATTACGTCTTTGATGTTTTCGCTGACGAAGGTTGCGCCGTAGTCGCCATCAGCTTTACTGCTAAAAATGACGACGGGACAGTAGTTCAGGAGAAAGTTGAGGCGGTTTGTGGTGGCTTGCAAGGCTTGTTCAGCAACTTTGAGCTTCGATATATCCTCCTGAACGGCAACATATACAGTTCCGTATTCAGGATGCTCAAACCTAGATGTATGAACTCTGCACCAAAAGAGTGTGCCATCTTTTTTTTTGTTGTAGACTTCATATTTCGCTTCCCCGTCCCGATCGAGTTGAGTCACAACATCTTCAACGGTTTCGTCGGGTGTAACCTGTGTATCGACATAATTTATTACACTAACGTGTTGACCTGCGAGTTCGCCCTCTGTATAGCCAAACATCGCATCAAATTTAGGATTAGTGTAGACCATCGTCAAGTCTGAGGCTTTGACTAAACATACGCCACCTGCCATATTATTCATAATAATGCTTTGCAGTTCGAGTGTCTTTTGAGCTGCTTTTCGAGCCGTAATGTCTTGGATTTGAGCAATAAAATGCAGTGGATTTCCCTGCTCATCTTGGATGAGGGAGCCATTCAGCAAAATCCAGACAATATGTCCTTGCTTGTGAAAATACCGTTTTTCCAGTTGGTAAGTTGAAATCGCTCCTGCTAATAGCTGCCGGGCATAACCGAGATCTACCTCTAAATCTTCAGGATAGGTAATGTCTTGAAAAGTTAACGCTGACAACTCTTCTGGGGAGTAGCCAATAATCTGACATAACGCAGAATTGACATTAATCCAATGCCCATCAAGAGAAACAATCGCCATCCCGATCGAGGCATCTTCAAACGCATGGCGAAATTGCTCTTCACTGTTTCGTAAAGCTGTCTCAATTTGTTTGCGATCGTTTTCAGCACGCTTGCGATCGGTGATGTCGCGTTTAATCACAGAAACCCCAACAATTCTGCCTGTTGTGTCCTTCAGCGGTGATACGGTGGAACAGATGTGGATAAGTTGTCCATCTTTGCGTACACGCACGGTTTCATAGTTTTCAATCGTTTCTCCTTGTCGAATCGTTTCTATGATTTGCTGTTCTTCGTCGATCAGATTGGGTGGAATTAGAATGCCGATCGATTGTCCTATGATTTCTTCAGCCTCGTAGCCAAAGATTTTTTCTGCTGCATGGTTCCAGCTTAAAATGATGCTGTCTAAGGACTTGCTAATAATTGCTTCACCAGAGTATTCCACAATCGCTGCTAAGCGTGCCAGTGATGCTTCTGCTTGTTTGCGGAGGGTAATATCGTTTCCAATGCCGAGAAACCCTGTGATATTGCCTTCTGGGTCATGTAAAGCTGTCATCGAGAGGAGTAACGGAAAGCGACTACCATCTTTGCGGATGTAGGACCATTCGTATTCGTCTGGCTCTCCAAGACGTGCCTTGGCAACAAAAGTCTCAAATCCTGGTTCGATAGAGATTCCCATTTCGACAGATAAATCTTGGGCGCGGCGCACGACTTCCTCCTTGTCGTGAACGATCGCAAGTGTTGCTTTCCCCACAACTTCTTCGGCACTATATCCCAGCAATCTCTCGGCGGCTTTGTTAAAGGTAAGAATCGTACCATCTACGGCGGTGGAAATGATGGTGTAGTTGGCACTATCTAACATAGCTTTTTGCAGCGTTGTTGTTTGAAGTAATTCTTCCTCAGCCTGTTTGCGATCGCTGATATCCCGCAGAATAACCGTAAATATCGTTTCGTCTCCCATGTCCAGCCTAGAAATTGAGGCTTCAGCAGGAAACTGAGTGCCATCTTGACGGCGACCCCAAATCTCACCTCCTTCTCCCATCCTTCGCGCTTTACCAGAAGATTGAGCAAATTGTTGGATATGCTGCTGGCGAGCATTCCTCAACTCCTCTGGCAGCAGTAAGCTCAGGGGCTGCCCTAAAACTTCCTCAGTTTTATAGCCGAAAATCTTTTCCGCCCCTTGATTAAACAGGGTAATCTGTTGAGCGCGATCGACAGAAATAATTGCATCGTTGGCTATTTCGAGAATTCCAGCAAAACGAGCCTGTGATTGTTCTATAGCTTCAGTCCGTTCAGTCACAAGATTTTCTAAAGTTCCATTAAGTTTTTGAAGCTCTACTTGGGTTTGTTGGCGATTGAAATCTATCTGGTTGAGAACTCGAGCCGTCGCCCAAATGAGAATTGAGAACGTGAGAACCATGATGGTTGACAGCAATGCCTCGCCAAATTCAGCGTTATACCAGCCTACTTTTTCCCCATGAAGAGAGAACCAGTTCATTGCCACTGGAAAGATTACTGCCCAAGGCAGCAACCACCGCAACATCACTCCCCCGACTAGCGGGCTGGTGACTTCTTGCATTAACCCTTCCTTGGGTCGGAGGCATAAAATTCCCCCATAGAGGATCAAAAAGCTGAGGATCGTGGATGGTACTTGAGCTGTTGCAACTACGATTACTTGGGCGAAAATTTTGATTTCAAAGATGTATCCAAATAAAGCTAGCAGAGAGATTAAAGCTGCAAAACTACTGCAAATCTGAGCCAACCAAGTGTCCCGTTGGGAATTTTTCCCTAGCAGTAATAGTGCTACTCCCATCAGCACAAAATTTAAGGCGGTATTCACTGCCATTCGCCCCGGATCGGGAGTCTCTGAAGACGCGACATCCCGGAAAAGCCACTCATCAATGCCCAGATGCCAGCCAAAGAGATACTCGCTCAGCGTCAGCAGCCCAATCACAATTACCAATCCGGCCGTCCCTTGAGCGACTCGATAGTGCAGTCGGGTTCTTTGGTACTGCAACAATCTCAAAGACACTCCAGCCAGCACAAAGCAAAGTGCCGTGTTTGCTTTCATGGTCGAAGTCATACCGGGAAAACCGCTTTTGAGTAGGAAGATGTCAAATTGCCAACCCAGCAGCACGAGACATCCGATCGCAATGACCAGTAGGCTTGCCATTTGAGAAATGCGCTTGTTCATAAAATCCGCTGCTTGGGTTGAAATACTCTTCTTCTGATGTTAGGCGAAGCGAAGAAGGGCAACCACGGGGAGACTGCTCCTACCCGAACAATTCAGATTTTGTAAGGCTGTACCCCGTTGCCAGCCCAATATCTCCGGGAGCGCAGGACTTGTTTGTGGGTAAACCGATCTTTTTAACCGAATAATTAAACTATACTATTTGTGTATTTGTGCATATGTATATATTCCTCTAGCAGGAAACTAGGGAAATGAGTATGATTGTCGATAGAACTAGCGATCGGGTTAGCGATGGAGCTACAAGCTACCGAGGCAATATTTTAATTGTTGACGATCTGCCTGATAACCTGCGTCTTCTCAGGGATACTTTGAGGGCAGAGGGTTATAAAGTTCGCAGTGCTGTAACAGGGGCAATGGCGATCAGAGCAGCTCAATCTCCATCCACCGAGTTAATCTTACTAGATATTAAGTTGCCCGATCGGGATGGCTATGAAGTTTGCCGAGACTTAAAATCTGACGAGCACACCGCAGGCATTCCAATAATTTTTTTGAGTGCGCTAAATGAAACTTTTAATAAGGTGCAAGGTTTGGCTGCGGGAGGGGTAGATTATATTTCTAAGCCATTTCAAATCGAAGAAGTATTAGCTCGTGTCGAAACCCACCTAACCATCGGAAGGCTGCAACAAAAACTCCAAAAGCAGAATTCAATCCTCTTGAAAGAAATCGAAGAACGGCAACGTCTCGAAGAGTCTCTCTTTGCCGAAAAAGAACTAGCTCAAGTGACACTGCAATCCATTGGCGATGCGGTCATTACTACTGATGCCCAAGGTAATGTGACATATTTCAATCCTATAGCTGAGCGGCTGACAGGCTGGAAAATTCATGAGGTTCAAGGAGTTCCTTTTTCTACAGTCTTCCTAATTGTCGATCAAGTAACGCGAGAGCCAGTAGAGAATCCTATAAGCAAGGCTCTATTAGAGGAGCGAATTGTGGGCTTAGCTAACAATACTATTCTGATTTCCCATGATGGAACGGAGTATACCATTGCTGACTCGGCAGCACCGATTCGAGACCGCCAAGGTCAAGTTATCGGGGCAGTCATGGTCTTTCATGATGTTACTGAATCGCGCTATCTCACCCGTCAACTTTCTTGGGAAGAGAATCACGATGCCCTGACGGGGTTAATCAACCGTCGAAGATTTGAGCAGGAGCTAGTTGAGGCGATCGCCTCTGTTAAAGATAGCAATCAGCAGCACGCTCTCTGTTATTTAGATTTAGATCAGTTCAAAGTCGTTAACGATACCGTAGGTCATATTGCTGGCGATGAGCTACTGCGCCAAATCACCGCACTTATTCAACAGGGAGTCCGTGCTAATGATATGCTGGCTCGCTTGGGAGGTGATGAATTTGGTATTTTGCTCACTCAATGTTCCCTCTCTCAAGCAACCCTGATTGCGGAAAACCTCAAAGACTTAGTGCATCAGTTTCGGTTTATTTGGAATGGCAAAACCTTTATCATGGGAGTCAGCATTGGAGTTGTTGCTATTGACCAAACCAGCCAAGATTTGAGGGAGCTTCTGGGAGCGGCTGATGCAGCTTGTTATGCCGCCAAAGCCAGAGGCCGCAACTGTGTTCATATTTATAGTGTAGATGATAGCGAACTAATTAAACAACGTGGTCAGAGGCAGTTGATTTCCCAAATCAGCCGATCGCTGGAAACTAATCGTTTTTGTCTCTACTACCAAAAGATTGTCTCTATTACTTCTAAACCATTAGTAGAGCATTGTGAGATTTTGCTCAGAATGCTGGACGACAATGGAAACATAGTACCTCCAAATCAGTTTATTCCCGCCGCCGAGCATTACGGCTTGATAACTGAGATCGATTGTTGGGTAATCGAAACTTTTTTCTCTAATTATCACAAATTGCCGGAGAAAGATGTTCTCAGTCAAGGCTTGTATACGATCAATCTCTCTGGGGCTAGCATTAGTAACAATCAGTTTATGAGGTTTTTAATCGAACAATTTTCTCGCTACCAAGTCCCCCCACAAACCATTGGTTTTGAAATCACGGAAACCGCAGCGATCGCCAACTTTGAGCAAGCCAGATATTTCATGAGCGAACTCAAAAAGATTGGCTGTTGCTTTGCTTTAGATGATTTTGGCAGTGGGTTGAGTTCCTTTGCTTATCTGATGAATTTACCAGTGGATTATCTAAAAATTGATGGTGCTTTTGTCAAGAATATTAGTCATAATTTGATTTCTCAAGCGCTGGTTGAAGGCTTTAATCGTATTGCCCATGCGATGAATCTTGAAACTATAGCTGAGTTTGTCGAAGACGAGACTATCTTAGAAAAATTGCGGGAGATTGGAGTAGATTATGCTCAGGGTTATGGGATCGCCCGCCCCGTCCCTATTAATTTTAATCGCTAGCCATCGCACGCTTGCCAGCGAACCCATTGCCTTACGCCTGCCCGTTGTCTGGAAGCCTCCAAGAGTCGATCGCCCGCTGCTACAAGGCTGGCTCAATTTGCTGTGTCAAATTTAGATCGAATGTGCTGTAATTGTAAAGGATTGAGTGTTCTATTGGAAATAAACCGGAAAATTTGCCATGAAAGCAGTTGCGTTCGATCGCTACGGTTCAGCCGAGGAATTGCAGTACCGAGAATTGTCCAAGCCGATCGCCAAATCCAACGAATTGTTAGTGCGAGTTCGCGCTAGCAGCGTCAATCCCGTAGACTGGAAAATCCGGCAAGGACACCTGCAACTATTAACAGGATATAACTTTCCTCGAATAGTCGGTTCTGACATCTCAGGAGTTGTCGTGGAAGTCGGGCGGGAAGTCACCAAATTTCAGCCCGGAGATGAAGTTTATACTTTCTTAAATCCCATCAGTGGGGGTGGTTGCGCCGAATACGCGGCCGTGCCAGAATCGGATGCAGCAATTAAACCGAAAAACATCACTCATGCAGAAGCAGCAGCAGTACCGATCGCCGGTTTAACTGCTTTGCAAGCACTCCGAGATTTGGGTGGAATTCAAGCAGGAAACAAAGTATTGATTAACGGCGCTTCCGGCGGAGTCGGCACTTTTGCCGTGCAAGTTGCGAAAGCAATGAACGCGGAAGTAACGGGAGTTTGCAGCGCCAAAAATAGAGAATTTGTCAAGAGTTTGGGAGCGGATTTTGTCCTGGATTACGCGGAAGTTGACTTTACTCAACAAACCGATAAATATGATATAATTTTAGATGCTGTGGGGAGAAAAACATTTGCTGAATGCGAAAAAGTGCTGCAACCAGAGGGAGTTTATATCTCGACTTTGCCGAGTTTAGACAACCTCGCACCGATGGTAACAAGCTGGTTTATATCGGGGAAAAAAGCTAAATTAATTGTCGCCAATGCCAACACCAGCGATTTAGGGGCTTTGCGGGAGTTAATAGAATCCGATAAAGTTGAGCCGATTGTCGATCGCACTTACAGCTTGCAAGAAGTAGCAGCAGCCCACGCTTACAGCGAAACGGGCCGCGCGGTCGGCAAAATTGCGCTCGTCATTGATGGCTAAAAAAAATTATGTCTAACCAATAGGCTTAAAGTAAAAAGAGCGATCGCCCTTAATCCAGAAACTGATTTCTGCTACCACCTGCACCCAAGACTAATAAACGTAAAACCTAAATAAAATCAACAATACCTATGACTGTGCCCTCAGACTTGGAGACATCCGAACAAGGTTCCGACAACAACCTAGAAAAAGTTAGCCCGGAAAATAGCATTGCCCCAATTGCGGATGATTTAGAGGCTGTCAGTAACTTAGAAGACAAATCAGTTATCCCGGAAAATAGCATTGCCCCAATTGCGGATGATTTAGAGGCTGTCAGTAACTTAGAAGACAAATCAGTTATCCCGGAAAATAGCATTGCCCCAATTGCGGATGATTTAGAGGCTGTCAGTAACTTAGAAGACAAATCAGTTATCCCGGAAAATAGCATTGCCCCAATCGCGGATGATTTAGAGGCTGTCAGTAACTTAGAAGACAAATCAGTTATCCCGGAAAATAGCATTGCACCAATCGCGGATGATTTAGAGGCTGTCAGTAACTTAGACGAGAAAAAAGTTAGCCCCAAAAATAGCATTGCATCCATAGCAGATGATTTAGAGGCTGTCAGTAACTTAGAAGACAAATCAGTTATCCCGGAAAATAACATTGCATCCATAGCAGATGATTTAGAGGCTGTCAGTAACTTAGAAGACAAATCAGTTATCCCGGAAAATAACATTGCCCTAATCGCCGACAGTTTTCTGGGTTCCCGCAACCTAGAAAATGAATATCTCGATGAACTTCCCGACGAAGTTGAAATGTCTTTATTCGAGCATTTAGAAGAATTGCGCCAGCGAATTTTTTACTCGCTAATTGCAGTAGTAATCGCTGTAATCGGTTGTTTTTTCACAGTTAAACCCATAGTGCAACTGCTCGAAGTACCGGCCGGGCCCGTCAAGTTTCTGCAACTAGCTCCCGGCGAGTATTTCTTTGTTTCTATCGAAGTAGCCGGATACAGCGGTTTGCTCCTCGCCAGTCCGTTTATTTTTTACCAAATAGCGCTGTTTGTTCTCCCCGGTTTGACTCGCAAAGAACGCAGGTTGCTGGGGCCGGTGTTTTTCGGTTCGAGTTTCCTATTTTTGGGCGGTTTAGTATTTGCTTACATCGCTCTGATTCCGGCGGCGCTCAACTTCTTTGTTAGCTATGGGGCGGATGTTGTAGAGCAGTTGTGGTCGATCGACAAATACTTTAAATTTGTGCTGCTGTTAATGTTCTGCACCGGCTTAGCTTTTCAAATCCCGATCGTCCAAGTATTGCTCGGTGTTTTGGGCATATTTTCTTCCAACCAAATGCTCTCCGGCTGGCGGTATGTAGTCTTGGGAGCGGCAGTTTTGGGAGCGGTTTTAACGCCTTCTACTGACCCTTTAACGCAAAGTCTTTTAGGAGGTGCGGTGTTGGCTCTTTATTTTGGCGGGGTTGGTTTGGTGAAGCTTTTAGGACGGTGATTTCTTCATGATGTAAAATAAACACTGTCGAGTTATAAATCCTTGAAAAAATGCGAGAACTTTACCCGCCTAGACAACCTTATAACGAAGGAAAACTCAAAGTTTCTGAGCTCCATACCATTCATTTTGAAGAGTCTGGCAACCCAGAGGGAAAACCTATTGTATTGCTACACGGGGGACCAGGAGGTGGATGTCCGCCTTTTTACCGACAATATTTTGACCCGGAAAAATGGCGTTTGGTGATGTTTGACCAACGCGGCTGCGGTCAAAGTAAACCTCATGCAGAATTGCAAGAAAATACCACTTGGGATTTAGTCAACGATATTGAGAAACTTCGAGAATATTTAAATATTCAGCAATGGGTTGTTTTTGGTGGTAGTTGGGGAAGCACTCTATCTTTAGCTTACAGTCAAACCCATCCCGACCGTTGCAAGGGTTTAATCTTGCGCGGCATTTTTATGTTGAGACGAAAAGAAATTCGCTGGTTTTATCAAGAAGGAGCAAGTTATATTTTCCCTGATGCTTGGGAGGAATATGTTAAACCTATCCCCATAAATGAAAGGGACGATCTGCTAACAGCTTATTACCAACGCTTGACGAGTCCAGATGCTCAGATTAGATTAGAAGCGGCTCGTGCTTGGTCAATTTGGGAAGGGAGTACGAGTAGATTGTTTCCAGATTTAGATTTAAAGCAAAGATTTGGAATTGATGCTTTCGCGGAGGCGTTTGCTAGAATTGAGTGCCATTATTTTATCAATAAGGGATTTATTGAGCCGGAAGATAAATTGCTTTTAAATATCGATCGCATCCGCAAGATTCCGGCGGTTATCGTTCAGGGAAGATATGATGTTGTTTGTCCGATGATGTCGGCGTGGGAACTGCATCGTGCTTGGCCTGAAGCTGAGTTCATTGTAGTTGCCGATGCCGGACATTCGATGAGCGAACCGGGAATTCGCACCTGTTTAATCGAGGCAACAGATAAGTTCGCAGACTGGTAGCAAGCCAAATTGCTAATGGTTAATTGCTAATTTTTAATGAATCCTATAAATATTTTCCGCCTGATGGTAATTTGTTGCTGAGTATTGGGCGATCGCTCACTTTTAAGGTTTATAAAAAATATAGAGACGCGATCGCCCGCGCCTCTATAATTACTTAAAGTTAAAATTCAACATCAAAGTTTTGTCAAAACTTTGAACCCGCGTAAAACCAGGTAAAACCCCGCGACTTAAGGAGTGGAACACCCAAAATTTTAGACTAAGTTTCAAGCTCTCAGATTCAATACAAAAGTAAATCTAAAATCTAAAATCTAAAATCTAAAATCGACTGACTACATTCGGAACTGTTCGACTTCGGGAGTATAGCCGATCGGCAAAACGTAATCCAGATTCTCGTGGGGACGAGCAATTATGTGATACGATAGCAACTTTCCGCCATCGACCTTTTTAACTGATTCAATTCCAGCATCAACGGCTGCTTGCACTTCAGAAACATCTCCTCGCACTATAATTGTCCAGTAGGCGCGGGTTATTTTCTCATAGCGAACTAAAGTAACACGGGCTGCTTTCACCATTGAGTCTGCAACTTCTACGGCAGCGGGAAATCCTAAGACTTCAACCATTCCCAGTGCAACACCCATTACAACATTCTCCTAAATTTCACAAGATATCTGACACTCATTCTATTTGACACTCAAGCGGGCTTTAGCCGAGCTCGATTCTTGAATAGCCCACATTTGGACTTACAAAGGCATTGTCAAAGTGCCTCTACACGCTCAAAACGACTACCAGTACAAAAGGTATTGCAATTGCGCTTACTTTTAGTTTTGATCGAAGCTTTCCGAGTCCACCAAATTTTGATTTACGCTCAGCAACTTATCCTTACTTGTCCAACCAGGCTGCGGCATCACCGAGACGAGCTGAATCAGGGGTTTCACCTTGTTAAGTTACTTCAATGCGCTAGTGGTTATTCTTACTTGCGACTTGACTATAACATAAGATTGACAGGGACTGAAGTCCCCCGATCCGCTTTCCTAGGAAGGTGGCGCATACACCCTCGCCAACGGCATCCCGCACTTTTGTGTGAAATTGCGGACAGAAATTGGTGGCGATTTTGGCAAGCATGAAGGACGATCGCCCAAAATAAAAAAAGCCCCTAAAAAGCCCCAGAAACTGTTGCGACATTTAAATCCCACAGCAGGGCGCGCGCAGCAAAGCCCGCCCCACAAGACTTTGAATCAAAACACCCGTGCAAATTAGATGCGGCACAGCTTAGTTTCTCACCAGCGGCAAGTCGTATGACAAGCTCGCCGATCGATTTTCGGGACTTTGGGCTCAACTAATCCAGCCGCGGCGCGACACAAAACTTTAGGGAACTCTCCCAGATCCCGGCTGTGGAGTCAATCGATTTTAGATTTTAGATTTTAGATTTTAGATTGAAGCATTGACCCCACGGATAAATTCGGGGGGCAAGTTTCATCGGATACAGGTTTTTTATTTCTGGGTCCTGAGTCTGCGAAGGGATGAATCACGTGGCGGGTATCCTGGATGCTTGATTGTCAATCTAAAATCTAAAATCTAAAATCTAAAATCGACTGAGTGATTCAAAACTCGTCTAGCAACCACTCCGAGGCTCTTTCACCCAAATCTAGAGCAACGCTGACAGCTTTGCCCAAACGAGGGCGATCGCGAGTAGTTACGATGTATTCTCTCACCTGTTCAGTGCTCCCCCAGCCGTTGAGGTAATTGGCCACCGCATCCAAATGCTCGAAATAATCAGCCTCCGTCATCGGAAAAGATGCCTGTTCTAGATATTTCCACATAACTTGCACAAAAATCTTGCCCCGCGTTCGCCGCAATCTGATATCGTAAGACTTTCCCCATTTTTCTAGCAGTAGCTGGTGTAAATCCTTGCCCGTCATGGTTGCTCCTGAGTTAATCCATTAAACAATAAAAGACAAAGTTCAAAAAATGTAATAATACTCTAATAAAGGCTGGAAGGCGCATTCTTAAAAGGAATTTTCGCGGCCTAAAATTTGTGCTAGCAGATTAACGGCAATTATCCCAGTTGTCTGCACGTACAGGTTCGCTAACAGCTAACAAACAAACGTAACTTAAAACCGTAAAGGCAGGTCATGGCTCAATCTTCTGCTGGAAATCCCGATGTCCCCGATATGGGGCGTCGCCAATTTATGAATTTGCTGACGTTCGGTACAGTCACAGGTGTTGCACTGGGCGCACTCTATCCCGTTGTCCAATATTTTGTTCCTCCGTCGAGTGGGGCAGTTGGCGGCGGGGTGACGGCTAAAGATGCTTTGGGCAACGACATCATCGTTAGCAAATATTTGGCTTCGCACCCTGCGGGCGATCGCACCTTAGCCCAAGGTCTCAAAGGCGACCCCACTTATCTTGTGGTGGAAAAAGACCAATCTCTCGCCGACTACGGCATCAATGCAGTTTGCACTCACTTGGGTTGCGTCGTGCCTTGGAATGTTAGCGAAAACAAGTTTATCTGTCCTTGCCACGGTTCTCAATACAACAATGAGGGCAAAGTGGTGCGCGGCCCAGCGCCTTTGTCTCTGGCCCTGGCCCACGCCACTGTCGCAGATGACAAGATCGCTTTTACCCCTTGGAAAGAAACTGATTTCCGCACCGGCGAAGAACCTTGGTGGTCTTAAACAATTTTGGATTTTAGATTTGAGATTTTAGATTGGAGTCAGCGGTGAAAATCCAAGATAATTGCATCCCTAAAACAGTCTAATAATCCAAAATCCAAAATCCAAAATTCAAAATCTAAAATTCACGCATTGTCTGACCTTTGAGATTGAATACTCTAATGCCACAAACTAATTTATCTGCGATATTTCGCCGCAGTGCCAGGACGATCGCGAAAACTGCCTTAATTGCGATCGCAGCTGCAGGATTTTTCCTCACCAGCGATATCGCACTTCCCCAAGCAGCATTTGCTTACCCTTTCTGGGCCCAGCAAACAGCACCCGCTACTCCCCGCGAAGCAACAGGTCGCATTGTTTGCGCTAACTGTCACCTCGGTGCAAAACCGACTCAAGTTGAAGTACCGCAATCTGTTTTGCCTGACACAGTTTTTGAAGCTATTGTCAAAGTTCCCTACGATACTAGCGTGCAGCAAGTTGTCGGCGACGGCAGCAAAGGCGGCTTGAATGTCGGCGCAGTTGTGATGTTGCCCGAAGGTTTCAAGATTGCTCCCGCTGACAGAATTCCCGAAGAAATGAAGGAAAAAGTCGGCGATCTTTACTTCCAACCTTACAGCGAAACCCAAGAAAATATTGTTTTAGTGGGCCCGGTGCCGGGAGAACAGTACAAAGAATTGGTATTCCCAGTTTTGTCGCCGAATCCGGCAACTGACAAGTCCGTTCACTACGGCAAATACCAAATTTATGTTGGCGGCAACCGCGGTCGCGGTCAGGTTTATCCTACTGGCGAAAAGAGCAATAATACTGTTTACAATGCTTCGGTAGCTGGCACCATTTCTAAGATTGCTCAACCGGAAGCTGGCGGTTATGAAGTGACAATTCAACCTGCAGAAGGTGCAGCCGTTGTTGATACGATTCCCGCAGGCCCAGAACTGATTGTTTCCGAAGGACAAACAGTTGCAGCAGGCGAACTTTTGACGAACAATCCTAATGTGGGCGGCTTCGGTCAAAAAGACGTGGAGATTGTGCTGCAAAGTGCCGATCGCGTTAAAGGATTGATGGCTTTCGTGGCTTTGACCATGCTGGCTCAAATTATGCTGGTTCTCAAGAAGAAACAGGTCGAAAAAGTTCAAGCTGCTGAAATGAATTTCTAAGTGCGGCTGTAATTAGTTGGGTAAGGTACTCTGTGCACACTCAACTATTAAGTAAGTAGGGCGGGTATTCCCCGCCTTATTGTTTGATAAATAACAAGTAAAATAATGTTAATTGATGAGAAGATAGTTGAAGTAGGCCCGCTGCAATGGTTTTATCGGGAAACAAATCCGGTTAACGAAACTGAGAAACCGCCCGTACTGCTGCTGCACGGTTTGCCGTCCCAGAGTTTTACCTGGACTGTAATGATGCCGGATTTGGCGGCACAGGGATTTAGATCGATCGCCCCCGATTGGGTGGGTTACGGGCGATCGACAAAACCAGACAAGCGCGACTTTGCCTACACTCCCGATGCTTTTGTTGACGCCCTCGCTGGCTTTATTCAAGCTATAGAATTAGACCGATTTTACCTCGTTGTCCAAGGATTTTTAGCTTCAGCAGGCATTCAATACGCTTTACGCAATCCCGATAAAATTGAGCGTCTAGCCGTCATCAATACACCAGTTTCACCAGATATCAAGTTGCCTTGGAAAATGCAACAGTTGGGACTGCCTTTTATTGGCGACATGATGACGCAAGACCCGCTTTTGGTTGACAGAACTCTCGAAGGCGGCTGCCGCCAGACAATATCAGACAAGGATTTAGATGTTTACCGCCGCCCGTTTTTGAAGAGTTCGGATGCAGGTCGATCGCTGATGAATACTGTCCGCAATATTCAGTTGCCGCAGTCAATGGCCGAAATAGAATCCGGCTTGAAAGCATGGACTCGACCAACTTTATTTGTCTGGGGTTTGACAGATCCTTGGCTGAGTGTTGAACCAGTTCAAAAGCTAGTCGGTTCCCTGCAAAATGCAGAATTAGTCACACTGGAACAAGCGGGGCATTATCCTCAAGAACATTGGTCAGAAAAAGTTGGCAATGCTGTGATAACTTTTCTGCGCCGCCAGGAGGTAAAATAATATTTTGTACATAACTCTCGGTGCTAAGTCAGTGAACCAGCTCCTCGCCGAGCTGCATTCCCAGGCTTTTCCTGAAAACGAGAAATCTAAAATCTAAAATCTAAAATCGATATGACTCGTCCCCGTTCAATTTTTGCCTTGATGATGGCGTTTTTGATGGCATTTCTGGTCAGTTGCAGCAGTGTCGAAGCAAAAGTTCCAACGACTTACACAACAGCCCAAATCCAGCAAATTCAGCGCTATGTTCCTACCCTGACAGAGTTCCGATCGCGCATGGACAAATTGGGTACCCTAATTCAAAAACGGAATTGGGTTGATACCAGAACTTACATTCACGGGCCTCTAGGCGACTTGCGGAACACCATGAAAATGGTCTCTGCGAGTTTGTTGCCTAGTTCTCAAAAACAAGCTGTTGATTTAACTAAGAGTTTGTTTGCCGATTTGGTTAACATCGATCTTGCTGCTAAAGACCTTGACTATGCAAAAGTCACGGCCAGCTATCAAAAAGCTGTCAATGATTTCGATAGCTTCTTGCAGCTAATTCCTAAAGCTTAATTAGCCTTAACTCACATCTTGTATCATTGTCAAGAACAGGCAAGATGCCTGTTCCACAAACAAAGAATCAGTTTTCTTGTGCGGCGGGCCGGAAAGCCCGCCCGAACAAGGCTTATACGGGCAGAACCTAGGAAGCAGTTAATCTAAAATATAAAATCTAAAATATAAAATTGAATGGTTCGCGTTGCAATTATTGGTTGCGGTATTATTGGGGCTTCGATCGCCTTTGAACTAAGTCAATTTCCCGAACTGAAAGTTACTGTGTTCGACAAACAGCCGCCGGCACAAGGTTCTACTGGCGCTGCACTGGGTGTTTTGATGGGAGTGATCGGCCACAAAACTAAGGGCAGAAATTGGCAGTTGAGGGAAGCCAGCCTTCAGCGCTACGAAACTTTGATTCCTGAATTAGAAGCAGTTACGGGGCGAAAAATTCCTTTTAACAAACAGGGAATTTTAATGCTTTGTTCGGAGGGAGAGGATTTAAGTAAGTGGGAAAAATTGATAGCAACTCGCCAGTCTCAAGGTTGGCAATTGGAACTTTGGGATGTGGAACGAGTCCGCGATTGCTGCCCTCATCTCTATTTAAACGATCGCATTATTGCTGCGATTTATTCGCCTCAAGACCGGCAAGTCGATCCGACGGCGCTAACTTTGGCTTTGGTTGATGCTGCAGAACGCAATGGAGTGATTTTTGAGTTTGGCGTGGAAGTTGAAGGAATTACTGAGTTGAATTCTCAGGTGTCTCAGAGTCAACTCCCATCTTCCATTGCAGTCAATATCTCTTGTGGAACAGGCATCCTGCCTGTTATGGAAAATTTCGATCGACTAATTGTGTGCGCTGGTTTGGGTTCTGCTGCTGTGACTGCATCGTTAAATCAGTTGGTTGACATTCGCCCGGTGTTGGGACAAGCGCTGCATTTACTGACGCCCAATCCTTTAGGAAACCCAGATTTTAGCCCGGTAATTACTTGCGATGACGTTCACATTGTGCCTTTGGGAAATCAGGAATTTTGGGTGGGGGCGACGGTGGAGTTTTCCGAAAATGGCGGGGAAATTCCGGCGAATGCTGATATGTTGGCGCAAGTGATGGCGAGGGCGAGCTCCCTTTGTCCGGGCTTAGCATTCGCCTCAATCATCAGGAAATGGTCGGGATTGCGCCCGCGGCCGGAAGGGCGGCCGGCCCCAATTATCGAGACGCTTCCCGGTAACGATCGCGTTCTCATCGCCAGCGGCCACTATCGCAACGGTGTTCTGCTGGCCCCTGCAACAGCGCGATCGATTCGAGAAATGATTTTGCAATAATTAACAAATGAATTAACAAATGTTAATATAATCAAGATAGCAATTCATATCTTACATCTAAATATGTCCGACAAACCTTTAGGTAAACCGCGCTCTTTGTGGCGAGTAATTTTGCTGTCTGGAGTCAGCTTGCTGCTATATTACGGATGGTACAAATGGATCATTCAAGAAGAATTGCGCCGCTATAACGGCAGCGGTTGGTCGGGAACTCTTTGCTTGCTTCCCTTTGTTTTAGGAGTAGCCGTCCCCCAAGCTTTGCGGATATTCGATCCTGACGTTCCCGGATGGTTTGGTTGGTTTTCCTTCCTCGGTATTGCTTGGATTTACATCGTGCAGTTCAAACTTTACAAGACAGTTAACGAATTGTACCGCCAAGAAGGAATCAAAGAACCCCTAACAGTTTGGTGGCTTTTTGTACCAGGTTTAAATTTAGTTGTCGGCTTGCGGCAAATTCACTTTTTGAGCCAGTTTTGGGCGAGAAAACAGGGCATAGAAGTTAAGGATAACTTAGCCGAAAGTATTCCTTTTCTGTCAGCTAACGCTTAAATAAATTAAGCTCCAATCGCTTGGCGCTGCGAGTAAATTTCTTCGATAAGCAGGTCACGCAGTTCATCCGCAATGTCCGTGGGAGGGTTGCCTGCGAGGGCGCGTCCAATCAGCCGTTCTGCTTCCCGGAGTTGGGCACACTCAATGGCAAGTACGGCGGCGCTCCGATGCAGTATAGAACGAGTCGGCTCAAAATCCCATTCGTTTGCTACTAAATCCGCTGCCGCCCGTTCTTTCGCAAAGGCGGCTCTGGTGAGTGCAGTCACTTGGTCGATATCACCGCACTGACGGGCGAGAACTGCTCGATCGACCAGTTCCATTGCTTCGCGGTGAAGGGCTTCTACGGTCTGCATTTTTTGACCAAGAAAATGGGACACAAGCCCCGTCCTTTTAGGACGGCTTTTCTTGATTCCTAATATACTCCTTTAAGACTTCTAGAGGTGCACCACCTACGGAAACTGCGAAATAACTGGGACTCCACAAAGCTTCCTTGTGTGGTTTCTTGTGTCCGGCTTGCCCATATCGACGGCTAGACACCCCTTTTAGCGCATTCACTATTTGAGAAACAGAAAGTTTAGGCGGATACTCAATCAGCGCATGAACGTGATTGCCTTCACCGTTAAACTCTAGAACCTGAAAATTCATTTTTTCGGCAACCTCTCGAAATGATTTTTCAATCAAGTCAAGACTTTCACTTGTAAATACAGGCCGACGATACTTTGTCACGCAGACCAAGTGGATCTTAAGTTCTGTAACAGAATGTCGTTCTCGGCGATAGTCGGTTGTCATTTTTGGCAAACCAAGATATGATTTAGTTGCAGACCAAATTTAGCACAGTTTTGAAATCACGATATCGTTACAGATTCTACCCAACCGACCAACAACGACAGAGCCTAGCTCAGTTGTTTGGCTGCGTGCGTGTAGTCTGGAACGGTGCGATTCGTTTGCTAGAAACCAAATCCAATAAGAAGGGTTTGGGGGATTAGCAGCAAGGACAAAAATAGGGAGTAATCCCGAAAATGAACCTTGACAACTGAGCGACCATGAGGGTGCAAAACCCTCCCCTGTAGATGCCAGGTGAAAGCACATCCCCTGCGGTAGCGACTAGCCCTCAATCCGTAGAGCGGGGATGAAAGCCTCTCAACACTTCCAGTTCAGGATAGTGCGGGGCAAGCAAAGAACCCATGAGTAAAACATTACGTCTGAATCCACGACTGAACCATCGTCAACTACAACCAGCAAAAAGGACTGATTAGCTGGAGCCAAAAAGGCAAAGGAAAAAAAGGTTGGCGGTTCGTTCCCCGACCAACAGCATCTCTAAATAAACCCGGTGGATAGTGGAGCTCTAAAGGTTCATAGCATGGTCGTTCGGAACGAAGTAACCCCTCGTATGTTCTCTCGGAAATCAAATACCGTGAGCAGGTGCTAACCGGATGCTGCGAGTGGGTGGGATTGAGTCAGAAGCAAACGCCTTGCTGTAATGACAAGGATATGCAGACAGACTCACGGTGATAAGGAAGGAATAGTGTAGAGTAGCAGTACAAATGTCTAAAACACTGAGCAATCAGATGGTGGAATGGAGAGAGACGGACTGGCGTAAGCTGGAACGGCGAATCTTTAAGCTGCAAAAAAGAATATTCCAAGCCTCTAGTCGTGGTGATTTGAAAGCAGTCCGCAGACTCCAGAAGACATTGATGAGGTCTTGGTCAGGAAAGATGCTAGCTGTACGTCGCGTGACGCAAGACAACCAGGGCAAGAAACAGCCGGAGTAGACGGAGTTAAATCACTCTCACCCGTCCAAAGGATAGCACTGGTGGAAAAACTTGAGCTAAAGGGGAAAACCAAACCCACTCGACGGGTATGGATTGACAAACCAGGAACGGATGAAAAACGCCCCCTTGGTATTCCCACGATGTACGACAGAGCGCTTCAGGCGTTAGTGAAATTGATGCTTGAACCGGAGTGGGAAGCAAGGTTTGAACCCAACTCCTATGGATTCCGACCAGGACGTTCATGCCATGATGCTGTCGAGGCAATCTTTAACGCTATTAAGTCAAAGGCTAAATATGTGCTGGATGCCGACATCGCGAAATGCTTTGACCGCATAAACCACGGGGAACTTCTCAAAAAATTAAATACATTCCCGACCTTAAGACGCCAGATAAACGCTTGGCTCAAATCGGGAGTGATGGATGGCAATCAATTATTCCCCACATCTGAGGGTACGCCACAAGGCGGGGTCATCTCTCCGCTACTGGCAAACATTGCCCTTCACGGGATGGAAGAACGGATAAAGCAGGTGGCTGAAACATTGCCAACACCACGAGGACATAGTAAGCGAGGAAATCGCCAATCTCTAAGCCTAATCCGGTACGCCGACGACTTCGTAATACTGCACGAGGACTTAACCGTTGTCCATAGATGTAAAGAAGTGATTTCTGAGTGGCTAAACGGCATTGGACTTGAATTGAAACCAAGTAAAACGCGCCTTGCCCATACATTGAATAAACATGATGAGCAAGACGCGGGGTTTAACTTCCTGGGGTTTAATATCAGACAGTACCCAGTAGGTAAATATAACACGGGTTGTAATCCTCATGGGGAACCACTTGGATTCAAGACGCTCATCAAACCCAGCAAGCAGAAGCTAAAGCTACACTATGACAGTATCTCTGAGGTAATAGAACAGCATAAAACAGCTCCACAAGCTGCGCTGATAACTCATTTAAATCCAATCATCAGAGGATGGGCTAACTATTACCGCACTGTTACCAGCAAGGAAACATACTCCGAACTGGGACACAAAGTGTACAAGAAGCTAAAAAGCTGGGCACATAGACGCCACCCGAATAAATCAGGGGAATGGATAGCCAACAAATATTGGCAAACCATAGGCGATGATAACTGGGTATTCGCAACCAGGCAAGAAAGGAAAAACCCCTTGCGGTTACAAAATCACAACGCTACAGATATCGTGCGTCATGTGAAAGTCAAAGGCGATGCTAGTCCCTATGATGGCAACCTTGTGTACTGGAGTGCAAGAATGGGCAAAAACCCCGAAGTCCCTAAAGATGTGGCAACACTCTTGAAACGACAGAAAGGCAAATGTACCCACTGCGGATTACACTTCACAGAAGAATCGGTGTTAGAAGTAGACCACGTTATCCCTAAGTCGAAAGGCGGAAAGGATAGCTATGACAATTTGCAACTACTCCACCGACATTGCCACGATGAAAAGACAACCAAGGATGGAAGTCTTGGCAACAAATCTGGCTGTAATCGCGCCAAGCCTTCACCCTCAAAAACGGGGAATAGAGGTACTCATGACAAGAGCCTTATTACTGAGGAGCCGGATGAGGTGAAAGCTTCACGTCCGGTTTTGAAGACGAGCAGGGCTGGTGACAGCCTTGCTTAGTTTACCATGCGCTTGCTCTGTGTAAGCAGTCCGAGAAAAAGCCGAGTTCAGTAGATTTGCAAAAAATCGTAATTACCCAGGCTAAAAATACTGAGGAAAGAGCTTGGCTAGGAGATGTGTCCTGCGTCCCATTACAGCAGTCGGTTGCCGACCTGGATGTTGCTTTTAAGAACTTCTTCAACTCCTGCAAAGGGAAAAGAAAAGGACGTAAAGTCGGATATCCTAAGTTCAAAAAACGAACTAACAGCCAATCGGCGCGTTTTAGAGTTGGAGGGTTTTCCCTCAAAGGTGATGGAGTTTATTTAGCCAAGATTGGAATTGTTAACCCAGTCTGGTCTAGAGAATTGCCATCTGAACCTAGCTCTGTCACGGTAATCAAAGACTGTGCGAACCGCTATTTTCTAAGTTTTGTTGTAGAGGTCAAACCAATTCAATCCGAAGCTAAAAGCCCAAGTATCGGGATTGATTTGGGAATTAAAACTTTTGCAGTAATGAGTAACGGTGAAAAAGTCGAAAGCCCTAGCTATAAAAAACTAGACCGAAAAGTTCGCAAACTACAACGCAAATTAGCCCATCAGCCCAAAGATTCTAGGAGAAGGAATGTAACTCGCATCAGAATTGCGAAACTGCATAATGGAATTGCCGACACCCGCAAAGATTTTCTCCACAAACTGTCAACCAAAATAGTCAACGAAAACCAAGTGATTATTTTGGAAGATTTGAATGTGTCAGGAATGGTCAAGAACCGGAAACTTTCAAGAGCGATTAGTCAGCAAGGCTGGTACGAATTCCGAACGCTTTGCGAGGCTAAATCAGAGAAACTTGGTAGAGAGTTTAAGGTAATTAGTCGCTGGGAACCCACTAGCCAAGTGTGTTCGGATTGTGGATTCAAGTGGGGCAAAATTGATTTATCTATCCGCTCAGTGCTTTGTCTAAGTTGCAACACCGAGCAGGATAGAGATGAAAATGCCGCTAAGAATATAGAGAAAGTCGGGATGGGGAATCGCCACGACTCTAAATGTACGCAGAGACAGAGTAAGACAACTTCGGTTGCATCAGTCGGTGAAGCGTAAAGAATCCCCGTGCGTTTACGCCGGGGAGTATTTCAAGATCCGTGCTTTGGGAGTACCGAACTCAATTACAGATACATAGGGCTTGCTGAATCAGTGAGAAAAGTAAACAGTGTATGGGTTTTCCGAACAAAAAAGTAGTAAGGGTCGCCGTGAAAAACAGGTATAATCAGTCAAAACCCGTGCATCACCACCTGCGATCGTGTATAGAAAAGCTGAGCTTGCCCCAAGCTCCCCATCCGACTTTGAACTCCCCTTTGAAGGAAGATTGTCAGAAGATAACCGTTGGGTAAAAATGACCCAACTAATTCCTTGGTTAGAATTTGAATCAGAATATGCTGCAAATTTTCCGACCGAAATGGGAGCACCCGCTTGCATCATTTAGGATGGCATTAGGGGCATTAATTATCAAAGAAAAGCTGGGAATCAGCGACATAGAAACAGTAGAACAGATCCGAGAAAACCCATACCTGCAATACTTTATAGGTCAATCAACATACAGTAATGAACCCCCATTTGATCCATCATTATTAGTCCACTTTCGGCAGCGAATCAGTGCAAACTTAATCAAGAAAGTGAACGAACGGATGGTGGAAAAAATGCGCGAAACCACCCCAAAACCGCCCGAAAAAAAAAAGGATTCGGACGCAAAAAATGAATTAACCAATCAAGGAAAATTAGTCATAGATGCGACCTGTGCTCCAGCAGATATTAGCTATCCCACCGACTTAGGGCTATTAAACCGAGCCAGAGTTCATACCGAAAAAATCATCGATATTCTCTATAAATCCCTCAAAGTAAAAATCAATAAAAAACCCAGAACCTACCGGAAAATAGCCAGGAAAGACTACTTAGCAGTAGCAAAACAACGACGACCTAAACGAAACAAAAAAATCCAAGCCCTTAAAAAACAACTGCAATATATCAAAAGAAACCTCGCTAATATTGAACAGCTAATCGAATCAGGTGCCACCCTACAAAGTTTGACCAAAAAGCAATATAAAACCTTGCTAGTTCTCACAGAAGTCTATCGCCAACAACTCTGGTTATTGGAAAATAAAAAACAGAGTATATCGGACAGTTGGGGTAAGTTTAAGCCAACCGCACATCCGTCCCATTGTTAGAGGAAAAGCAGGAAAACCCGTAGAGTTTGGAGCTAAACTGTCAGCGAGTTGCAGTGAAGGATATGTATTTTTAGACCGGATAAGTTGGGATAACTTTAACGAATCAGGAGACTTAAAAGCACTCATTTGAAGCATTTAAAATTTACACAGGATGCTATCCAGAATCAGTCCATGCCGATCGCATTTATCGAACCAGGGAAAATCGAGCCTGGTGTAAAGAAAGAGGAATTAGAATTAGTGGCCCCCCTTTAGGAAGGCCACCAGCAATTGTTAGTAAGGAAACCAAGAAACAAGCCTGGGAAGATGAAAGAATTCGTAACTCTATTGAGGGCAAATTTGGACAAGGTAAAAGAAGATTTAGCTTGAATCGAGTGATGGCAAAGCTTGATAATACTTCGGAAACAGCTATTGCTATTACTTTTTTAGTGATGAACCTTGCTACCTGGTTAAGACGGGTTTTTTGTGTGTTTTTATGTCAAAAACCAAAAATCACACCTATTTATGGTTCAATGATTATTAAAAGCTATAACTGGGCAAGTTATAGTCAACAAAAAGTTATGTTTTGCCGAGCTTGAATTGCCCATTAATTGCGATCGCGATTTTTCCTAACTTATTCAGTAAGCCCTACATAGCCAGGAGCTACGTCATCTGAAGGGCGGATTTGTTCTAATTTTATGTTAACTCTGGCTTGAATCATGCTGTCAGAACCTTTACCGAGCCACTCTTCACCAAAACCGATTCGGCAAATCCGCCAAAATGAGTTTGAGTTCCGGTTCATTAACCCGCTTAATTGATTTAGGAATACTTACCCACTGGCGCTTTCTCTTGCTAGCTTCCGGCCAAATTTCCAGAACTGCTTCCACTTGCAGTAGAAATACTCCTACCAGCCAAGTACAGCCGGATTTTTGATACTCGTAAGTTCCTAGCAAATCCGGGAACACTTTACCCAACAAACCTGCTTCTTCCCAAGCTTCCTTGGCGGCGGAATCTTGGGGAGTCATGTCAGGTTCAATTAATCCTTTGGGAATAACCCAGCGCTTGCTAGCCGAAGAAGTAATCAGCATTACTTCAATTTGTCCGTCTTGAATGCGATAGGGAATTACCCCCGATTGCTCTATCAATACAGCGCTTCTTATACTCATGATTTCTGCAATATTTCTGGGTGACAAAGCTACTGCAACTTCATCAACAGTTGACAACTAAAAAATAAAAATTGCATCCAGATTCTAGATAATTCCCCAGTGGAGACAACAAAGTGGAGAATAAAGATATTTGGTTTTTACCCTCTGTGCAAAATAGGAAATTCCCCTGCACTCCCACTGCACTCCCACTGAACAATAATATTATTATAATAACTGCGCGAAATCCTCTACCGACAAGCAGATAAAAGCCGATCGCCAATATCTGCCTTGATCTGCGCCGGTATGGGGTGTTACACCTAATCTTTCTTCGCCTTAGCCTCCAAATTTTCCATCCGACTCCTCAAATCTTGATTCTCCTTTTTCACCTGGTCTAATTCCTCCCGCAACTGCTTTACCGCTGCATCAGAACCAGCATTTTTCTGCACTCTTTGCACAGCTTCATCAGCCATGCGGCGAACGCGGCCATCGGGAGTTTGGTCAGCTAAAGAACGCAAAATGCGAATTGCTTTGCGAGTTTGCATTTGTCCTAATCCGGCTACTACAGAGACTTGAGTCAAGAAAAACGTCTCTTTAGACAATTCTGCCAATCGCTGCAAAATCCGTTCTAAATTGACCTTCGTTTGACCGGTCGAAATTGTCCCCAAAGATCGAATTGCAGCCAAGCGCAAAGCTTGCGGAGTACCGACGGCTGTGTATTTCAATATTAAATTCAGCGCATCTTCAGAAGTTTTCATCTGCGCCAAACCTGCGATCGCACCCGATCGCACTACCTCATTCCACCCCTGACGCTCTTTGAGCACCAATTTTAACTCTTTCAGTACCTGTTCGTCGGTCGGTTTTTCGTCGGGGTTAGCCCCTGCAATGGAGCCCATAGCAGTCGCTGCTGCTGCTTCTACGTAATAGCTGTCGTCGCCTTTTTCGACGATCGATCTCAGCGCTTTATAAGTTTCGTGAGTTTGGATTTTACCCAGCGCATTCACCACAGCGCGACGAACACGAGCATCTTTATCTTTTAAACCACTTACTAAACCTTCAAAAACTTGGTCTAGTTTAATTTCAACTAACTGACCGGCAACTTCTGCCCGTACTGCCCAGAACGGCTCTTTCTTGAGAACTTCTGACAGCGTTTTCACCGCTTCCAGTCCTCCTTTTTTCGCCAAAGCTTGGGCAGCGTAAATCCGGGAAACCGGGTCGGGATCGAATTGCAACTGAGCTTTGAGTTCCGCAATTCCATACTCTAAAACAACTGTTTTTAAGTATTTATTGCCGACATCAAAACTGATAAATGCAGGCTTCTCTTCTAGGGGAAAGTAGAAGCTTTGCTCGCGCTCATGCACTCGGACTGTGAAAGTTTTTAGGTTCGGGGTTGAAGGTACAGAACTGCCATCGTCTTCTTCTTTTTCCGGCTTGTAACCGAAGCCGATCGGGATTTTCAAATCGAATACATCTTTGCTGTTGCCGTTGCCATTTTTGCTATCTTTTACCTGAGTTTGGGTAACAGTAATTTTGGCTAATTTGCTGTCGCCATCCCAGGAATAAGCAACCTTATAATCTGGATGGCCGCCACGATAAACGTACTGGTCAAACAAAAACATGAGATTGCGACCGGTAGCCTTTTCGATCGCCCTGAGCAAATCGACGGTTTCTACAGTTTGGTGAGCGTTATCCCGCACAAAAGTGTGAATTGCTTTGTAAAATAATTCGTCGCCCAACTCGGCGCGAATCATGTGATAGACACAGGCACCTTTTTCGTACAAATGGCGATCGTACAATTCGATTGCTTCGCGGTAAACGTGAGTAACAATGGGGCGGCGGTAGCGGGAACTGTCTTCAGCTAAATAATTGCGGGCTTCATTTAACATATAGTAAGCCGCCTCTTCTTTGCCATATTCTTTATCAGTCCACAGCACCTCGGAATAAGAAGCCATGCCTTCTTTCAGCCAAGCGTGAGACCAATGTTTAATTACTACTAAATCCCCGAACCACTGGTGAGCCAATTCGTGGGCGACTAAGCTTTCAGTGCCTCGATTGTCGAGGGCGGCGCGTTCGTCTAGCAAGCACCTATCTGTTAGCAAAGTTGTCGAAGTATTTTCCATACCGCCGAAGATGAAATCATCGACGCAGACTTGAGCGTATTTGGGAAAAGGGTAAGGATAGCCAAATGCTTTAGAGAAGAATTCAATCATTTGAGGCGTTTTGCCCATGCTGCGCTTAGCGTCTGCTTCGCGGCTTCTTTCCACGTAATAATTAACTGGTTTGCCGTTCCATTCGTCTTTAATTTCGGCAAAATCTCCGACTGCTAAGGTCATTAAGTAAGTCGGGTGTACCTGGGTTTGGGACCAGTGATAAATTTTATCGTCGCCTTCGTTTTTTGTACTAATTAATTCGCCGTTGGAAATAGCAAAGAGTTGTCTCGGAACTTGGACTCGAATTTCCGAAGTAGCGAGTTGTCCGGGATAGTCGAAACAGGGAAACCAGAAGCGGGAATCTTCGTCTTCGCCTTGAGTCCAAACTTGTGTTGGTTTGTCTGGATAGTGTTTGTCCGGGCCGACGAAATAGAGCCCGCGCTGTGGTTTTTCGACCGAGTATTCGATCGCAATTGTAATTGGTTGGTAAGCTTCTGTTGGTTCGTGTAGTTGAATTTGCAGCACTTCGCCATCGCTGTCGAAATTTTGGTCAATTTCGCCGACTTTTACTGATTTAATATTCAGGTTTACAGCATCTAAGGTTAATTTGTCAATACCGCTGCGGACTGGATTGATGCGGATGCTGCAAGTGCCGCGAAAGCTTTGTTTGGGAATATTCAGCACTAAGTCGAGGAAAATGTGCTCTACTTGACCGGGGCGATCGGGGTTGTAGTGGGGCCTAGCACCGGGCATCTCGAAGGATTTGTGACCGTTTTCAGAATCAAAGTAAGTGTGTGACATTGTGATGGCAAAGTTGTGAGTCGATCGGCGATCGCTGGCAGCGCAGATCCGGCTGAACTGCCAGCTTATTATAGAGTAGCGCGTCCTAGTTGCTGTTGTCGCTAACTGGTTAAAAACTGGGTCTAGCGTTGACGGTATGGAAAAAATGATTTTTTCGCTACAATATCAGCAAGGTTAATGTCTGCAATCATCAGCGTGCAATTGAAATTGAGAGGGAAATCTGTATGACAGCTACACTATCAGTTCCCAGTTCGATCGAATCTTGGCTTGGCGACGAAGCCGAAGACTTGCTCACCCATCAAGCAAAAGTTTCTAAAGATTTGTTGCATCTGCCGGGCCCGGATTGGGTCGATCGCATTTTTGCTCAAACCGATCGACCTCCCCAAGTTTTGCGATCGCTTCAGCAACTCTATTCTAGCGGACGCTTGGCCAATACTGGCTATTTATCCATCCTGCCAGTAGACCAAGGAATCGAACACTCAGCCGCCGCTTCTTTTTCACCAAATCCCATCTATTTTGACAGCGAAAATATCATTAAATTAGCAATTTCTGCAGGCTGCAATGCTGTCGCAACAACCCTGGGAGTTTTGGGAAGCGTCTCTCGCAAGTACGCGCACAAAATCCCTTTTATTGTCAAGCTAAATCACAACGAATTGCTGACTTATCCCAATCAATACGACCAAATAATGTTTGCTTCTGTCGAACAAGCGTGGAATTTGGGAGCGGTTGCAGTCGGAGCAACAATTTATTTTGGTTCCCCGGAATCGACGAGGCAAATCCAAGAAGTCAGTCAAGCTTTTGCCCACGCTCACGAATACGGAATGGCGACAATTTTGTGGTGCTATCTCCGCAACGATATCTTTAAACAAGACAAAGATTATCACGTTGCCGCCGATTTAACCGGGCAAGCAAATCACTTGGGAGTGACAATTGAAGCTGACATTATCAAGCAGAAGTTGCCCGAATGCAACAACGGTTACAAAGCTGTTGCTAAAGCCAGCGGCAAGAGTTACGGCAAAACCGACAAGCGCGTTTATTCGGATTTGACAACGGATCACCCGATCGATCTAACTCGCTATCAAGTGCTCAACTGTTATGCGGGAAGGATGGGTTTAATTAACTCCGGCGGTGCTTCCGGGAAAAGCGATTTTGCAGAAGCAATTCGCACGGCAGTAATCAACAAGCGCGCTGGCGGCTGCGGCTTAATTTCCGGTCGCAAAACTTTTCAGCGTCCTTTTGAAGAAGGCGTAAAATTGTTCAACGCCATTCAAGATGTTTATTTGTCGCCAGAAATCTCGATCGCCTAAAAATTTACCGCACAGAGATTGGCCTCAATATCACAACCTAAACCTAGGTGTGCACGACCCTCAAATCGTCGTAAACGTAGGGTGCACGCTGTGCACCTTACGTGATTAAAATTCCTTAATCTAAGTGGCAACTTAGCTGTAGTATTAATACTAGCTGAACATATATACAGACACAGTATATAATTTAAAAATGCCCCACAGCCTTGTTTTAAACCTGCAGCCAGTTGCACCAATTCCATCCCAGTTTTTAACGGGGCGGCATCTCCACGCTTTGTTTTTGAACCTTGTGAGTGCTGTAGACAGCGATTTGAGCGCCTACCTGCACGACCAATCTCATGAAAAAGCTTTCACTTTAAGCCCTTTTCAAGTAAGCCGAAAAGAGGCTTACAAAAGCAGCGCGCCCCAGCTACAAAAGAGAGTTTTGCCTCCGGCTTCCCGCACAATATCTCCGGCCCTACAGTGGGAACACAAGCAAGCAATTCAGGAAAATACGCCGATTTGGTGGCGAATTTCTCTGCTGGATGACGGTTTGTTCGATCGCCTAACTCTACTTTGGCAGCAACTCAATTTCGATCGCCCTTGGCATATCGGGCCGACAAATATATACATTACTAATATTTTGAGCGAACCGCAATCAAACCAGCCGTGGGTAAACTTTTGTACTTACGCCGAATTGTTCGAGAGAGCTTCAGAAACTCAGCGGCAAATTGCTTTTAGTTTCTGCACTCCTACTAATTTTCGGCAAGGTGTATACGATAGTGCTATGCCCACTCGTGAAAGTATTTTCGGCAGTTTAGCGAATCGCTGGAACAAGTACAGCAGGATGGCGATCGAACCTACTTTCACAGAAGCTATTTTCCCCAGTTTTTTCGATATCCGAACAGAAGTTAGTACGGATTCTCGCAGTAAATTTATTGGCTGCGTCGGCGATATTAGTTACCGAATTATGGGAGATATAGCTCCTGCTACTATCAAGCAAATTAACACTTTAGCAGATTTTGCGCTTTACAGCGGAGTCGGGCGAAAGACGCCGATGGGAATGGGAATGACGCGCCGGTTGCAGGTTTTTTAATTATTCACTTTTGGGCTGAATTTCACTGACAATTTCATAAACATTTGTGTCTGGTATTTTCGCAAACAAAGGCGCCATCTGCTTCAATATTTCCTGATAAGCTTGGCTTTGATTGGCGGTCATCTCTTCTACGCTTTCCCAAAAAATGATGGCAATACCTTTATCTGTATTGGGCAATTGCAGCAGGTATGCTCCCTTAAAACCTGTGGCATAAGTTGCCACGGCTTTTTCAAAAAGTTGTTCTGCAGCTTCAAATTTTCCTGGTTTAAATTCGCCAATGGCAACGTAGGCAAACTGATGTCTGAGAAAGTCTAGAAATTCTGACATATCCTTTTCCTCACTTAATAGCGATACAGCAAGTTATATTTTACCCGATCGCCAGAAATTTGTGAACTTCACAGGTTGGAGTTTCGCGCTTAGCTCATCGGCGGGTTTATTAATTACACGTAACTGCGATCGCCACTCAAATAGAAACTTTTTGAGTCAGGCGGCTGAAATCTTTATTAAATAAACTGTTGAATCGTTGATTTTCCACGTTCACAATCCTAGGTACGCCGCAGCGATTCCTAGCGCTAGTACACAAGGTAAAGCTGCTGATAACTCAAGTCTTGTGCGTAACTGCGAGCATACACAAAGCCGTAAAAAGTTGCCAGTCAAAAGCGGTTTTTTGCAATAACCCTATTGAATTCTTTAAAAATGACCTGTAACACTTATAACAGATCCATACAAACAAAGTAAAGATCCAGCTCAAACAAATGAAAAAAATATTAGTAATTGAAGACGATCGCTTAATCCGAGAAACGGTATTAGAACTTCTGGAATCGCGCGGTTTTGAAGCTGTCGGCGCCGAAAATGGAAAAGTTGGTATCCAGTTAGCTGCCCAAATTCCCGATTTAATTTTGTCTGATGTCATGATGCCCGAACTAGACGGTTTAACAGTTTTCGCGGTTTTGCGATCGCACCCTGCAACCGCCAGCATTCCGTTTATTTTTATGACAGCCTCCGAAATGGAAAAAGCCCTGGAACTCAAAGCAGACGGCTATCTCAAAAAACCTTGCAGCGTAGCAGAAATGCTCGGGGCGATCGCCGCTCAACTAGAAAAACCGACAGTTGCCAACCCACAACATCAAAAAGTACAGGACAATTCTGCGCCATCAAATCTCAGTTTGCGCGCCCGGAATCAAAAATCTCGGTTTGAGATTGCCTCGGTTTGCTGGCAATGACACGCACAGTAACGTTATTGATAGATAAGTTGAGGGAAATTCAAATTGGTTCCAGCCAGGGGTGGCTTAGACTGGGTATGTTGAATTTGGTTAAATATTTATGAACGCACAACCCAAAGGCCGCCTAGTTTGGAATCACTCTACCCACCTTCCCGGTTTGATACCAATTTTAGAGCGCCTCACCCTAAAAATGGGCATTCAAACAGTCACTCCGGGCGTCATCAACAAAGTTAAAGGACACATCCCCCGCATGACATTAAGAGTGTCAGTACCCATCCGCGGGGGATTTAAAATCATCGCCAGACAGGGCAAAACCGTACAAGAAGTCTTTATATTAACCACTCTCAGTCAAGGGGACTTGGAAGAGACGATCGCCCAAACCCTAGCCAAGTGACAATATTTTCTTAGCAAGCAAAGCCCGAGCCCTAACTGAAGTAGCTTCATCGCTTTGGGTGATTTCCTCAAGCCTGGCCGAAACTTCCGCTAACCAATCCGGTTTAACAGTCGCAGCACCCGCCAAAGCTTGCAAACCCCCCGCTGCTGCGTAGCGAACCACCCATTCTGGATCTCGGGACGCTTGCAGTAGCGTTTTCACAGCGCGAAGTTGAGCATCTGCAATTTGTTCTGCCGGCATCAATTCCCAGCAAATCGTCCCCAAACCCCTAGCCGCAGCCCGCCGCACGCTCAAAGCAAAGTCATTCGCCGCTGCATCGAGCAAAATCTCCAAACCCCTGGGGTCGCCAATTCCCGCCAAAGCCCGAACAGCCCAAGCTCTCGCCCCATAATTGTAGCCGTCAAGCTGTTCTAGAAGCGGCAGCACCGCAGCTTCTCCGAGCTGAATTAGCCCGTCAACGGCGGCAACAGCGGCGCCTGGGTTGTTGTAACCGAGCACTGTAATTAAGGTAGGAATTGCTTGTGTTGAGGGAGTCGCCGCCAGTGCTTTGACTGCGTTTAACAAGCCTTCGGAAGAATCTGCTTGTTCGACAGCCTGAATTAGTTCTAATGCCATTTATTTGTAAGCTTTACCGTGACTATTGTAATTGTAGGTTGGGTCGATCGCGCGATCGAACTTTTTGCCACCTCACCCACCAACATTCTCATCAAAATAGGTAGGGAAACAGCACGGCGCTGTGTCCTGAAATGTGCTGTCTCCTGAATTTACGGCAGACAATTGAGAATCGCTACATCAATCCTATTTCAGTTGTTAACTAATTTTTTAAAGTAAACTATCCATTAAATCCATAACGCGGATAGCATCATCTGATAAAGATAGTGATTCTTGTTGATTGAGGTGATGCTCCAAAACTCCTTTGAGCGCAATCAATTTCAGGCTATTTTCTGCTAAAGTTTCAGAAATAGCTTGCGCTCCCGGCAAATAGCCGATCGCCCCCAAGTCCATCAAAGCCGATCGTCTCAACTGCAAATTATCCCCATTCAAAGCACTTACCAACCGCTCTCCATAAACCCGCTCACCAGTTAACTGATACATCGCCCGCGCCGCAGCGTACTGCACCCGCTCCACAGAATGTTCTAAAAAAGGTGAAATTAGCGGTATTGCTTCTGTCGCTTGCAGCGTTCCCAAAGCTTCAATTACCGAGTCGTAAGGTTGCACGAGGTGCGATTTTCCTGGCACTCGCACAGCCACAGCTACGCCGCCATCCAATAGCTTCATTAGCGGCTCAATAGAATCGCGATCGCCCAGCATTTCTAGAGCTTGAGCCGCCGCTTCCCGCACGTAATAATCGGCGCATTCCAAACAGCGAATCAGAGCCGGTAAGGCTTGTTTGTCGCCCAATTTACCCAGAGCCCGCGCCGCATTTCGCAATAGGGAATAGTCGCCGATTTTTGTTTGTTCTGATTCTTCTTCCAATGCGGCAATTAAAGCTGCAATAGCTGCAGGTTCCTTGACTCTAAATCTGCCCACCCACCAAGCAGCATAATACCGGAGACTGTAATCTTGGGAGTGCAAATTTGCGATCGCCTGTTCAACAGTTAAAGACTCGCCCTCAGCTACACCCGCCGGCGGTGAGTCGGATTCGTAATAATCCACAGTCATTAGTTATTAGTTATTAGTTATTAGTTATTCGGCGATTGAAATCGCTGTTATCCCACAAAACCTGACTGCGCGGGTTAGGAAACTCGGCGATTAAAATCGCTACTAAACAGACAAAACCCGCCTGCGCGGGTTGCACTAACTCTTAGTCTGCTTCGAGTGGACGCAAGTTTGTGTAGCAGCGATTTCAATCGCCCCTTCTAGCTTTTGTAAGAGCGATTTTCATCGCCCCTGCAACCAAACTATTGGCGGTGTCCGATCGTTCATGGGATGATTCTGCACTCGCGCTTAAAGGATGAATGCTGACAATTTTCCCGCCCATGCGAGTAATCCGCTGCATTTCTTGATTCATCCGATTGTAAGGCACGTCGATCGAGGTACTCGCGCTCGATCGAATCGAATAATCCACATTATTTATTTCATCGCTTTGGCGCAAGCCGACAACTTCATACCGGAAACAGCGAGCTGCCGAAGCTGTATTGCCACTTTTTCCAGCTACAATTTGACCCAACACAAGCTTCTTGGTAATTGGTAATTATGACTGTTGACTGTTGACTGTTGACTGTTGACTGTTAACTAAAAGCTAGTAACTGCCAACTGCCAACTGCCAACTGCCAACTGCCAACTGCCAACTAACTAAATTGGAGTAATGCTGGCGATTTTCCCGCCCATGCGTTGAAATTTCTGCATTTGCGAGGACAAATCCTCAACTGGTACGATGAAAGCCTTGCTGCTGCGGCGCACGCTGGGATAGCCACCCGTGCGAATTCCCGACACTTCCACGCGCAACAGTCGCCCTTCTTTGCCGTAAGCTGCAGCGCCGCCGAAGCCGCTGCCTGGAGTTACGTTTCTGGCAGAAGGTCGATATGCCCAACCTTCGTTACCGCCAGAAGGCCCAACTACAGCAGTAGCGCTGTTAGTGCCGAGTTCGACAGCTAAGCGAGAGTTATTGCCTTCTAGTTGAGATGTATCGCTGTTTGCATAGCCGCGGTACAGCCGGAACATCCGGGTAAAACCGACGGTTTTTTGCCCCCGCTGCGTGTTAAAGCCGCGGTAGTAAGGCACGATACTTTCGCCGAAGTTTTCTTGATACTCTACTGAATCGATGTAAGAATCAATATCAGCATCGTAGCCTTGTGTTTGGTACAAATCTAAGTGTTCAATTACTTCAGATTCGTCGTAGGTGGCGCGACCGAGCAAGTGTTTGTAGTTTAGTTCGATCGTCCGAGTTTGGAAGCTGTTGTAGAAAAACTTGGTTTTGTACAGTTCTGACTTAGCTACAGCGCGTACAAATTCTCGTACAGTCAAACTGCCGTCCCGCAGCAAAGACTCGGAACTTGTAAGTCGCTCGGATTTCATTAAATAGTCGTTGCCCAGCACCTGACGGTAAACGGCACGAATCACCGTTTCAACGTCATCTTTGGTGTAGTTCGGGCGCAATTCTACCTTGGGCGCATCGCTCAATGCGGATGTTCCTAGTCTGGATGCTGCTGTTGTAATCGCCACCAGATTTTCTCCTAAATTATTAATGACAAAAGTTTAATGATTGGTTGCACTTGAAATTTTTAGGACTAAGGATAATATGCCTCAAAGTAGGGTGTGCACTGCACACCTTACCTATACATATAAAATTGAAAAATTTTTTAGCCTTAGTCCTAATTTGCTAAAGACGTTTCAAAAAAACGTCAATATACAAACTTTAAGCTGTGGTAATACTTACCACTTTGCTGCCACGTTTGTTGATTTGCTGCAAGCGGCTCGAAAGTTGCTCGTAAGGCACGAGATATTCGGTAGTAGCCCGCCGCACTTGCGGCAAAAAATTAGCCGCACCTTGCATTGCGGTGACTCGGTAGAGTTGGTCGCGACAACCGCCGGATGTGCCGCCAAGGGCTTTTCCGGTGGCGGCCGTGTATATCGGCGAAGCCATATTTCTCGCTACTTCCCAAGTCAGCCGGGCTTGGGTTTTGTTGTGCGATCGATCGCTAGAAGCAAAACCCCGGTACAGTTGAAACATCCGGTTAAAACCGACGGTTTTTTGACCTCTTTGAGTCGCAAAACCGCGATAGTAAGGCACTACACTTTCGCCAAAATTTTCTTGATACTCAACTGAGTCAATGTAAGAATTGATTTCAGCTTCGTAGCCTTCTGCATTGTACAAATCAACGTGGAAAGCAATTTCCGACTCGTCGTAAGGAGCGCGGCCCAACAAATGCTTGTAATTAAGCTCAATTAACCGCGTTTGCGAGTTCGGATAAAAAAACTTTTTCCTATACGTTTCCGAATGTGCAATTGACCGGACAAAATCTTTCACTGAAATCTGCCCTTGCAGCAGCAGAGATTCAGCACTGGTAAGTCGTTCGCTCGACATTAAATACTCGTTGCCGAAAACTTGGCTGTAAGCAGCGCGAATTACTGCTTTCGCCTCCTCTTGCGTCCAGTGGGGGCGCAGTTCTACCCGTCCCGCTTCTTCAAATGCTTTTATTCCCAATCGTTCTGCTGCACCTAATCCCGCCATTTTCGCTTCTTCCTTTTTTGCTTTAAAAATTGAAAACTGCTTAAAAAAGTATTTGCAAAACTAGGCTTGGATCGCAGATGCCCGGAATTGTAAACAACCGCTAACACTTAAGCTAACAGCAGCTTACAATCCCGGGCATCACGCAAATCTAGCTCAGAGCGTTGATTGCGTAGTCGATGTAGGAATTTGCTTCAGTTGCAGCGTCGCCACTGAGACCGTGGTTGCCTTTGATGTACTTGAGGGCTTCAACGTACCAGCTAGGAGACAATTCAAATGTCCGGTTGATTTCGTCAACACCTGCAATCAGGTACTCGTCCATCGGGCCGGTGCCGCCTGCAACTAAGCAGTAGGTTACCATCCGCAGGTAGTAGCCGATGTCGCGAGCGCACTTCGCTTTACCGGTTGGGGTAGAAGCGTAGTTCGGGCCTTGCATTTGTTGGGTGTACGGGAATTTGTTGTACACAGCTTGAGCTGCACCGTCGATCAAGCGCTGAGAGTTGGCGGTCAAAGCTTTGGCTGCTTCCAAACCTGCTGCTGCTTGGCGGAAACGTCCGAATGCGACTTGCAATTCAGTGCTGCTGAGGAAACGGCCTTGAGAATCCGCTGCGGTTACTGCTTCAGTCAAAGGGGTTTTCATTGTTCTGGTGTCTCCCTAATGTTGTGTTGTTTATGTACAAAAATGATTGTTTGCAAAAATGCGATGCTCGCTTCTTTACAAAAAAGGTTCGCTTGGCTATTTTTAGCCGACTGCATTGGCAGCGCGGTCGAAGTAGCTGCCGATTTCAGACATCAGCGAGCTGCAATCACCACGGGTAACACCGTTGGGGTCGTTAGCGATCGCGATTGCTGCTTCTTTCATTTTTTGCACGCCGGCTGCAACTGAGCCACCGGGAACTCCCAGAGCTTGGTATGTTTCACGCAGACCGTTCAAGCAGCGGTCGTCCAAAACGCTGGCGTCGCCTGCAAATGTTGCATAGGTGACGTAGCGCAAGATGATTTCCATATCGCGCAAGCAAGCTGCCATGCGACGGTTGGTGTACGCATTGCCACCAGGAGCGATCAGTTGTGGCTGTTCGGCGAACAGGGTGCGAGCTGCATTGGCTACGATGGTGGATGCGCTGCCGGTGATGCGGTTTACTGCGTCAATCCGCTTGTTGGCGTCGGAAACCATGCTGCTGAGAGCATCTAGTTGACCCTGAGCTAGAAATTCGCCCCGAGCGTCAGATTGGGAAACCACTTTTGTAAATGCGTCAAACATGAAAGAACTCTCCTACTTGAGTTAATTGAGTTTGGTTGCGGTATAAAACCGTTAAGTTAAATTTGTTCAGGCTACGAGTGCCTGCAAGGGTTGAAATTTGATGCCAGCTAATCTGCTGGTCCGATCGAGTTTTCCCTTTCCGCTACCTGCACTATTGTTACATTGCAACGGACGTTTAAGAAACCTTAGAAATTTTAACATCTTTTATGAGATGCGACAAACCTTGTCAATCAGTGTTTTTGTTAACTTTGGCCTGTCGTTTCAACCCTCTGATAATCTTTATACAACGCTCGCCCGTCTTTGTTTATTACAAATTATTACACAAAGTTATCTCTCTAAGAAGGTAAATGTCTGGGTGGGCAAGTCCGGGCTAATCTCATTCCTGCGGTAGATGCGGGTTTGCCAAACAAAACGCAGAGTTTGCTTCCCTCACCCCTGCCGTCGCGGTTGAACCGCCGCGAACCATCTCGTGGGCCGCCTTTGTTGGCTTTCTTTGGAAAATCCGAATTGTTAAGAAGTATTAAGTAAATTAAAGTTTTCGTAAAAGAAGGCTGGGGGAATTGGGAAAAAACCAAAAATTCTGCCCAATGTCAGGAGGGCAGCAGAATTCGGTGTGGGCAAAATCCAAAAGATTGTGAACCCCCTCGCCACAGCCTCAGCTTTTGTCGCAAATATCAGCAAGCATCTACTGTATGCCCTGCAGCGGTTGCAAAAAAAACTTTCTTCATCTATATCTTCTATAAGCAATCATCGCATCATTTGTGAATTTCTTACAGACTCCCAGCGAGTTCGGGGAGGGTTGGGGTGGGGTAAAAAATTGACGACTCCTGCAAGGATTGCTATATGTTCTGCTTCCCACAGGCTAGCCCCACGCCAGCGTGTGGCAAGCTGAGCATTGTGGAGGGTGAGAAAACCAACATAGGCGATCGAGACCTGTGGACGCAGCGCCATTTTTATTTTAACATTAAATAATGCGAATAGATGAGTTCGGATACCGGCGTTTTTTTGATTGCGTTTTTTTTAGGTAGGTTTTGACCGACGACGCACGCTTTCATCCCCAGACTAAAGTCACTCATGCTCTCAGCTTATTTTCTGTGTAAAAGCCGAAGGAATTGCTAATTTTTAGTAGTAAGGTGGATAGGTGCTATCAGCCGTAGGCATACAAACGGCGCGATCGAGCCGCCAGACGCAGTGAAGTTAAAAGCTTTTTGCTTCCCCGGCATCAAACCGCCCAAAACGAGTCCCAAGTTAAACAGTTTTTTATTCAGAACCCAAAACTTAAAAGTTTCTGACTGTAATCAGCCACATCCATCGGCTGTAGCTGTCCGGCCTCATTCGCCTAATTTCCCCAGGATCGATCGTAATTTATGTCTTCAAATTCTCCCTCTTCTTGGCACACCGTAGCAATTGACAAAACTCTCAAGCAGCTAAGCAGCAACAAAGACGCTGGCTTGAGCAGCAAACAGGTGTCAGAACGCTTGCAGCAATACGGCCCCAACGAACTAGAAGAAACAGGAGGCCGCAGTCCGTGGTCGATTTTTGTCGATCAGTTCACCAACATCATGTTGTTGATGCTGATGGGTGTGGCCGTGATTTCGGCTTTTTTGGACATTCGGTCCAATACTTTTCCCAAAGACGCGATCGCCATTTTTGCGATCGTCATACTCAACGGCATTCTCGGCTATTTCCAAGAGCAAAGTGCTGAAAAAGCCCTCGCAGCACTCAAAAACCTCGCTTCTCCCCTAGTCAGAGTCCTGCGGGACGGCAAAACTTCGGACATAGCAGCCAAGGAACTCGTACCCGGAGACGTGATGCTGTTGGAGGCTGGGGTAAAAATAGCAGCAGACGCACGCTTGATCGAAACATCAAATCTGCAAGTCAGAGAATCTGCTTTGACAGGGGAAGCTCTAGCAGTAACCAAGCAAGCCGATCTAGAACTTCCAGAAGATGCTTCCTTGGGCGATCGACTCAACCTGATTTTTCAGGGTACAGAAGTTGTTCAGGGACGAGCAAAGGCGATCGTCACCAACACCGGAATGCAAACTGAACTGGGCAAAATTGCCGCCATGCTTCAGTCAGTAGAAAACGAACCGACTCCCCTGCAACAGCGGATGGATCAGTTGGGAAAGGTTCTAGTCTCCGGTGCCCTAACCTTAGTCGCAATTGTCGTCATCGGCGGCATGATTAGCTTCCAAAACGGCAGCATCGGATTCGATACCAGCAGGTTTGAAGAGTTGTTAGAAGTTTCTCTGAGCATGGCTGTGGCTGTTGTTCCCGAAGGACTCGCAGCAGTCGTGACAGTTACTCTGGCACTCGGAACTAGGCGGATGGTGAAGCGAAACGCCCTGATTCGCAAACTGCCTGCGGTAGAAACTTTGGGTTCGGTAACTACCATTTGTTCTGACAAAACAGGTACTCTGACTCAAAATAAAATGGTAGTTCAGCTAGTGTCTACGGGCGACTGCACTGTCGCCGTCGCAGGCGACGGCTATGCCCCGATCGGAGATTTTACCGATCGCCTGACATCGGCCAAAATTAATAATTTAGAGGAATATCCAGAACTCGAATCTTTATTAATTGCCTGTGCAGTTTGCAACGACGCAGTATTGCAACAAGAACAGCAAGAATGGCAGATTTTAGGCGACCCCACAGAAGGATCTCTGCTGTGTGTAGCGGGAAAAGCAGGCATTTATAAGGAAAAACAGTCTCAATTGCTGCCGCGGACGGCGGAATTTCCTTTTTCTTCGGAACGCAAGCGGATGAGCGTGATTTGCCAAGTGCCCGGCCGATCGGGACATTCGGGATTTCCCGCAGAAAAAGGACAGCAGCCGAATTATTTGATGCTGACCAAAGGTTCTCCAGAGTTGACTTTGGAGCGCTGCAAAGGCATTATAGTCGGCGATCGAGTACAAGCTTTAACCCAGGAAATGCGCGATCGCATCCTCGCCGAAAACAACAACATGGCAAGCCGCGGTTTGCGAGTCCTCGGGTTTGCGTACAAACTCTGGGAAAACCTGCCGCCCGAAGGTTCTGAGGAAACCAGCGAACAAGACATGATTTGGCTGGGACTCGTCAGTATGCTGGACGCCCCGCGGCCGGAAGTGCGGGAAGCAGTGGTGAAGTGCCGCAATGCAGGGATTCGGGTGGTGATGATTACAGGAGACCACCAGTTGACAGCAAAAGCCATCGCCTACGATTTAGGTATTGCTAGAGAGGGCGATCGAGTTCTCACCGGTCAAGAATTAGAAAAGCTCAGCCAAGAAGAACTCAAACAGCAAGTCGAACAAATTAGCGTTTACGCCCGCGTTTCCCCCGAACACAAATTGCGAATAGTCCAAGCTTTGCAAAGTTGGGGCAAATTTGTCGCGATGACCGGCGACGGCGTTAACGACGCCCCCGCCTTGAAACAAGCCGATATCGGCATCGCCATGGGGATTACCGGCACCGATGTCAGCAAAGAAGCTAGCGATATGGTGCTCCTCGACGACAACTTCGCAACTATTGTCGCCGCCGCTGAAGAAGGGCGAGTGGTTTATAGCAATATTCGCCGCTTTATTAAGTACATTTTGGGCAGCAACATCGGCGAAGTTTTGACAATTGCGGCCGCACCTTTACTCGGTTTGGGAGGAGTGCCGCTGACGCCCCTGCAAATTTTGTGGATGAACTTAGTAACAGACGGCGTTCCCGCTTTGGCCTTGGCCGTGGAACCGGGGGAACCGAACGTGATGAAAAGGCCTCCTTTCAGTCCGCGAGAAAGTATTTTTGCGCGGGGTTTGGGTTCTTACATGATTCGGATCGGGATTATTTTTGCAATTTTGACGATCGCGATGATGTCCTGGGCTTACGGGTATACCACCAACCCTAACCATGTGGGAGATCCCGAGGCTTGGAAAACAATGGTGTTTACAACTCTCTGTTTGGCACAAATGGGTCACGCGATCGCAGTTCGGTCTAACACTCAGCTAACTATTGAGTTAAATCCCTTCACTAATGTTTTTGTGTGGGGGGCTGTAATTGTGACTACTATTCTGCAATTGATGCTGATTTACGTTCCGCCGCTGAGATCGTTTTTTGGCACTCATTATTTAACGGGATTTGAGTTGCTAGTTTGCCTCGGTTTCAGCGCCCTGATGTTTGTCTGGATTGAAATGGAAAAACTGTTCTTGCGGTTTTACAAATCTAGAAAATAGTGTTAATCATGGCTGACGCTTACTGCTCGATGTTTCCTGATTAGCTAGACCGCTCGCCCGATCGCTATTCTCCACAGTCGCCAGGGTGTAAAACCCCTGGCCCACAGCGAAAGTAATCGCTATGAAGACTAAAGATATTATTCCACAATTAAACATTTATTACTTCGTTATAATGTCATTGCGAGCGCCACTGGTCGCGAAAATTCCAATTGCAAAAAAGGGTCACAATTGCCAACAGGTCAGGTGCGCTCGATCGTGTACCCCACGATGACTGTATTACCAATTACCAATAATTACCAATTACTAATATTATGTATTTGAAAACGCTTCACCTACGGCAGTTTCGGAACTACTTCGATCAAAAAGTAGCGTTTGACGCTCCCAAAACCATTTTAGTAGGAAATAACGCTCAAGGAAAATCTAACTTGTTAGAAGCGGTAGAGTTGCTTTCTACATTAAAAAGCCACCGGGTAGGGCGCGATCGCGATTTAATACTCGACTCAAAGCCGATCGGGCAAATTGATGCTACACTCGAACGTCAAACCGGAGCGATCGACTTAGCTTTAACTCTTCGCTCTGGGGCGCGCCGGATCTGCAAGCTCAACGGTGAACCGCTGCGCCGCCATTTAGACTTTTTGAGCGTCTTAAATGTAGTGCAATTTTCTTGTTTGGATTTGGACTTAGTGCGCGGCGGGCCCGAAGGAAGGCGCAATTGGATCGATCGCCTAGTCATCCAGTTAGAACCGATTTACGCTCACATTTTGCAGCAGTACAACCAAATTTTGCGCCAGCGAAACGCTCTGTTGAAACGTTCTAAAGAAATCAGGAAAGCGGAATTTTCCGAAAGTTTTGACAAGATGCGATTTATCGGATCTGAAACTCCCGAAGACCAAAATATTGCAGAATTCCCAATGCCCAATGCCCCATTCCCCATTCCCAGTTCCCAATTCCCCATTCCCAGTTCGGAATTAGCTTTGTGGGACGCGCAGTTGGCGACAGCGGGCGCTCGCGTCATCCGCAGGCGCGATCGAATTTTGGAGCGGTTGATGCCTTTAGCTCGAAATTGGCACCGTTCAATTAGCGGTTCAGGAGAAGTTTTAGATGTGAAATACGATGCTAATATTGAAGTAGGGGCGGAATTGATCGCTAAAGATAATCTCGAAGGAGTGCGACAAGCATTTTTAGAGAAAATTCAAAAAAGGGCGATCGCAGAACAGTTTCAAGGAACCACTTTAGTCGGCCCCCACCGCGACGACATTACATTTACCATTAACAATACCCCAGCTCGTCAATACGCATCCCAAGGCCAGCAGCGAACTCTGGTATTAGCATTAAAATTAGCCGAATTGCAGCTTATTGAAGAAGTCGTCGGCGAAGCGCCTTTACTATTGCTCGACGACGTACTTGCAGAACTCGATCTGAGCCGCCAAAATCAACTTTTAGAAACAATTCAGGAACGATTTCAAACTCTGATTACTACAACTCACCTAGGTGCTTTTGATGCTCAGTGGCTGCGACAAACCCAAATTCTCTCCGTCGTTGCTGGACAAATCAATCGATTTTAGATTTGAGATTTGAGATTTGAGATTGACAAAAATTCTGTTTTATGGTAATGGTGAAAAAAAATTGAAAAATTGGCATTATTAGCTCCATTCGAGATAGGATAAAGGTTAATTTTGATTGCCGCTTTCGCTGCCATTTTTCTAAACCTTATGAAGCATTACATTTCTCGTCTGTTAGCCCTGGTATTAGTTGTTGTCATCGGCGTAGCGGGCTGTACCAATGTTCCGGCCACTCTGAGTGGAGATTACGGTCAAGACACATTAGCATTAGTGAAGAGCTTGAGAACAGCGCTCACTTTGCCAGAGGGCACGCCGGAAAAAGCAGCCGCTCAAGCCAAGGCTCGCACAAGTATCAACGATTTTTTTGCTGCCTACCGCCGCGATCCCGCTCTTACCAAGCTGGCCTCTTTCACGACAATGCGGACGGCATTAAACTCTTTGGCTGGACATTACAGTTCCTATCCAAACCGTCCCGTTCCTGAAAAATTGAAAAAGCGTCTTGAGTCAGAATTTCAGCAGATTGAAGCTGCTCTTAGCAGAGGAGCTTAATCTCAAAATTTAGGATCGAGGATAAATTTTAATGATTCATCTTTCATCCTTGATATTTGAGTGTTAACAATTTTTAGTAGAAATATCCACTGTTTTTAGCGCCAACTGTATCCAGGCGCTTTTTTATGCAGCATTTAGGGAAAAAATACTGAAAAACGGTTTAATCGCAGAGTTTTATCTTATCCTATCGCCCTTATTGAATTTAAATAGCCGTCAGATAGAATTTGCATTGTGCGATCGACTTGTGCCATAACTAGGTCAACCGAAAAAAGTAGAAAATTTGTAGCTGCTTGTTGAGCGCGATCGCATTTTTGCGCTCGCCACCCAATTTAAACCAGAAAACCCCATTCAATTCTCCCATGAAAATTGCACCAACTCGCATCGCGAATTTTCAACACCAGCGACGCTTTTTCAGTGCGGTAACTGCTGTTTTAACCAGTAGCTTCATCAGCCAGCTTGTTTGGCCGTTTATCGGAAATCAACCAGCTTTGGCCCAAACATCAGCCTATTGCCAATTATCCCAAGAACAGGTCAATCAAAAAGAAGACTTGCGCCGCGCCGCGCTGTCGGGAAAACCGGAATCTCAGCAAGCATATTTTGCTGTTTTGAACAAACACGCGCGGGAAATAGCAGAATGCCGCCAAAAAACTTGGCCCGAAACCCAAGCAATTTGGCTGCGTTTGTATCCCTGCGATGTCAGACCCGGAGAAATCGATCGAGTATTAGACAAAGTTGTGAATAAAGGCTACAACCAAGTCTATATCGAAGTGTTTTACGATGGTCAAGTGCTGCTCCCAGCAGCCGACAATCCTACGGCTTGGCCTTCTGTTTTGAGAAATCGCGGTTACGAGAAATACGATTTGTTAGAAAAGGCGATCGCCAAAGGCAAACAACGAGGTTTAAAAGTTTATGCTTGGTTGTTTACAATGAACTTTGGCTATACCTATTCTCAGCGTCCCGACAGACAGCAAACCCTCGCTATCAACGGTAAAAATCAGACAACTTTAACAGTAGTTCAAGACCCAGGAATTAACGATGACTTAGGAGAAGTTCCGGGCAATCAAGCCTTTATCGATCCGTACAACCCACAAGCACGGCAAGACTATACTTTGTTAGTAAATCAAATAATCAAGCGCCAACCGCAAGGAATGTTATTCGACTACATTCGCTATCTACGGGGCGTCGGGCCTGCTTCAGTTGCTACAAAAGTTCAAGACTTGTGGATTTACGGCCCAGCATCGCAGCAAGTTCTTTTGCAGCGGGCTACCAATCAGCAAGGGCGAGATTTAATTCAGCGGTATTTGACTAAAGGATTTATCAATCCTAATGACGTTCAAGCAGTAGTCAAACAGTATCCAACTGAGCGAGAACCTCTTTGGCAGGGCCGAATTTCGCAGGCGATGTCAGTAGCAACTACAGCTTCTAGAAGTCAGAATGCCGCATCCAGATCTGCCTCAACAACTCCCGCAGCTAACAAGCCAAACCCTGCAAGTCCCACACCAAAACCGACACCGCCGCTTCCCGATACTGGCACTCTGCAAAAAGACCTGTGGAAACTGAGCGTTGCTCACGCAGTCCAAGGGATTTTAGATTTTTTGGGGATAGCAATTCAACCAGCTCAAAGGATGGGAATTCCTGTAGGAGCCGTGTTTTTTCCCACTGCAAATCAAGCGATAAATCAAGGAGGATATGATTCTAGATTGCAGCCTTGGGACACATTTCCGGCTGCTATAGAATTCCACGCCATGTCTTACGGAAATTGCGGGGATGTAAGCTGCATTGTGCCGCAGGTGCAGCGGACAGTAAGTTTAGCGCCTGCAGGAGCAAAAATTATTCCTGCCATTGCTGGAGATTGGGGAAAACCTCTAAAAAATCGGCCGTCTTTGGAGATTCAAATGCGGGCAATTCGCTCGGCGACGCCGCAAATTAATGCGGTGAGTCATTTTGCTTTTGGGTGGCAAGAACCGGAGGATGAAAGGGCGCGGCAAACTTGCCGATTGTAGATATATTTCTGGACGCAAAGGGTGTCATCACCTTGTTTTATGGTCGTCGCAAGAGCATGAAAGGGTAGATTTTTGAGCAATAAACCGGGTTTTATTATCGGAATCAGCGGCGAATCACGATTGATTTGCCTAAGAAAACCCGGTTTTTGCCTAAGTCTTGCTGGAGTAGGATCGACCTTTTGAACAAAAAATAATTTACCAAACTTTCAAGCTGGCAGAACAATCAGGCATAATGAGATTGTTCAAAATAAATCCTATAACTGATGAGTCCCAAAGGCAATAAAAAACGGGTTATTAAAACCGTTATATTTATCGGATTGACCCTCACAATTTCTCTGTTGTCGGAAAACAAAAAAACCGCCAATTCAAATCCGCTAATACCGATCGCACCCGTTGAAAATCCCCCGCCAAACCTCCTGAAACCCCGAAAACTCAAAACACCTCCTTCTCCCTCCCCAACTCCCTCTCCCAAACCTCCCGAACAACCTTTAGTCTTCGCACCGCCGGCGCAATTTCGCAGCCAGATTGTGTATAAAGCCGGTATTAACAACTCAAAAGTTATCGCCCTGACATTTGACGATGGCCCAACGCCTGAAACTTTGAAAATATTAGAAGTTTTGCAGAAACATCAAGTTGTGGGCACATTTTTCTGCTTGGGTGCAAATTTGCGGGAGTATCCAGAAATTGCGAAAAGAGTTGTGCAAGCGGGAAATGCGATCGGCAACCATACTTGGCATCACTATTCTCATAATGTTACCGAAAAAACAGCCTCCGATGAAATAGATAATACTGGTGTTCATATTTATCGATCGACTGGGGCAAAAAGTTTGTTGTTTCGCCCTCCCGGCGGGCGCTTAAATAACGGTTTGGCAGATTACGCTAAAAAGAAAAATTATGTAGTGGTGATGTGGTCGATCGACCCTAAAGACTTTCTGCAACCTCCGGCGGCTGCGATCGCCCGTAGCGTGCTATCCCAAGCTTCAACGGGGGCGATCGTATTGTTGCACGACGGCGGCGGAAATCGCCAGCAAACAGTCGAGGCCCTATCTGCAATTATTCCCAAACTCAAACAGCAGGGATATCGTTTTCTAACCGTGCCGCAATTGCTGCAAATGCAAGTAGCCCAAAAACAACAAACTGCCGATCAAAAATCCCCATAAACAAACATCTCACCAAAATTAACTTACTGGGAATTTCATCTGCGTTCATTTGCGTTCATCTGCGGTTGAAAATCCCAATTATGCTAAACTTATTAACAACCATAAAACCATTTATTAATCATCATGCAAAAACTACAAACAAGAGATATCAACCTCCGCTATCTAATCGATAACTTCGGCTTGCAGCGAGTTCGCAACAGCGAATTTTTCCGAGAATGGCAAGAAAACTTACCCGAAGTAACCGACTCAGAAAAACAATTGCTCGATCGCGTTCAAGACATATACTTCAACTTGGTAGACAACCCGCCTGTATTGGAAAATGCAGTCAAGCTAACAATCATCAGCCCCATTTTGTTTATTGCCGGTCTGTATGAGTCTCCTTTTCAAGTCAAAGCCGAAAAGTCGATCGCCATTCAAGAGGAAGACGAAGGCAGAATCATCGAAGGCAGAATAGATATCCTAATTATGAAAGCAAACTTGTGGGTGACAGTAATAGAATCCAAACAACTTGCTTTTTCCACAGACGAAGCACTTTCCCAACTCCTGACATATATGCTGGCAGATCCCAATCCTGAAACTCCTACTTTTGGGATGATTTCTACAGGTGCTAACTTCTCTTTTGTGAAGTTAGTTAGAGGCGAAACTCCCCAGTATGCGCGATCGGCGGAATTTGTTATTTCCAATCCCGGCAATGAATTGTACCGCGTTTTGCAGATTTTAAAACGCCTGAGTAAACTCCCAGACTAGCAATAAAAGCCATTTTGAGTTATCTTTCAAAGCAGACAATATCTAATATCTCAAATTTCTCTCCTGGTGCGAGCATGGTAAATTACTCTATAGTCGGCGCTGTGGCAATAGGTTCTGTCTGCTGGGCAGAAATAATACGAGACTTTTATCACGTCGCGTCCCATTATTGGGCACCCCTGCAAAAGCTGCACACTTGGCATCACCGCGTTTTCCGCCCGAATTTGACCCCCGTCAGCGAGACAATTTACAAGCAAGCACACTGGCGTCACGACGTGCCCGAAGCTGCGGCGATGATGGTTTTGGGCTTGTTGCTGTGGGTTGTAGCTTATTTTGGGCTGCCGGAATACCACTGGGGCGCAGCAGCCGGTTGTATTTATACTTTAGGCTTTTTGTTGAGCGCGATCGCCCGCGGGATCGGTATCAAAGGTGCAGACAAATTAACCGACATCACCCACCAACCGGGAGACTTCCTGACTCCCCCTGGCAAGTGGTTAGTTAATAAACCTTATCACTGGCGGCACCACTTCGACAATCAAAATGCTTACTATTGCGGTACTTTCACCTTAATAGATAAACTTATGGGTACAGCACTTTCTCTCAAAGGCAAAACTGTAGCCGTCACCGGTGCATCGGGAACTTTAGGGCGATCGCTTCTCAAAAACCTGCACAAAGCTGGTGCAAAAGTTATCGCCCTCACCTCTGGAAATGAGGAAATTACTTTGAATTTAGAGGGCGAAAGTTTACCTGTAAAAACCATAACTTGGCAAACTGGCCAAGAGGCAGACTTAGCCCTATTGTTAGAAAAAATCGATATTCTCGTCATCAATCACGGGATTAACGTACACGGAGAAAGAACAGGAGAAGCGATCGCAAACTCCTACGAAATTAACACTTTTTCCGCGTGGCGGCTGATGGAACTCTTTTTCTTAACAGTCCGCACTAACGAAAACATCGCTTGCAAAGAAGTCTGGATCAACACTTCAGAAGCAGAAGTAATTCCCGCTGTCAGTCCCCTCTACGAACTCAGCAAACGCGCCCTGGGAGATTTAGTCACCCTGCGGCGGCTGGACGCGCCCTGCATCGTTCGCAAACTGATTTTAGGGCCGTTTAAAAGCAACTTAAACCCGATCGGCATCATGTCTCCCGACTGGGTAGCGCAGCAAATTGTCAAACAAGCTAAAGCTGATGTTCGCAATATCATCGTGACAATTAATCCTTTGACTTTTATAGTTTTTCCAATCAAAGAGTTTTTTGTTTCTCTTTACTTCCAAATTTTCAGCCGGAAAGCGATTTCAGAGATTAAAGCATCGGCGGCATCGGAAAAATCTAGCGTTGAATCTAAGATTAATTGACAAACAAGAAACCCGGTTTTTTAGATAAACCGGGTTTCTAACTGGGGATGTAATACCAAATTCGGCTTTAATACCCCTTTTATGCTTTAGTCGCTCTCAGCAGAGACCAAAGTTTGTCTAAGATCGGTTTTAACCGTTGAGTTTTATCTAATTACTAACCTCAGCCATTTCAATGACGCGGCCGTCATAATCCTTGACCAAAAAATTCAGCGGCTTTTCCCGGCGAATTTTATAACTAATGCCGCGAGTTTGTACCCTCATCAATAGCTGATCCAAACAATCGCGATCGAAACAAACGTGACGCTGGCGATTTTTTTCCCCTACACCGGCCCCGCTAATAATGTGCAGTTGGGTATTTTTCATCAACTGATACCACAAACCCTCGGGACTCCCCATTGTTTGAGAGGTCGTTGCCCTCCCGACATTCGGCGACAAATACAGCGGATCGATACCTGTTGTGCCCAAAGTTTGCTCGTAATTGTAGTAGTAGTGCAGCGGCACTTCTGCTACGGGCAGGTTTAGCATACCTTCATAGAACTCCCTCGCTTGTCCGAGATCCGATACCATCACCGTGTGCACCTTCGGAGCACTGGTGAGAAACATCCACATCGCCCCCGCATAGGCGGCCAGCAACATTACCATAATCCCTTGAGTCGAAAACAAGCTGTCCAGGGGCAGGGACGGCAAAAAAGAGCTCAAGTACAAAGGCCGAAGTCCAAAAGCAATAAAACTAACTGCTAGAGTCATGAATTATAAGAAAGGGTAAACAACGAAATTTAGGAAGATTGCAGTCGCGATCGCCCGCGAGACTTAAACTATTAGCTTAGCCATCTATGTTAGCAAAAACTAGCGGTTAGGCCTTACCCGATGAAAGTCTTTGTCTACGGCACTCTCAAACCCGGGGAGTCCAACTACCTCCGCTACTGCGAAGGAAAAGTTGTGGATGCTTGCCCCGCGATCGCCCGCGGTCAACTTTTTGCCCTGCCGATCGGCTATCCTGCGATGGTGGTCGGAGACGGCACAGTCTGCGGTTTTCTCCTCTGTTTCGCTTCCTCGGCTATTTTGGACGATTTAGACCGATTGGAAGACTATCATCCGCTGCGGGAACCGAAACAAAACGAATATCAGCGGCAGGAAATCGAAATCTTCGATCGACATCTCAAACCTTTAGGCACGGCTTGGGCTTACTTCATGTTACCCGATCGCGTTCGTTCCCTAGGAGGCATCTGGCTGCCCGACGGCAGGTGGGAAAATCGGTTTTTCACCAAATAAGGTGTTTAATGACGATGAGCTTAGGAAATAGCCATTGCTGTGGGTTCGGATCGAACCTGTAACCGTAACCCCGAATAGTTTTAATAAACTGCGACCCAGTAGCATCAACTTCAATCATTTTCTTGCGAATCTAACCGATATGCACGCTAACAACTTGGTCTTCTCCTGTGTCGTTGCAGTTCAACCCCCAGATTTTTTCGATTAGCTTTTGGCGACTCCAAGATTGACCGGAATGGATTGCCAAAAAATGCAATATCTTAAATTCCAAGGCTGTTAACTTGATAATTTTGTCGTTGAGTGTTGCTTCTCGACGCACTGAATCGATCGCGAATCGATCGAATACAATCCGTGATGGAGTCACGCACCTCATGCGTCTCAACACAACTTCTATACGAATTGCCAACTCTGCCAAACCACAGGGTTTGCAGATATAGTCATCAGCACCTGCGGACAGGACTTTAAGTCGATCGGCTTCGTCTGTGCGGCTGCTTAGTACAATCACAAAAACATTAGTACGGCGCTGCATTTCCTGGCAGAGGTGATAGCCTGTAGTATCCGGCAAATTCCAATCAAGAACTACTAGCAGTGGCTTGAATTTATCAAACAATTCTCAAGCCGTCTCGCCATCTGCTGCCGAATCTACTTGATATTTCTGATTTAAAAAACGATGAACTAGATTGCGGATTGATGAGTCATCATCCACAACGATAATCTTGGGAATAGTATCAGTAATCATCACAACAAAGTTTCTTCCTAGCGTCTATTTAAAGCTGGCAATTACAGAACAGCTTTAGTGCAGCTAAATCCCAGGTCGTTCCAACTAATACAGACTTTTTTGGGAGAATTCTTCTTTCAACTTCGCTTGAATGTCAAAAGGCTCTCCCCAATCCCAAATTTTTACTTCTAGGTGTTCCTTAAATACCATTATTTCCAGCTCTATCGGAGTTTCTAATGGCAGATTTTTGTGAGCGTGGCGAACAGCATTCGTAAACCCTTCAATCACAGCAAGTTTACACTGATGCACAACGACTAGGGGAATTGGTAGAGGATCTAACTGTTCAGCCCACGATAAAACTCGAGCAACAGCCTTGATATCAGTATTTATTTGAAGGCAGATTTTTTGAACTAGCTGGTTAGAAATTGGATCGGGTTGGGGAACTCGTTGCTTTGGCAACCCGAAATCAAAGCTAGTTAAAACATCGATCGCCCGCTTAAAAAAACCATCTTGAATGCTTTGTTGTGATGGTACTAGACCGGGCTGCTGATAAGATTTTACAATAAACAGACAGTTTCGACCGTCAGAAGTGCGAGTATAACTTAGCTCATCGGCAATTTTGCCAATAATTTTTATACCTATCCCACCTGACGGAATTTCATCTATGTTATCTCTCATGGTGCTATCCTTTGTCATCATTTAATCTGTACTTTTTTACCTAAAAAAGAGAGTGGCATTCAGAACGATTAAGTTTGCATGATTTATGCCTGAGTTTTCCCGTAGGCCGTGCAGTTGTTGTCCCGATCGTTTTCTCTTTTTTGCTGGGGTCTTGACAAACTCAGTTTGCGATCGCTAAACTGAGCGAAAACTGAGATTGACAATTAGATAAGTCAATTATATAGTGACAGCCCTCAAAGCCTCTGACGAGGGATTAGTAAAAATTAAGCAAGCTAGAAAAGAAAGGGGCTTGACTGTAGAAGACCCCAGATGGCTAGTAAGCTGTCGCGCATTTAAATTGCATATTCGGGGCGGGATCATAGGCCCACCCCACTCATTGTTTTATTGTTTTTTGACATACAATTTAAATCCCGAACAGCTTAGAAGCTAGTAAAAGATTAGAGCCCGATCGAACTTGGACAGAAGTCGGGCCCTATGCCGATGGCCTCTCGCTGCCAACTTGGAGGCGCTTTTTAGGAGGAAGAGCACCCATTAAAGCTAATGCTTTCAAGGCTTTCTGCACGGTTTTGCATTTGGATTGGGAAGAAATTGTCGATCGTCCTCCACCCGAAAATCCGCAGCCACCGAATTTAGACATTGATTCGGTAGTGGAAGAGATACGGCAAAAATGCCACAGCAAAATCCAACTGCTTTACAGCACAAAGCAACTGTTGGATACTGCACAGCCCGTTGATTTCAGCAACCTCTACGTTGAAGTCAACATTTTGGAGGAAATTACCAGTTGGCAGCCGGGAGAAATTAGCGATTTACTCAGAGACTTCAACCCAGATGCGGATAAATTTAACCGCTTGGGATTAGGTAAAGTATGCCAGAAACGAGTACCAGGATTGGATGCGGTGAAATCTCACTCTAAACTCATGGTACTTGGCAAACCTGGTTCTGGTAAAACTACAGATCCAAAAAGTGACAAAGAGATATTTGCAAAATGGTGGCAAGATAACGGTTAGGCTTGGGATCGGCGATTAAGACAAATGATGATTTTGTATCCCGATATGGGTCGCGTTTGGCAATTTAGCCAACAGCAGAAGTCATTGCTGAAGAATTATTACGATGCTAATAAATTGCTGGTAGATTGCCTCAATAGCGGTTGTAATGTCTCTCCTGCTGTGCGGCAGGAAATTGAGGAGACATTGCTGTTGCCGATCGCAAATCTCCAAAAAACACGTGGCAAGTGCGATCGCAATTAAGCGCGATCGAGCGCCCCACAATTCGTCATTAGACAAGATTGCAAAAGTTGCTAACTATCTTGAAATTATCTGCGTTTATCTGCGGTTTCCCTATCAATCAAAGATTTAGGCAATTAGCCATTCAAAGCCGGGAGGTTTTCAAAGGATCTATCCACCTTGAAAAACTGGAAAAAACAGCAAAAAGCCCCCTTTTTTAGGGAGCTTAGCAACTTCCGTTATTGCTCTAAACAGAAATCCTACTGCGCCTTTGGCAAGGACTTTTGAGGGGTTGGTACACCCACTTTGGGAATATCCACGATCGGTGCATTCACCCCAAGCATCAAATCGTTGGGATTAACAATCTCCACCAGAGGCTCGTTCAAAGCCACAATCAAACCGTCAGATTCAGCAGGAACGGGCGATCGAGCAAACTGAGGAGCAAACAATTGGCGGCCGCCACCGACACCAGCCACCACCGCAACCAACAAAGCTGCGATTGCCCCTCCCCGCCAAACCAAATTTCGTTTCGTCTTGCCTTCCACTCGCTGTAAAACCTTCGTCGCCAACTCCTCGGCCGATTGTTCTGCAGCAGGCACCGGCATTGCCTGAAAACTCTGCTGCATCATCAGCAGTCGCGAGTACAAACGCTTCGTAGTCGGGTCATTTGTCAGCCAGTCCTCAACTTGGCGGCGTTCTGCAGCCGTCACTTCGCCGTCGAGGTAGGCACTAAGTAATTCAAAGCGATCGCGCATCATAGTAGTTACATTGCCCTGGGCATAATTGTTGTTAACTTCAGTTTCAGCGAGTGAATCCCCGACGCCTTGCTGATTCTGATTTTTATCGGATTCAAAGTTACCATTCATATTTCACACTTACTCTAATTGGGGAATCACGCACTCGCTATTAGAATGATTTACTGCTTATTTATATTTTAAAAGAGAAGTTTTGATGTCACAGCAAATATCACCAAATCTTCTTAACCCGCCTCTAAAAGCACTATTGCTAATTACCATCGAGATATTTTTGCAATTCCAACTGCAATCTTTGGCGAGCCCTAGCAATTCTCGACTTGACAGTTCCCAGAGAAACTCCGGTCATTTCGGCTATTTCCTCATAGGCTAAACCTTCAATTTCTCTCAAAACAATTGTCGTGCGGAATACTTCCGGCAAATCTGCGATCGCCACCCGCAACTGGTCGTAAAATTCTCTCGTCGTCAAATCTTCATCAGGCCCCGGACTGTCGGCCGGAATTTCCCAATCAACCTCGCCATCTTCCAGAGTACGGGGTACGTCCAGCGACAGCGGAGTTCGCACCCGTTTGCGCTTGCGCAACTCATCGTAAAACAAATTAGTGGCGATGCGGCTCAGCCAGCCCCGAAATTTAACAGGCTCTTGCAAGCGGTTAATATTGCGGTATACCCGAATCCACACTTCCTGAGCCAAGTCTGCTCGGTCTTGCCAGTCAGGGGCCAAGTGATAGAGAACCCTGTCTACGTGGGACTGATACCGCTTCAACAGTTCTGAAAAGGCAGTGGTCTCAGGTCGATTTCCTTCCTGACACCGCAACACCAAGTCATAATTAGAGAGTTTTTCGGCTGGCAATTGCACTCTTTGAACGGTCGCCACAACCGCAGACCAGGACACGGAAATAAAGTCGCTCATCGGTGGAATTGGCTCATCGAACATTCCACACTTTTTGACGTTAGGAGAGCGTAACAAGTTCCCCTCTTCAATCTCAAATCTCAAATCTCAAACCTCAAATCGATTGACTAATGCCCGACAACCTCGCACGCTCCAATACTAACCCAACTGCTAGAACCGTCTGCCCAATGTTCCTTTTTCCAAATCGGTACATTGTGTTTGAGCGTATCTATGGCGTACTGGCAAGCTGCAAAGGCCGAGTCCCGGTGGGGACAGCCAACAGCCACCAATACGCTGATTTCGCCCACCTGCAAGTGTCCGACGCGGTGGTGAATGGCGACCCGATTGACATCGGCCCACTGGCGGCGGATTTCCGTAGCAATTTGCTGGAATACTCGCACGGCCATCGGTTCGTAGGCTTGATATTCCAGGGAAACTACAGCTTGACCGTCAGTTTGGTTGCGGACTGTACCGCTCATGATTACCACGGCTCCGTTCGCGGGGTCATCTGCCAAAGCGTATATTTCCTCTATAGACAACGGCGCTAAGGTAATGGCGAAGCTGTCTGATTCATGGCGTTGAGGAATTGTGCCGATCGAAAGTGCAGCGAAGGAGTTCATTGCCAAAGAAGTGGTGCTGGATATGTTAATCGATCTTGACACAAATCAAGTCGCGATGGATTTGTCTTGCATTCTTGTCGGGGACACTGGGAGGCTAATCTTGAGACCAATCTCGTAGCACGGGCTCCTGGCCCGAAGCCATCGGCCCGAACTTCTGCACCAGTGCGATCGGCTACAATGTAACTCGCCCGAACCAAACTAATACCGTGCTTGAAGACGAGTAGGATGCTTGTTCGATCGAATTAACTGCCGATATTGCTGTAGCAATTCAATAAATAAGCACCAAAATAAGTAGTGTTATTTGCAACTCAGTACAAGCAATTTCCCACCCCAATCGATAACTTCGTTCCCTTTTGAATGACACAGTTAAGTTGAATTCCGCCCTCCTACTTAATCCGCGTCGCCCAAATCTTTAGCAGCAGATGTAAACTTTATTTATTTTTTTGTTCCGGAAAGCTACTTAGATGGCATGATATACCTGTGCAGGATTCAGGAAAATTGGCGACTACTCGGCCAAAGCAAGACCGTAACGCCCTCTTGTGCCTTTTCTGAAACATAAGTTAATGGTTTGGGCTGTTAATTGAGGCTTTGACCTGAGTCTGCACCAACAAATGTTAACAACAATCACGAGGAAACTATGGAAGCACTAGCATTGAGCCACTCTTTTGTTGCTTATGAATCTCCAGAGTCCGAACTCCAAGTCAAGTCGTTAGACCAACTGGGCTTGAAAATTCCTAATTCTGCATGGATAGGCGTTGCAGGTATTGCAGTAGCTCTATCTGTTCTGGGTACCCCCGGTGAAGCGCAGGCCGGTTGCTACAGACAACGCTGTGGTCATCGCAGCCATCACACCTACGCCGAAGTGGCAACCAACGGTGGCAGACTGAATATCCGCCACCGCCCCAATGGCTGTTCTCATGTCATCGGCAAGTTATACAACGGAGACAATGTGGCATTGACCGGTCGTTACAGAAACGGCTGGGCCCAACTCAAAGGCGGCGGCTGGGTGTCTACTTCCTGGCTCTCCTAACTCTTAACTAGATCGCTTTACATTTCTAGAAAGAGTTCTAATCGTTACCCGGCAATACTGGGTAACGATTATTTTAAATATGGGATCGATCCTGAAAATCATGGAATATCCGAAATTCATGACTAACAACTAACAGCCTAAACTTTACCGCCGCCGATCAGATAAAGTAATGCCATCCGCACCGCCACGCCGCTGGTAACTTGCTGAGATATCAGGCTAAACTGGGCATCGTCCATCAAATCCGAACTAATTTCCACGCCGCGGTTGACCGGGCCCGGGTGCAACACCTTCACATCCGGCTTGCAGAGTTTGAGCCGATCGCGCGTAATCCCGTACAAAGAATGGTACTCTCGTAAACTCGGGAGCAAATGGTCGCTCATCCGTTCCTTTTGCAGCCGCAAAGTCATCACAAAATCAGCATCGGCTAAAGCAGGTTCAAGCTGCCAGTGCAAAAATAACTTGCCTTCCCTACCATCGCCACACTCAGCAAACAACAGCGGTAGCAAAGTCGGCGGCCCGGCCAAATGAACCTCTGCCCCAGAAGCCGTTAGACTCCAAATATTAGACCTAGCCACCCGCGAATGCAAGATATCCCCCACCACAGCAATTTTTTTGCCCGCTAACAGTTCCAGCCGCGGACGTTCGGTATCTAACAGAGAACAAATAGTAAATAAGTCTAGCAAACCTTGCGACGGGTGTTCGTGCTGACCGTCTCCTGCATTGAGAACGCTGACTCTCGAACCCAAGCGATCCATTTCCGAAGCAATCGTGCTGGGAACTCCAGCTTGTTCGTGCCGGATCACCATCAAATCCGTTCCCATCGCCAGATAAGTCTTAGCCGTATCCAGAATAGTCTCCCCTTTCGTCAGAGAAGAACTTCCCGGAGTAAAATTCAGCGTGTCAGCCGACAGCCGCTTCGCCGCCAACTCAAAACTATTGCGAGTCCGGGTAGAAGGTTCAAAAAACAAATTCGCGACCACTTGACCCTGCAGGGCCGGCACTTTCTTCGTGCGGCGGCCGAGCACCTCCCGAAAACTGGCTGCTGTTTGCAGCACCGTATCGTATTCGTCCGAGGTAAAATCAGCCAGAGTGAGAATGTGTCGCCTTGTCCAAGTCATACAATTTTAGATTTTAGATTTTAGATTTTAGATTGACTCAATCAGGACGGACGATGGGTTGGAAATTTGCTTGTACGCCCGCTCTGCTGTCGCCTTTGAATGTTCGATCGACATTTAGAGGTGGCGATCAACAGTATCCAACAATTTTCGATCGCTTTTGCGGTGAGTAGAGTTATAATCGGTTTATGTAGCTCAGACCCCACTCTCACAGCGAACCCAGTGTCGAAGGTGAAACAGGTGTGGTTTACCCGCAGGAAAGCGGAAATTACGCTCTAGCAGCCAAAGCGCAGTAGTTGCAGTTTTTCCTACGCAAACTCAGCCTTGTCAAGAACAAGCCGAACGCAGCCCTTGCATCTGCCACTATGTGGAAACAATCGGTGGAAACAATCGAGGCGGCAAAGCTCCCACTGTCGATCGACAGCATATAGCGGGACAGTTCAAAGATGATTAATTCTTTGAAGTCGGTCTTGACTCTTCAGTCCTGCTTATAGGCCCTTGTCAAAACGAACTCTCTTAAGATACAAGTTGAATATGTAGCTTCCCGACAAAAATCTACACGTATCTTGGCGAGACTGTTCTTGGCGAAACTGCGGTAAAAAGTGAGAGCTGGGAAGTGGTAATTACACAAGATTTAAACAATTCAAGAGGTATTATGAGCCAGCAGGTTATACAGCCGATGGTTAAGTTCCAGCGTCAGGTGCATTCTCTCGTCACATCTGACATTATCAAGCCGACAGACAGTATTTGGAAAATTGCCCTGCTTTACGGCGACGAATGGCCGTACTGGAAACAGCAATTGCTAGAGTTTGATTTTTCTATGCAAGACCCCGTGAGCGAGTTGATAGCTGTAGAAGCTTGGGACGAAGAATAACAGAGGAGACGGAGGACTTGGGTGTTGGAGAGAAATTCCGAGGCGATCGGGTAAATTTTCTCAATAAATTTTCCCTTGTTAACTTCTTCCCTCTTCCTTGTTCCCTCTTCCCTCTTGCTAGTGACGAATGACGAATGACCGCGGACTTTTTCCTTCTGACTAATGACTAATGACCGATGACTAATGACTTCTGACTTCTATTAAAGGGAAGCTGCTAAAGATCGAGCTAATTGTTGAGCAGTTTGAAAGCGATCCCCAGGCTTGGCTGCCGTGGTTCGCAAAATGGTCTCTCGCAGCTTGGGGGCGATCGTCGGAATATTTTCGAGCTTAAACCCGTAACCTCCAGGTATTTTCCCGTAAAAGTTTTGAGGGCTTTGGGCCGTCAGCAAAAAAATTAAAGTAGGCCCAATAGCATATAAATCCGACTGAGGGAGAGGCTGTCCCCGGTCTTGTTCTGGTGCGGTGTAGCCTTCAACGCCGATGCGAGTCCCTGGAGGAGTGCCGATTTCTTTAACGGCACCAAAATCCAGCACTGTAATGCGATTGTCGCGGTGGCGCACCAGCAAATTAGCAGGTTTAATATCCCGGTGGACGATCGGGGGTTTTTGAGAGTGAATGTAGTCCAAAACCTCACAGGTTTGGATCATCCACTCTATTGCTTGTTGGGGAGCAACTGGCCCGCGGTTGTAGATGCGTTTTTCTAAATCCTCGCCGTGGAGCATTTCCATCACCAAGTATTTTTTGCCCCCTTCCACAAAAAAGTCAAAAAACTGAGGAATTCCCGGATGGTGGAGGGCCTTGAGAGTTTTAGCTTCACGTTCAAACAGTTCTTGAGCTTTGACTATTTGAGCCATGTCAGCATTCATTTCCTTGAGAACTACCAGAGAAGCTGCAGGGGAACTTCCGGGTTGTTGAGCTTTCGCTTTATCTCGATCCCAGGCTAAAGTCGTTGTCCCCATACCGCCTTGGCCCAAAGTTCGCAGCACTTGGTAGTGGCGCACCGTGCGCTCGACTTTAATCGGTTCGCCGCAGTGGATGCAAAATAAATTCCCCGGCGGGTTTCCCGCGTGGCTACACCGCGGGGCGGCGACATTGACGCTGGGGTTCGCCTTAATTTTGCCGCCGAGTTCAATAGTAATAACTTGGAAATGCAGAATTGGGCCGCCCCGCGCCAACTGGATCAGAGCACCGTCGGATATCCAACCCTGAGACATGAGAATACCGTTAACCAAAGTGCCATTTGTCCCGGAATTGACTAAGTACCACTGACTGGAGCTCCCGCTATTAACTCTTTGCAATTCCAGATGCTGCCGCGACACTAGAGCATTGGGGATCACAACGTGATTTTCTGGAGAGCGGCCGATGCGAACAATGGATTCGCTCTCGAAACTCCACTGTTGCAGGGGGGTCTGTTTTTCTGGATCTAAAAGAGTCAGCAGCATTTTCGATTGATGTGGTTGAACTCCCTGATGTGGCAGTGAGAGTTGGCGGGAATTTACAGATTCGGGGCGTAGGGCTTTGAAAAATTAGCAATTAAAAATTACTTAGGATCGTCAATTAAATAATTTCCCTTTTTTCTTGTGGGATGGGCTCTTATAGCCCGTCTATCAGGGACGGGCTATAAGAGCCCATCCCACAACAGTCATGAAAAGTGGATTTTATTTAATTCTCATTCCTTACGAGCTTCACAGGTGAGTTTCACTAAAATTTTATAATATCCTGATTGTGATTAAAGATTCCACAAACAATTAAGTTATAAATAGTTTTTTGGGAACAATTATCCGTAAAAATTCAGAGGGGTCGATCGCTCCTTAAAACACAGTCGATCGATTTAACAATTGCCACGACAAAAACTAGGTAAACAATGGCTAAACTTTTACGTAAATTTGATGTAGCAGCAGATTGTGATTTAAGCCCCACATATATATGATGTAGGGCGGACACTTCCCACCTATGCCCACCTTGCTCCCATAGCGATCGGGTATCAAACCGATTTCGCATCATCCCGCCTGCAGACTCACTTCATTTTAGTTGATTTTTTTTCATTAGACTAAGTATTTTTGTAAGTTAAAGCTCTTTCAACTATGATGAATCCACTTACTATCAAGCCACTTTTTCCGGTAGATTCCCTGAACAGAGTCTCAAAATTCAAGCTACGGATAAATGGTTGGTACTCCACAGCTTGTCTGCCATAGTATGGCTCTGCAATCAGTTTTCGATCGCTCAAACCGAAGCTGTTTTAACACCGGATACCTAAGAACAGAGCGAGCAGTAAAGCCTTGCCCGGAAACGGCAGAAGCTGTTTTTTTTCTCTGCAAAAATTGCAGGTTTAACCCAGACCGTCACGGGGGAAAGGCGCCACCTTTGAAAAAGTTGGCAGCATCGAAATTCTAAAATCGAAATGCGCCTACCTGGGCCCGAATGATAATTGCCGTGATATTGTCGTGACCGTTGCGTTGGTTGCCGAGTTCAATCAACTGGGCAACTCCCTGGTCGAGATCGGCTTGGGGATTGAAAAGGGGTTCGAGAGTGTTTTGCCAGTGAGTTTCCAACAAATCATTATCTGTCAGGCCGTCGGAAGCCAAAATCAACAAAGTATCTTCGCACAAGTCTAAAAACTGCACGTCAGGCTTGAGAAAATTACTGTCTCGCGGGCCGATGGCTTGAGTTAGTTGATAGGCGTCGGGACGGGCATAAGCAGTTTCCGGGTCAACCCCGCGCTTAATTTCGCGCTGGCCTACTTCGTGGTCTGAGGTGATTTTTTCTAGGGTTTGTCCCTTTCTCAGTCGGTAGAGGCGGCTGTCGCCGACGTGGGCAACGGCGAATTGGGTGTCTTGAACTAAGACTGCGACTAGAGTTGTACCCATGCGGGCGCTGCCGGAGCGTCCGTCCTTTTGATTGATTTCAAAGATGGCTTTGTTGGCTAGCAGCACTCCCTCGCGGATGGTTTCTGCCGGAGGTAGTTGATTTTCCCAACGGGTTTGAAAGAATTCTCTGAGGGTTTCAGCCGCTAGTTGGCTGGCTATTTCTCCGCTGTCGTGTCCGCCCATGCCGTCGCAGAGAATGTAAAGCCCTTTGGTTTGAAAGATGCGACCGAAGGAGCTTTCGATTTTGTTGAGCTGAGTCCAGATGCTGAAGAAGTCTTCGTTGTGGTCCCGCGTGCGGCCAACATCGGTGAGGCCTGCGTCTTCTAAGCTGTAAATCTGGAGTGGCATCGGCTGGGTTAAGACCTCGCCAACGTCGGGGGGCGACTCGTCGGGGCTACGGTAATGCCTGCGCGTCGGGGTTGAGCTTGGTGAAGGTGGGGGTTGGAGTTCGAGGGGAACTGTTTCTAGGCGCGATCGCAATTCTTCGATTGTGTTAATCTCGCCTCTGTACATTTGTTGCAGCAAGTCGAGCAAGGCGCCAAACTGAGTGCGATGCTCGGACTGGCTAAATATCACCTGCCACAATTGCCCCAAATCTACCAGTTGCAGGTTTGATCCCGCGGGTTCGGGATAGAGGTATTGCAGCCGCAAAGAAGCCAAGGAAAAGGAAGAGTCGGGGTTGACTCGCAAATTTGTCAGTTCCAACAAGCTTTGCCGACAGCGCCAAGGTTCTAGGGCAGCCCAGAGTTCTGTCATTTCGTGCAGCCAGTATAAAATTTGCTGGGTGGAAGTTTCGGGTTGACTCCAGCGTTCTACCAGCAGCGGCCATTGGGAGCAGTCTTCTAGCAGCAGGACTGCCTGTTCGTTGTCTGACCAGCTATCGTGAATGACTGGCAGGTTTTGAGAGAATTGCCACCGGAGTGCCAGATAAGGTTCAGCTATGCCTTGGCAAAGCTCTGCTAAGGCGGGATTGGTTGAATTTTCTCCGCTGATTGCTGCGCTATAGGGGGATGTTCGTCTGGCGACGCTGGCAGAGTTGGCTGCTAGCATGGCTTTGAGGGGTGACATTTCCAGCGGCTGACAGTCCAATACTTTTACTGCTACTGTGTCTGAGCGTTTTCTCGGCGGCACGGTTTCTAGGAGTTGGTAGCGCTGCTGAGTGTCTAAATATGCTCCGGCTGGCTGGGAAGGGATTAAATATTCTGAATTGGGGATGGGGAATTCTGGAGATGGAGGGGAGGTGTCAGCTATGTTTGGGCTGTCGGGGTTCTCGGTTGCTTCCTGGATTTGTTGAGGCTGCGGTGCGGTTGTAAAATTAGGCTCAGATGCGGTTATTTCGCGCTCTA